>NZ_CP107845.1:7200000-7572749 GCF_041431415.1 Streptomyces sp. NBC_00513
GGGCCGCAGGGTCGTGAGGATGCCGACGAGCGCCCAGGCGGCGTGCGGCACGTCCAGCCAGGTGAGTACGGCGTAGGCGACGGTGAAGCACACGCAGATCCGTACGGCGTAGCGCAGTCTCGGGTTCCCCTCGCGCGCGGCCCGGCGGAGCGCGGTGAGGCTCTCACGGGCGCCGCGGCGGGCCTGGCGGCGTCCGGCGCTCGGCGTCGCGTAGGCCCCGCCGAGGAACGGCACGAGCAGGATGGCGCCGGCCCACAGCGAGCCGCCCGCGAAGAGCAGCAGGTGTTCGGCCGTGTCCGGCACCGACTGCGGTCCGACGGCCATCACCAGCGTGATCAGCGGGGTGACGCCGACGTAGGTCAGGGGCGACAACAGGCACAGGACGGCCGAGACGAGCAGCACGGCCCAGAGGAGGTTCCCGACGAGCAGCCCGACGGCGGTGGTGGACGTGAGCAGGACCGTACGGAATGCCGACTGTCGGACCCGGTCGGCAGCCGTCGCCCTCGGCACGGCCAGCGAGGTGAACCAGGCGCCGAGGGAGACGACGACGGCTTCCGACGTTCGCCCCGTGGCCGTCCCCACCAGCACCGGCGCGCCGACCATCAGGGCCATCGCCACGGCGAGGTGCCAGTCGTAGCGGCCGGAACCCTCACGCGCGAGGTACACCCCGCGCAATTCGCGGACCGTCGAGCCGAATGTGGACGCGAAACGGGGGCGGGGAGCGGCCATGGGCCGGATTCTAGGGCGGCCCTGTCGGCCCACCCGTCATTCCGCCTGTGTCGACGTTCCCCCGGTGTCGAGGTCCGGGTCGGCCGGTGGGGCCGACCCGGACGCCGCGATCAGACGAGGTCGAACCGGTCCAGGTTCATCACCTTGTCCCACGCGGCGACGAAGTCCTTGACGAACTTCTCCTTCGCGTCGTCGCTCGCGTAGACCTCAGCGACCGCGCGCAGCTCGGAGTTCGAGCCGAAGACGAGGTCGGCGCGGGTGCCGGTCCACTTGACCTCGCCCGTGGAGGAGTCGCGACCCTCGAAGGTGTTCGCGTCCTGGGACGTCGCCGTCCACGTGGTGCCGAGGTCGAGCAGGTTGGCGAAGAAGTCGTTCGTCAGCGACTCGGGCGTCTTGGTGAGGACGCCCGCCGAGGACTTCTGGTGGTTCGCGCCGAGCACACGGAGCCCACCGACGAGGACCGTCATCTCGGGCGCGCTCAACGTCAACAGGTTCGCCCGGTCGATGAGCAGGTACTCGGCCGGCAGCCGGTTGCCCTTGCCGAGGTAGTTGCGGAAACCGTCGGCGACCGGCTCCAGGGCCGCGAACGACTCCACGTCCGTCTGCTCCTGGGACGCGTCCACCCGGCCGGGGGTGAAGGGGACCCGCACGTCGAAGCCCGCGTTCTTGGCGGCCTGTTCGACGGCCGCGCCGCCGGCCAGCACGATCAGGTCGGCGAGCGAGACCTGCTTGCCGTCGGAGCGGGCGGAGTTGAAGGCCTCCCGGACGCCTTCCAGCGTGCGCAGTACCGTCGCCAGCTCGTCGGGGTTGTTGACCTCCCAACCGCTCTGCGGTTCGAGGCGGATGCGCGCACCGTTGGCGCCACCGCGCTTGTCGCTGCCGCGGAACGACGAGGCGGACGCCCACGCCGCGGACACGAGCGCGGACACCGACAGGTCCGAGGCGAGGACCCTGCTCTTGAGGTCGGCGACGTCCTCCGCGTCGACGAGCGCGTGCGTCACCGCGGGGAGCGGGTCCTGCCACAGCAGCGTCTCGGAGGGGACCTCCGGGCCGAGGTAGCGCACGATCGGACCCATGTCACGGTGCGTCAGCTTGAACCACGCGCGGGCGAAGGCGTCCGCGAACTCGGCCGGGTTCTCGTGGAAGCGCCGCGAGATCTGCTCGTACGCCGGGTCGACGCGCAGCGACAGGTCCGTCGTCAGCATCGTCGGCGCGTGGGTCTTGGACGCGTCGTGGGCGTCGGGAACGGTGCCCGCCCCGCCGTTGTCCTTCGGCCGCCACTGGTGCGCGCCGGCCGGGCTCTTGAACAGCTCCCATTCGTATCCGAAGAGGATGTCGAAGAAGGTGTTGTCCCAGGTCACCGGGGTGTTCGTCCAGATGCCCTCAAGGCCGCTGGTGATCGTGTCCCCGCCCTTGCCGGTGCCGAAGGTGTTGCTCCAGCCCAGGCCCTGCTGCTCGATGGACGCGGCCTCGGGGTCGTCGCCGACGTGGTCCGCCGGGCCGGCGCCGTGGGTCTTGCCGAAGGTGTGGCCACCCGCGATGAGGGCGACCGTCTCCTCGTCGTTCATCGCCATGCGGCGGAACGTCTCACGGATGTCGCGCGCCGCGGCGAGCGGGTCGGGGGTACCGTTCGGGCCTTCGGGGTTGACGTAGATCAGGCCCATCTGGACCGCGCCGAGCGGGTTCTCCAGCTCGCGGTCGCCCGTGTAGCGCTCGTCGTCGAGCCAGGTGGTCTCGGGACCCCAGTAGACGTCCTCGTCGGGCTCCCACACGTCCGCGCGGCCGCCGGCGAAGCCGAACGTCTCGAAGCCCATCGACTCCAGGGCGACGTTGCCGGTCAGGATCATGAGGTCGGCCCAGGAGATGCTCTGGCCGTACTTCTTCTTCACCGGCCACAGCAGGCGGCGGGCCTTGTCCAGGTTGCCGTTGTCCGGCCAGCTGTTGAGGGGGGCGAAGCGCTGCTGTCCGGCACCGGCGCCGCCGCGGCCGTCGCTGATGCGGTAGGTGCCCGCGCTGTGCCACGCCATACGGACCATGAACGGGCCGTAGTTGCCGAAGTCGGCCGGCCACCAGTCCTGCGAGTCCGTCAGCACCTCGGCGATGTCCCGCTTCACGGCCGCGAGGTCGAGGTTGTTGAACGCCTCGGCGTAGTCGAACTCCTCGCCGAGGGGGTTGGCCACGGCGGGGTTCTTGGCGAGGATCTTCAGGTTGAGCCGCTCCGGCCACCACTGGCGGTTTCCACCACCCTGCGTCGGGTGGGCGGCCCGCTCGTGCGCGACCGGGCAGCCACCTCCGCCCTCGTTCGTCTTCGCGTCTACGACGATTGCGTCATGGTTCTCAGACATGGGAATCCTTCCGGGCCAAGCGGATCTCGGTGCCAGGCGACTGCGGGCGGCGAGACAGCGAAACGATCGGGGTCAGGGCGCAGGGGGCGGGAGCGGACGCCGGCGACCACACGGTGCGCGTGCCGAACCCGACCGGCGCCCGGTCGGTCGGACGCGGCCCGGCTGCTGCGCGGGGGCGGTCCGTCACGTCGGTGTCTCCTGCGGTGCTGGAAATCTTCCTGTCCCTTGGCTGTCGACAGAACCGATCCTACGATGGACAGAGTCCAAGTCAAGAAGGGCACCAGACCCATATCCCATAGGATTCCGGACGGACCCGCGAACTCCGGGCTCCCGCCGAACCTGAAATGGTGAACCGACATGAGTGATCTGCTGGATCGACTGCGGGGGCGTGGCTGGAGGATGACCTCCCAGCGCAGCGACGTGTCGTGGCGGAGGTGCTCGACGGTGATCACGTGCACCTGACGGCCGACGAGGTGCACGCCCGCGCGGTGGAGCGACTGCCCGAGATCTCGCGGGCGACCGTCTACAACGCCCTCGGTGAGCTGGTCGTCCTGGGCGAGGTCAGGGAGTTGTCCACCGACGGACGGGCGAAGCGCTACGACCCCAACGCGCACCAGCCGCACCACCACCTGGTGTGCTCCGGCTGCGGGACCATCCGCGACGTCCACCCGACCGGCAGCCCCCTGTCGGACCTTCCCGCGGAGGAGCGGTTCGGGTTCTCCGTTTCCGCGGTGGAGGTCACCTACCGGGGCCTGTGCCCTTCCTGCGCGTAGGCCCTCGCGATCAGGGTCGGCCTCGCATCGCTTGACGGAGGGGGCGAAACATATGACACTCGAAGTGCAATAAGTGTTGTCCTCCAGCGATCGAGGGGTCGAAATGCCGGCCACTGTCGAGACTCGCAGGCCCCCGGGCGTGGCATCGTCCGACCGACCCGCGGCAGAGCGGGCCCGGCCGCTCACCCGAGCCCGCACGTGGACGTCCCGGCACGCCGAGACCGTCGCGTACGCCGTGGCGGGCCTGGTCATGGGTGCGGTCTGGGCCCTCGGCGGTGACACTCCGCCCGCCGAGCACGCACTGCGCGTGCTGGCCATCCTCGCCGTGGCCGCACTGGCGATGACCCTGAACGGCCGCCGGCGGGCCCGAGCCGGGACGGCCCGCGACAAGCGGCTGGTCCTCTCGCTCCTGGCGGCCAAGGTGCTGCTCGTGGCCGTCGCGCTGATCCTCGACTGGATCCTGGGCGCGTGGCTCCCCGAGCCGAGCCTCGTCACCGCCGGCTGCCTGTTCGTTCTCGTGGCGGCGGGCGGGCCCACCCTGCACGCGAGGCTGTCCGGGCACGGTCACACCCCGTCCCCGGCGGCCGGGGATCACCGCCCCGGATCCGCCGGATCCGCCGTCTGATCCGTCGCCGCCAGAAGGGCGTGCACCGAGGTCTCCATGGCACGGTGCGCCGCGTCGATGTCGAGGCCGCTGCTGCGCCAGTGGTACCAGGCACCCCAGGTGGTCACGGCGTCCAGACCGTTGAGCAGGTCGGCCGCCCGGTCGGCCGGCGCCCGGTCGAGCTCCTCGGCGAAGACCGTCGCCAAGCGCTCGCGCGCCAGGTCCAGCACCTGTCGGGTGACCTCGTCGATCCGCTCGGACCGACGCTCCAGGCGCAGGGTCGTCAGCTGAGCCGGTGTGATCCATTCCAGGATCCTGGCGCGCTGTTCCGTGAGGGCCGCGACCCGGGCGGTGCGCGCGCCCTGTGTCGGCAGGGGTTGGATCTGCTCGATCAGCTGCTCCAACCTGCGGGCGATGGCGGTTTCGACCAACTGGGCCATGTCCGCGAAATGGTGGAACACCAGCCGGCGGGACACGCCCGCGCGCTCGGCCACGCGATCCGCGGCGAAGTGCGTCTCCCCCTCGTCGAGCAGCGCCAGCACGGCATCCGCGATCTTCACGCGCGACTGCCGTCCGCGCTCCGCGCGGCCGTCCGGAGCGCGGTCCTCTGCCTGCTGAGCCACGTGCTCCACCCTGCTTCCTCGCGGCCGTCGATCAACAGGGGGATTGTCGCAAACGGCGGCCCGCCCCCGGGTGAGGCGTCCGGCGGGGGACGCCTCCTCCGCCGGTTCGCGGACGGTCCCTCGCCGGCCCCTTCCGAGCCAACCACGCTGCGCGAGGGGGGTGTTCGGGAGTCCACGCAGTCCGGTTCCCGACGTGGACACGCCGGGACCCACTCTCTATTGTTCGTTCGAACGAACAAGAAGGAGGATCTTGGGATGCGCATCACCGGATCGACCGTTCTCCTCACCGGCGTCACGGGTGGCATAGGCCTGACGCTGGCCCGCGCGCTCACCGCGAAGGGCGCGAAACTCGTGATCACGGGACGTCGGGAGGAGGCCCTCAAGGCCGTGGCCGACGAACTCGGCGCCCGATCCGTCCTCGCCGATCTCGCCGACCCGGACGACGTCACCCGTCTCGCCGAGGCCTGCCCCGACACGGACATCCTCATCGCCAACGCGGCCCTTCCGTCCAGCGGCGACCTGCTCGACTACACGCCCGAGCAGGTCGACCGCTCCCTGGCCGTGAACCTGCGCGCCCCCGTCATGCTGACCCGCCTGCTCGCGCCCCGCATGGTCGAGGCGGGCAAGGGCCACATCGTGCTCGTCGGCTCGATCTCCGGGAAGGCCGCCACCAAGTCCTCCTCGCTCTACAACGCCTCGAAGTTCGGCCTGCGCGGCTTCGCGCTGGCCTTCCGCCAGGACCTGCGGGGCACCGGTGTCGGACTCTCGCTCGTCCAACCGGGATACGTACGGGACGCGGGCATGTTCGCCGCGACGGGATCGACCCCTCCGGGCGGCGTACGGACGGTGGCGCCGGAGGACGTGGCTCGGGGCGTGACGCGCGCCGTCGAGCGCGACCTGTGCGAAGTCAACGTGGCCCCGATCGAGCTGAGGCTGCTCAGTGCCATCGCCGGCCAGTTCCCGGCCTTCTCCGAGAGGGTGCAGCGCCGCGCGGGAGTGGACGGCACGGTGAGCCGGATCGTGGAGGCGCAGCGCGGAAGTCGGTGAGCGGACACCGGCGGGGCGGGCCGCGTACCCGGAAAGGGGGAGCGGGTGAAGTGGCTCCCCGCCGCGTTCGTGCGGGCCGAACGGCGGGCGGCGGTGGCGCACCGCGGGTGAACCCGCCCCGGTGCCTCGGCGAGACGGGGCGTCCCGGGTGAGTCACGTCTCACCCGGCCTCTGCGACTTGTCTATGCAACGAGTTGCATAGAAGGATCGCGGTATGGCGCTCGAACACGCGATCCTCGTCTCGCTGCTGGAGAAGCCGGGCTCCGGCTATGAGCTGGCCCGGCGCTTCGAGCGGTCCATCGGCTACTTCTGGACCGCCACCCACCAGCAGATCTACCGCGTGCTCAAGCGCATGGAGAGCGACGGCCTGCTCGCCGTCCGCGAGGTGCCGCAACAGGGCCGCCCGGACAAGAAGGAATACTCCGTCGCCGACGCCGGGCGCACCGCGCTCTCCGGGTGGCTGCACGAACCGATCGAGCCCGAGAGCCTGCGGCACGACCTCGCCGTGAAGATCCGCGGCGCGGCCTTCGACGACCCGGCCGCGCTCACCCGCGAGGTCGAACGGCACCGCCAGGTACACGCCGACCGCCTCGCGCACTACCTCGCCGGGGAACGGCGCGACTTCACCGGGCCCGAGGCCCCCACGCCGCCCGACGCCGGGCAGGAACTGCAACACGTCGTGCTGCGCGGCGGCATCGCGTACGAACGCATGACCGTCGCCTGGCTCGACGACGTACTCGCCACCGTCCGCCGGATCGGCGAGTCCTCCCAACCGGACGCCTGACCGCGCCCACCCCCGGCTCCACATCACCGACTCCGCACCTCCCAGCCGTACCCCCGACCCCTCGGAAGGCGAACCTCCATGGCCGACCCGTTGCTGTTCAACCCGCGCACCTACGACCCGCGGCACTTCGACCCCGAGACCCGCAGGCTGCTGCGCGCCACCGTCGACTGGTTCGAGGAGCGCGGCAAGCGCCGGCTGATCGAGGACTACCGGTCCCGCGCCTGGCTGGGCGACTTCCTCGCCTTCTCCGCCAAGGAAGGCCTGTTCGCCACCTTCCTCACCCCGGCTTCCGCCTCCGCGCAGGAGGGCCGGCGCTGGGACACCGCCCGGATCGCCGCCCTCAACGAGATCTTCGGGTTCTACGGTCTCGACTACTGGTACGCGTGGCAGGTGACCATCCTCGGTCTCGGGCCCGTCTGGCAGAGCGACAACGCCGACGCCCGCAGCCGTGCGGCCGAACTCCTCGACCAGGGCGAGGTGTTCGCCTTCGGCCTGTCCGAGAAGACGCACGGCGCCGACATCTACTCCACCGACATGCTCCTGGAGCCCGACGGCGACGGCGGGTTCCGGGCGAGCGGCTCCAAGTACTACATCGGCAACGGCAACGCCGCCGGCCTGGTGTCCGTCTTCGGTCGCCGCACCGACGTCGAGGGCCCCGACGGGTACGTCTTCTTCGCGGCCGACAGCCGCCACCCGTCGTACGAGCTCGTGAAGAACGTCGTCGACTCCTCGAAGTACGTCAGCGAGTTCCGTCTGACGGACTACCCGGTCACCCCGCAGGACGTCCTGCACACCGGCCGGGCCGCCTTCGACGCCGCCCTCAACACGGTCAACGTGGGCAAGTTCAACCTCTGCACCGCCTCCATCGGCATCTGCGAGCACGCGATGTACGAGGCCGTCACCCACGCGCACAACCGCGTGCTCTACGGGCGCCCCGTCACCGCCTTCCCGCACGTGCGGCGCGAGTTGAGCGACGCGTACGTCCGCCTCGTGGGAATGAAGCTCTTCAGCGACCGCGCCGTGGACTACTTCCGCTCCGCGGGCCCCGACGACCGCCGGTACCTGCTGTTCAATCCGATGACGAAGATGAAGGTGACCACCGAGGGCGAGAAGGTCATCGACCTCCTGTGGGACGTCATCGCCGCCAAGGGCTTCGAGAAGGACACGTACTTCGCCCAGGCCGCCGTCGAGATCCGCGGGCTGCCCAAGCTGGAGGGCACGGTCCACGTCAACCTCGCGCTGATCCTCAAGTTCATGCGCAACCACCTGCTGGACCCGGCCGACTACGCACCCGTCCCGACCCGGCTCGACGCCGCCGACGACGCGTTCCTCTTCCGCCAGGGCCCCGCCCGGGGCCTGGGTTCCGTGCGCTTCCACGACTGGCGCACCGCCTACGAGGCGTACGCCGAGGTCCCGAACGTCGCGCGGCTGCGCGAGCAGGCGGACGCGCTGTGCGAGTTCGTGGCCACCGCCGCCCCCGACGAGGAGCAGAGCCGCGACCTGGACCTGCTGCTCGCCGTGGGCCAACTGTTCGCCCTCGTGGTCCACGGCCAGCTGATCCTGGAGCAGGCCCGCCTCACGGGCCTGGACGAGGACGTGCTGGACGAACTGTTCTCCGTCCTCGTGCGCGACTTCTCCGCGCACGCCGTCGAACTGCACGGCAAGGACTCCGCCACCGCGCAGCAGCAGGACTGGGCACTCGGCGCGGTACGACGCCCCGTCGTGGACGAGGCGCGCTCGGCGCGCGTGTGGGCGCGGGTCGAGGCGCTGTCCGGGACGTACGAGATGGCGCCGTAGCCGTCACCGCCGCCCGGCTCACCGCAGGTCGGTGAGCCAGGCGGCGGGGGAGCGCGTACCGGGTCACCAACCGGGCCGCACCTCCGTCACTATGGTGGCGTGCACCGCTTCCGCTTCCCGCGCTACCTGCTCATATGGATGTCCTGTACGGCCGCCAGCGTGACGGCCGTCATGGCCACCGTCGACTTCGTGACGGGCTCCACCCGACCGAAACCCCCGGTCGCCCGGTCGGCGCCGACCGTGTTCCCCTCATCGAGCCCGCCGGCGTCGGTCACCGCCTCCGCTTCCGCGTCCGTCTCCGCGAGTGCCTCCACTTCGCCCTCGGCTCCCGGCCCGCAGGCCTCCTCGCCGTCGCCCTCCGCCGCGAACACGCCGCGCCCGTCCGCGCCGAGCAACCGCGCGAGCGCCTCCTCCACCCAGAGCGGCACACCCCGCACCCCGGCCCAGAGCTGCGAGCGGGGCGGGTCGGGTCCGCACACCATCCCGTCGACGGGCGGCAAGGCGACCGTGCGGTACGGAAACGACGGGGTGTGCCTGATCTCCGCGGTTCCGGCGCCCGGATTCAAGGTGGCCACCGCCCAATCCGCCGACGACACGCTGACCGTCACCTTCTCCGGCAGCGGTCACCGTTCGCAGATCACGGCGACCGTCGTGCCGTCGGCGAGGGCCACCGTGCTGGAGACGTCCTTCTGACGCGGTCGGCGAGCCCGCCGCGGCCGAACGCCGACGTGGTGACGGACCATCCGGTCCCCCTGAACGTCACCGGAAAGGGCAGCACATTTCGGTGACCGACATCCGGTGGAATGTCGGAAAGGCTGTGGAGAGTGACACCCGGCTCCTCGATTCCGGTCAAATGGAGCGCTGGATAAGGTGTCCCGCATGCCCCGTGTACTCGTCGTCGAGGACGACCCCCGCATTCGCGCGTTCCTGATCGAAATACTCTCCGAGCAGGGGTACGCCGTCCACAACACAGGCGACGGTTTCGGAGCCTTGCGGGAAATCACCCGGACGTCGTTCGACGCGGTCGTGCTCGACCTCGGGCTGCCGGACCTGGACGGAGGCGACGCACTCCGCATGATCAGGGGCATATCCCCGGTGCCCGTGGTGGTCGCCACCGCCCGCGACGACGAGGCGGAGATCATCAGGCTGCTCAACGCGGGCGCCGACGACTACCTGGTCAAACCGTTCTCGGGCGGCCAACTCGTGGCCCGCCTCTCCGCGGTGCTGCGCCGCACGACGGGAACGCACACCACGGATCCGGCCGGCGCTCCCCGTCCGGCCGGCCCGGCCGACCTGATGCGGCCGGTGTCCGTCGGTCAATTGACGCTGGACCCCTTGGCCCGCACCGCCGTCCTCGCCGGACGGGAACTCCGGTTCACCCGCCGAGAGTTCGATCTCCTGGCATTCCTCGCCCATCACGCGGGACAGGTCGTCTCCAAGCGTCGGCTCCTCAGCGAGGTGTGGCGCGAACCCTACGTGGACGACCAGACGGTCGACGTGCACCTCTCGGCAGTGCGTCGCAAACTCGGCGAGAGCGCCGCCGCGCCCCGCTATCTGAGGACCGTGCGGGGAGTCGGCATCAAAATGGTGGAACCCCGTTGAGACGCTCCCTGGCGGGAGTGGCCCTCGCCGTCACCTCCATGGTCGCCCTCTCGTTCCTGATCCCGCTCGCCGTACTGGTCATGTCCTTGGCCCGGGAACAGAGCATCACGGCCGCCGAACAACCGGCCGCCGCCATGGCGCCCATCCTGACCCTGACCACCGACCCCGACGACCTCCGGGAATCCATGGCGGGCCTGGACCGGGCGGAACACCTGGCCATCCACCTGCCCGACGCGCGCGAACTCGGCACCAGTCACGCCCCCGCCGAGCTGCTCGAACGGGCCAAACAGGGCCGGGAGTCCATCTCCCAGGACGTGCCCGGCGGCGGCTGGATCTTCCTCCAGCCGGTCGTGCTCCCGCACGATCGGGTCGCCGTCGTCGAGAACTTCGTCCCGGAGGACGACCTGACCCGGGGTGTCGCCGCCTCGTGGACCGTGATGCTGGTCCTGGCGGTCGGCCTGCTCATCGGCTCGGTACTCGTCGCCGACCGCCTCGGCGCGAAGGTCGTCCGGTCCTCGAAGGAACTCGCCCAGGCGTCCTACGTACTGGGGGAGGGCAACCTCGACACCCGTGTCGTCCCCATGGGACCCAGCGAACTGCGCGACGCCGGCGTGGCCTTCAACGCCATGGCCGACCGGATGACCGAACTCCTCGCCATCGAAAGGGAACTCGTCGCGGACCTCTCCCACCGGCTGCGCACCCCGCTGACGGCACTGCACCTCGCCACCGAACGGATGGGACCGAGCCTGGAGTCGGGCAGGGTCGAGGCCGCGGTCGGCGCACTGGAGGCGGAACTCCAGGCGATCATCACCACCGCACGCACCCCGCTCGCCATGGGTCCGATGGGGCGCGCCCTGCGCGAGGCGGGCGACACGGGCACCGCGACGCCGGCGGCCCACGGGAAGACGGCGGGGGAGCGGTGCGAGGCGGCCGAGGTGATCCGCCGCCGGGCGGGCTTCTGGGCCGTACTCGCCGAACAGCAGGGAAGACGCTGCTCCTTGCGCATCGCCGAGGAGGCCACCACCGTCGACCTCGCCCACGACGACGTGGCCGCCGTCGTGGACGCCCTGGTGGGGAACGTGTTCCGGTACACGGACGACGGCACGGCGTTCACGATCGCCGTGGACCGCACCGCGCAGGCGGTGGAACTGCTGGTCGAGGACGCCGGCCCCGGCATCCCCGACCCGGACCAGGCGTTGACGCGCGGGAGCAGCACCGGATCGACGGGCCTGGGGCTGGACATCGTCCGGCGGGCGGCGACGGCGACCGGAGGCACCGTACGGATCGGGCGTGCCGCCCTGGGAGGCGCCTCCGTACGCGTCACCTTCGGCCTGTCCACCGGCTCCTCCACCGACACCGCCCGGCGCTCCCTGCGCGGTCGGCGCCGACGCGGCGGCAGACGACAGCAGACGGACTGACCGGTCGGCCCCGGCGGTGGCCGGCGCGGGCGGACACCGGCACGATCCGACACCGGTCGCGAGCACCGAAGTCTGAGCGGTTCCTTAAGGGCACCTGCGGGCTCCCTTCAGAGGCCGTCCGGCGGCCCGTGCGACTCGTACAGTCGTACGGAGCCGCCCGACACCGGCGCGGCACCACGCCCGTGGCGCGACCCGGCGTGTGCGACACCCGCCTGTACGGAGGCCCCTGCCATGCGAACCCCCCAGCCCCGCATACCCGGCGGCCACCGCGCCGCGCGTCACCCGCGGGCCCGGCGCGTGGTCCTGGCCGCCGTGGGGACCCTGGCGGCCGGCACGGTGGGAGTGCTCGCCCTGGACTTCGCGGGCGACTCGGCGGGGAACGCCCGCACGGCCGACTCCGACGTCCGGGCGGACTCCCTCCCGGCCGGAGGATCCGCGTCCGCGTCCGACTCCGCGACGACGCGGAGCGCACGGCCGACGGAGTCCGCGTCCCCCACCGCGACCGCCTCGCCGAGCCCGACGACCTCGTCCGCCTCGCCGAAGGCCTCCGCGACGACCCCCACGGCCACCGCACCCCGTGACACGACCGAGAAGAAGGCGGCCCCCGGCCCGGCCCCCGCCCCCGTCAAGCCGGCCGGCAAACCCAGGAAGCCCGCACCGGCCGACCCCGTCCCGCCCCCCTCGGGGGCGGTCGCCCAGGTCATCAGCCTGGTGAACGCCGAACGCCGGCAGGCCGGCTGCGGCGACCTGACGGCGAACGCCAAACTGACCTCCGCGGCCCAGTCGTACACCGGGGTGATGGCCCGCTCCGGAGAGCTCTCCCACACCGGACCGGACGGATCCACCATGTCGGGCCGCATCAGCGCGACCGGCTACAAGTGGTCCGCGACGGGCGAGAACATCGCCAGGGGACAGGCGAACGCGACGGAGGTCATGGACTCCTGGATGAAGAGCCCCGGGCACCGCGCGAACATCCTGAACTGCAACTTCACCGAGATCGGCGTCGGCGTCGTGCAGGGCGGCGGGGGCCCGTGGTGGACCCAGGACTTCGCCCGCCCCCAGTAGCGGGGCCGCGACCCCGGCGCCGCGACCCCGGCGAACAGGGCCCCGCGCACCCGGTCTCCGCGACGGCTCCGCCGTGCCGGGACCGGACGACGACCACGGCCGTCCGCACCGCTCCCCCGGTGCGGACGGCCCTTCCGTGTGCGGCCCTTTACCCGATCCCGCCGAATGGCGTCAGGTCACCCGGGCATGGTGACCTGAACGCTCCACGAAGAGTGTTCGAATGATCGAGCGCCGATTCAATTGCCTTGACCGCGAATGGTGTTCTCAACAGCGACCTTTCCGAACGGGGGTCGCATCGAACACCTTTCCCCTTCGCCCACGTCATGGCGCATTATCGTTCCTCCGTCTGATGAACAACAACGAAACTCCGGACCAGTCGAGTTGGCCCCGTTAAGCTCCCGCCCATCGGTCATAAGATCCCCTCTTTCGATGGCTCGAGGAACTTGATGGCGCAAGAACATTCCCCACCCGCAGCCTCCTCATTCGAGGCAGGGATAAGCTGGACACTCCCCGCGATCGTGGTCGTGGCCGCGACCTGCCTGGTCGGCGCGCTGGTCTCCGCCTCGGGGTCCGCCCCCGTCGTGTGGATCGCGATCGGCGGCGCCTGCACGGTCGCGGCGGTCGCCGAAGCGGCGCTCCGCGGCCGGTCCGCGACCGCCCACCGCGCACAGGTCGCGGAACTCCTCACCGCCCTGCGGCGCCAGGAGGCCGAGACGATCCACCTCGCCGACGTACTGCTGCCCGAGGTGATCGACCGGCTGCGCCGGGGCGAGTACCCCGACGACGTGCTGAACTCGCTCGTCGGCAACGCCGGACACACCTCGCGCTGGAGCGCGGACACCTCCATGACACCGCAGTTCAAGACCGCCCTGCGGACCGTGCTGGCCCGAGTGGTCGACGCCGTGGACGCCGAGGAGAACCTCCGCGAGTCGGCGCAGCGCGCCTTCGTGAACATCGCCCGCCGCGTGCAGGCCATCGTTCACCAACAGGCCCAGGAAATGCGCGAGATGGAGGACCGGCACGGCAGCGACCCCGACGTGTTCGGCGACCTGCTCCGACTCGACCACGGCACCGCCCTGGTCGGTCGACTCGCCGACTCGATCTCCGTCCTCGGCGGGGCCCGCCCCGGCCGCCAGTGGAGCCGGGCCGTCCCGCTCTACAGCGTCCTGCGCGGAGCGATGTCCCGCATCATCGACTACCAGCGCGTCGAACTCCACTCGGTCTCCGAGGTCGCGGTCGTCGGCCCCGCCGTCGAACCGCTGATCCACGCCCTGGCCGAACTGCTCGACAACGCCACCCGGTACTCGCCCCCCCACACCCGGGTGCACCTGACCGCCGTCGAGGTGCAGTCGGGCATCGCCGTCGAGATCGAGGACGGCGGGGTGAACATGAGCGAGGAGGCCCGCAAGCGGGCCGAACGGATGCTCGCCCAGGCCCAGACCGGCATCGACCTCAACGACCTCGGCGAGACGCCGCGCCTGGGCCTCGCGGTCGTCGGCCGACTCGCGCAGGCCTACGGGTTCCAGATCTCCCTGCGGTCCTCGGCCTACGGCGGGGTGCGCGCGGTACTCATCGTTCCCCAGGACCTCATCACCACGACGTCGGCCGCGACCGGGCTCGCCCACGGCATCGGCGCGTCCTCCGGTCCGCGGGCCGTCGCCCCCAGCCCCCGACAGCACCCCGTGGACCACCTCTCGGCGCAGACCTCCGCGCCGCTGCCGCCGGCCGCGGCCCGCCCGGTGCCCCCGGCCCGCCCCGGCCGCGGCGACGACACCGTTCCCGTCACCGAGCGCACCCCCACCGGCCTGCCCCAGCGGCGGCGCAAGGACCGGGAGGTCGCGCCCGACGCGCCGTACGGGTTCTCCTCGCGGACCCCGACGGAAGAGGCGGCGCCCGGCATGTGGCTGGAGGCATTCCACAACGGTCTGTCCGGCACGTCAGGCGGCGAGGACGATGGCCCGGGCCCAGCGAACAAAGGGACGTAAGCAGTGATGCAACAGCGAGTCAGCAGCCTGGACTGGATGCTCAAGGATCTGGCCTCCGGAGTCCCACAGACACGTCACGTGATCGTGCTGTCCGCGGACGGCCTGTGCGTGGCCCAGTACGGGGCCGAGATCGACACGGCGGACCGGCTGGCGGCCGCGTGCGCGGGCCTGCAGAGCCTGGCCGGCGCCGTCGCCTCCGAACTGCCCCGCTCCGGAGGGCGGATGAGGCTGGTCGTCATCGAGATGGACGGCGGCTTCTTCTACCTGATGGCCGCCGGTTCCGGCTCCTACCTGGCGGTACTGGCGGACGAGGGTGTCGACGCCGGCTTGATGGGCGCGCAGATGCGCGACCTGGTGAGCCGGATTGGAGAACACCTGAGCACCCCGCCTCGACACGACGGGCACACCGCGTGAGCGAGCCCCCCGGAGGCTGGGAGGAGGACAGTCCCGAGCGGCTGTACGTCATCACCGGTGGCCGCAGCGGATCGTCCACCTCCACTCGCCTCGACCTCGTCACGCTGGTGGTCGCGAAGGCGGGCGCGCGCCCGGAGATGCAGCCCGAGTACGCGTCGATCCTGCGGATGTGCCAGGCGCCGCTGTCGGTGGCCGAGATCTCGGCCTACGTCGGCCTGCCCGTGAGCGTGGTCACCGTCCTGATCGGCGATCTCCTGGCGGGCAAACAGGTCCAGGTGCGCCCGCCCGTGCCCGTCGCCAAACTTCCCGACATCGCTCTGATCGAGGCCGTGATCGATGGACTACAGAAACTCTGACCTGCCGGTCGTCGCCGGACCCCGGCACGAGGACATACTCCCGCAGTCGACGGCCACCGCCGTCAAGATCGTCGTCGTCGGAGGCTTCGGCGTGGGCAAGACGACCATGGTCGGCGCGGTCAGTGAGATCAGGCCGCTGACCACCGAGGAGACGATGACCAAGGCGGGCATCGGCGTGGACGACACGCGCGGGGTGGGCCGCAAGACCACCACGACCGTCGCCATGGACTTCGGCCGGATCAGCATCAACGACGAACTCGTGCTCTACCTGTTCGGCACCCCGGGACAGGAGCGCTTCTGGTTCCTGTGGCGGGGACTGTTCGAGGGCGCGCTCGGCGCCGTCGTCCTCCTCGACACCCGCAGGCTGGAGATCAGCTTCGACGTGATCGGTCGGCTGGAGGAGCGCGGTGTGCCCTTCGTCGTCGCGGTGAACTCCTTCCCGGACGCGCCCGAGCACCCGCTCGAAGAACTCCGCCAAGCCCTGGACCTGCCCCCCACGGTCCCCATCCTCGTCTGCGACGCCAGGCGCCGGGGCTCGGCCCGCGACGTCCTGCTGACCCTCATGCGCTACCTGCACTCCCAGGCAGCAACCACGGAGGCACTGTGAGTACCAACCCCACCCCGCCACCCGGGTGCCCCGCGCACGCCGCGGCGACCCCCGGCGGGCTGCACCGGCTCGACGGACCCGAGGCGGCGTCGGACCCGGCGGGTCTGTACGAGAAGCTCCGCGCGGAACACGGCCCGGTCGCCCCGGTCCTCGTCCAGGGCGAGCTGCGGGCCTGGCTCGTCCTCGGCCACCGCGAGAACCTCGACGTGGCCCGCACCCCCTCCCGCTTCGCCCGCGACCCGCGGGGCTGGCGCGACATGCGGGAGGGCAGGGTGCCGGCCGACACCCCGCTGGGCCCGATGGTCGCCTGGGTACCGGTGTGCAACTTCACCGACGGTCCCGTCCACGAACGGCTGCGCGGCGCCGTCGTGGAGTCCCTGCTGCGCTTCGACAGACGAGGCATTCGCCGCCACGTCACCCGCTTCGCCAACCAGCTGATCGACCGGATCGCGGCCGACGGACGCGCCGACCTGGTCGCCGCCTTCTCGGACCAACTCCCCATGCTCGTCATGACCCAGCTCGTCGGCGCACCCGACGAGCACGGCCCCCGCCTGGTCAAGGCGGCCCGCGACATGCTGCAAGGGACCGAGACGGCCCTGGAGAGCGACCGGTACGTCACCGCGACCCTGGAACAACTGGTCCACGCCCGCAAATCGGTGCCCGCCCGCGACCTGGCCTCCTGGCTGCTGGAGCATCCGGCGGACCTCACCGACACGGAAGTGCTCATGCACCTGCGCGTCGTGCTGATCGCGGCGTACGAGACGACCGCCAACCTCATCGCGAACACCCTGCGGACGGTCCTGACCGACCGGCGTTTCCGCGCCAGCCTCTCCGGCGGCCACATGACCCTGCCCGACGCGCTCGAACAGGTCCTGTGGGACGACCCGCCGATCAACACCATCATCGGGCGGTGGGCCACCGGGGACACCCAACTCGGGGGCCGTGACATCAAGGCCGGCGACATGCTGCTGCTCGGCCTGTCGGCGGGCAACGCCGATCCGCAGATCCGGCCGGACCCCGACGCGTCCGTACACGGCAACCGTTCACACCTCGCCTTCAGCAGCGGCCCCCACGAATGCCCCGGCCAGGACATCGGCCGAGCCATCGCGGACACCGGCATCGAAGTGCTGCTCAGTCGACTCCCAGACCTGCAACTGGGCGTACCGGAGAGTGAGTTGCGCTGGCGCGGCACACTCATGTCCCGGCATCTGCTGGCCCTGCCGGTACGGTTCACGCCGCGCCCACTGGAGGACGGCTCGGCGTCGAACGGCCAACGCCCCTTCCCGGAGCGGGCCGTCGGACACCCGCCGCACGCCCCCTCCGCGCCCGTCCCGCCGCGGCCTGCGGCCATGCCCGCGACCTCCGCCACCCATCGCAGGCCGAGTTGGTGGCGACGACTGCTCGGACTCGACTGAGCACCGTCCGACCCGTCCGCCCCGGGGCCCGCGCCACGAACGGCGCGGGCCCCGGAGTGTCGCCACCGGGGTGCGGGTGGCCTTCTCACCCGTCCAGCAGGTCCCACCACCAGGCGAGGGCCGGCAGCGGTGGTGCCTCCGTCCGGTCGTCGCTCGGCACGTCGCCGTACCGGATGTCGAACCGCGCCCCGTCGACGGGCAGTTCGTTGCGGTTGCGCGGGCAGGCGTAGCGCGGCGCCCGGTCCTGCCACGCGAGGCAGCCCGCGATGTAGTGGCCCATCCCCTCCAGGTGGCGGGCGAGCTGTTCGTCCGCGTCGCGGGCCACCTGCTCCCGCAGCCTCAGGAAGAGGCCCATCACCCGGTCCCGGAGGGCCACCGCCACCGGCACCGCCTGCGCCGGTGTCAGGCCCTCCTGGTGGGCGATCACGTTGATGAGGTTCACCTCCCGCGGCTCCACGTGGTCGTCCTTGTCGTACGAGAACAGGTCGTTGTCGGCGCTGACGACGAATCCCGCGGCGTCCGTCAGCGCCCGCACCGCGGGCGCGTACAACACGTCGGGCGCCGGCCGGACACGGTTGGCCACGTCGGCCCAGGTGAGCGAGAAGCGGGTGCCGTTCGCGAGGGTTCCCATGGCCGCGAAGTCCGCCAGGCCGGGTATCAGTCCCCGCTCGGCGTTCGCCGCCTCCCAGGCCGCCCCGAGCAGCCAGTCACGCGTCCCCTCGGTGAACCGGCGCAGTTCGAACGGGGTGAGCAGCGCGTGCGTGCGCGTCACGAGGTCTTCGAGGGCGCGGGTCATCGGCCCGTCGGGCAGGAGGCCGGCCCCCGGTGTCTCGATGGTCCGCAGCAGCCGCGCGCCGTGATCGGTGACGGCCGCCGTACGGACGTCGTCCGCCCCCGAGTCCTGCCAGTCGTCGACGGCGTTGGCCCAGTAGTTCCACTCGATGAACAGCAGCAGGGCCGTGTCGTCCCCGTGCGGGACGATGCGGGACGAGAAGTCGGCGCTGTGCGTGGCCAGGCTCCAGGCCCGTTCGACGGGATCGGAGTGGATCCCGTGGGAGTCGAGCCAGTCGACGGCCAGGGCCTCCAGTTCCTTGGCCCGGGGGTGGACCAGTCCGGTGGCGAGGGGGCAGTAGAACGCCGGCAGCGGCCTGCCGATCCGGGAAGGGCGATCGATGGACGTCACGGTCCTCAGCCCCCGTTCCGGAACATCAGCAGCCGGGTCTCGACCGCGTGGTCGCGCCAGAGCCGGAAGAGTCTGCTGTGCACCACGGTCGACTCCTCCAGTCGCCTGGGGGTCCATGCCGCCGGGGCGCCGCCGGCCCGGACCCGGTCCAGCTCGCAGGTGTTCCAGGCCATCGACTGTACCCAGAACTCCGCCACCCGGTCGGTGACGTCCTCGTCCCGTTCGAGGGTGAGGCCCGCCGCCGACGCGGCGCTCACGTACTCCTCGCGCGTCCCGAGCCGGGTCTTGTAGTACTCGTCGAGGAACCCGCGCCACTCGGGCCGGCACACGAAGTGCTCCTGTATGCCGAACCAGCCGCCCGGCCGAAGCGCTCTCGCGACGACCTCGAAGAGTCGGGAACGGTCCATGTAGCCGCTGCTCTCGTTGGCGTAGGCGGCGTCGTAGGTCCGCACGGCGTCGTGGGCGTGGATGTCGGCCACGTGGGCGCGGACCCGGTCGCCGACGCCCGCCTGCCGCGCGAAGTGCTCGATGAGCGGTACGTGTTCGGCCGCGATGGTGAGACCGGTGACCCTCGTACGGTGGCGTTGCGCCCAGTACAGCGAGCCGCCGCCGAGACCGCAGCCGATGTCGAGGAGAGTGCGGGGGGGTCGTTCGTAGGCGCCCCAGGAGCGGGCGGCGTGCTCGACTATGTACTCCTGCGCGCCCACGATGCGCTGCTTGATCACGTCCTGCGGGACCGTGGTGTGCGGGTGCGTGTCGTGTCCGAACATCCCCAAGTGGAAGTGGACACGCGGACCCGGGCCGTACTTGTGGAGGATGTCCGCGGTCTTGCGGCCGTAGTAGAGCCGCACCTGCTCATCGTCCAGGCCCTGCCCGCTGCCTAAGGGAGAAGTGAATGGTGTAGCGCTCATGTCTGCCCGCCCCTTCGTGGCGTAGGGCTGCCGAGGGGACCGACAACTGGTTTCGGTCACCCCGACTGACGGTTGAAGCATGGATCATCGTGGCACTTACCGGCCGTCCCGTCTGCACACAAGAGCGCTTTGAATCACGGGAGTTGGTGACGAAATGATTCTGCACGCGCCTGAACCGCCCCGACCTCGTACGTGACGGGTCGGGGTGGTGGGGCGGACACGTGGTGGTGTGACGCGAGTCTGTCCGAACGTGAACGCGAAACCCCGGATCCAGGGGGCCGGGCGGGCGTCGAACCCGTGTCCCGTGGGGCTGTCGTTCGCCGCCGGGGCGGTCGGGGGCGGTGAGGCCGTGGACCGCCCCTTCCCGGGTGGCGAGCCGGGAAGGGACGCGCGGAGGGCTGTTCGGCACGGTCGTGGCCGGGAACCGGTGGACAGTCGGCCCGTCCGTGACCAACCCCCGGGGGCGGCTCCGCCACCCGGCGCGCCGCGGGACGCGTACCGGGCGGGTGGTCAGGCGGTGGCGAGGGAGACCTCCGTCGACTTGACGAGGGCGACGACGGAGGCGCCGGCGGTCAGCCCGAGGGCCTCGACGGCGTCCTTGGTGATGGCGGCGGTCAGCTCGCCGCCCTCCACGGTCACCTTGACGGAGCCCATGGCGCCGCCCGTGGTGACGTCGGTGACGGTTCCCGGGATCTGGTTGCGGATGGAGATGCCCTCGACCGGAGCGGTCGCGAGGGCGACCTCGGTGGACTTCACGAGGGCCTTGACCGCGGAGCCCTCGGCGAACCCGAGGTCCCGCACCGCGTCGGTGGTGATCGCCGCGGTGATGTCCTGGCCGCCCGCCAGGCGCACCTTCACGGTCGCCATGGCCTCGCCCGTCGTGATGGAGGTGACGATGCCGGACAACTGGTTGCGGATGCTCAGGCTCATGGGGGAAACGCCTCACAGGTCTCGGGGGACGGCAGCGCCGTGGGTGGGCCGCGTAGTCGCCGACGCTACTCAAGTACGGGGCGACCGCCGGGGACGGCGGCGCGTCCGCCGGCCGAACGGCCCTGTCCGGGTGAACGAGGCGGCAGCGCGAGAACCCCGCCCACCTCGTCGAGGCCCGGCGCCCCGCCCGCTGCCGGACGTACCGGGCCCGGCCCCCGGGCGCCACCGGTGCAGCGTTCGTCAGCCGGCGGGAGTGCGGCCATGATGGGAGGAGAGCCTGAGCGCTCTGACCATGGCCGGTCGGTACGCGAGAGGGAGATGCGGCGCATGGACGGTGCGGGCGGTCACACGCCGGGGAGCGGAGAACGGGCGTACCGGCGAGTACGCCACTCCGGTCCTGGCCGAGGCTCGTCAACCCAGACGGGAAAGAACCATGGTCGATGAAACGAATGGCCAGGGCGACGACGTGTACCAGCCCCAGGACACCGACCAGACGTCCGAGGGACAGCCGGACATGGAGAACGCGCTCGAGGAGCCGAACGGCGATCTGGGGCTCGACGAGGGCTACCAGACCGCCGCGGACCGCGCGAGCGTGGTGACGCGCCACGGCATCACGGGGCGCGAACAGAGCGAGGGCGAGTCGCTCGACGAACGACTGGCCCAGGAGGTACCCGAGGTCGGCGAGGCGCCGCGCGCGCCGTTCCTCCTCGACGAGGACGGAGTCGGTCGGCTGGTCTCCGTGCGGGAGGCGGGCTCGCGTCGGAACACCGACGTACTGGGGTTCGACGCCGGCGACGACGCGGGGGAGGAGTCCGCCGAGGAGGCGGCCATGCACGTGGTCGGACGCAATGTGGCCGGCGGGACCTCGGAGAGCCGGCACCACATCCTGGCCTGGGAGGATTCTTCGGAGACGGAGACGGAGACGGAGACGGAGACCGAGACCGAGACCGAGACCACCCCCTGACTCGGCGGGCGCCGGGCCCGGCGCCCGCCGCGGACGCCGACACGCGGGGTGCCGGGCCGGCTGCCGCCGGCGGGCACCCCGTGCGCGTCCTCAGGGCCGGGCGCCGAGGTGCTTGGCGAGGGCGGCGGTCCGTTCTGGGGTCCAGCCCGGGGGGCGGGTGATCTGGGCCCAGGCGGTCGTCGGCATCGTGCCGTAACGGTGCCCGTGGCCATCGGGCACTCCGTCGGCGCCGGCCAGGTCGCACACCACCTGCCAGAACGTCAGCACCGGATACCAGCGCATCGCCGATGACACGTCCCCCGCCCTGGGGTCGTCGAGCCAGTCGGGGTGCCGATAGGCGAGATCCGGCGACCACCACACCACGGGATCCGAACCGTTCTGGAGGTACACCGAGCGCGGGCCCGTCCACGGCGCCGCCGGAATCGCATAGTCCGAGGGGACCTGCGCGAACCGCACCTGTGCCCCGTCACCGACGACGGGCCGCCACGACGGGCTGTCGGGAGCACGGCCGTCCGTGAGCGTCTTCCAGAGCGGGTTGGCATAGGTGGGGCCGACGAACAACGCCCCGTCGGTGCGGCCGGCCAGGCCCTTCAACGTGCCGCCGAGCGCGTTCTCCATGGCGTACGAACCAAGACTCTCGCCGTAGGCGAGCAGCTTCGGTCGGGTCTCGGCCGGCAGTGTCCGCCACTTGTCGTACACCGCCGTGAACAGCGCCCTGCTCGCGTCGGCCGCCTCGTCCTCGGTGAGGACGGACACCCAACTGGGCAGGTACGAGTACTGCATGGCCACCAACGCGCTGTCGCCGAACCAGAGGTACTCCAGCGGTCGGCTTCCCTGGTCGTTGACCCAGCCGGTGCCCGTCGTGCCCATCACGGCCAGCACGTCCCGCTCGAACCCCCCGGCGCGCTCCAGTTCGCGGACGGCGAGCCGGGCCCGCTCGTCGAGGGAGTCCGCCGTACGCAGACCCACGTACACCCGGACCGGATCCTTGGCGTCCCGCCCGGTGAAGCGCGCGATGTCCGCGCGGGTGCTCGTCCCGCCGACGAAGTCGCGGCCCTTCGCCCCCAGGGTGTCCCAGGGCGTGTACGAGCCGTCGCCTCCCGAGAGCGTCGTGGAGGTCGGGCGGACCACGCCCTCGCTCGTCCCCCGGTCCGTCAGGGACGCGCCGTTCTCCACCACGTGGAGGACGCCCTTGAGCAGGAAGCCCTGGACGAAACCGACGACGAGGAAGGCCACCAGGGCGATCCCGGTGCCGTAGGCGACCGAGCGCGGGACCAGCCACGTCAGCGGCTGCGACACCTTGCGGGTGGCCAGCCTGAGGCCGCGCGCCGCACCCAGGAGCAGCGCCGCGACCAGGCCCGCGAGGACGGGCACCAGCACCCACTGCCACCACACCACCTGGGGCCGCATCCCGACCGCCCTGCGCATGTCGCCCTGCCAGGACACGCTGAACGCGGTCGTCACGACGACGGCCGCCACGCAGACCGCGGCCACCGCCGACCACGCGGCGCGCTGCGGGGACCGTGCGGGGAGGATCAGCCTGCGCCCGGCCAGTGCCCGCGTCACCGTGCCGAGGACCGCGCCGAGCGCGTACCCGAGGGCCGCGGTCACCCCCGCCTCCACCCCCTGGAGCCACCACGGGCGGGGGAGCAGGGCCGGCGTCAGGGACAGGCAGTAGAAGACCGTCGCCAGCACGGCACCGGTCAGGGAGAGCCCCCGGCGCACCACGCGTGCGCTCAGCGGGCTCTCGCCGTACCGTCCGTCTCCCGGGAGCCCGCCACTGCCGGGGAGCGGCACGTGGGGAGGTATCACGCTCAGCACCATGGCGGTGGCGTCATCGCGCGGGCCGGGTGCGCCCCGTCGGTGAGCGACGGGGTGGCGCCGGACGACGGGCGGGTACGGGGCGACGGCCGGGTAGCGCCGTGGTCACCGGTACTCCGGCTCAGGGGAGCGTGTTCGTCTGGTGTGCGAGTGCTCACTGCGCGAGTCCTTTCCGGCCGCGGCGTTCTCCCCCCGATCGTGACGGCGCAGGTGGGCGGGCGCGCGCTGGGTGCGGCCGGACGGGAAGCCGGCTCGTGTGGGCCGGTCCGCGGGCGCCGATCGCGCAAGATCGAAAAGATGCGGGGCCCGGCGAACTGACGGACAGTGGCGGAGTCCACGGACGGACTGCCCGCTCAGGTCGCGCGGGGTCCGGTTCCGAGTCCGGACCGGCGACGAGGAACACCATGGCCCAGGCTGAACGCGCCCCGAGCGCGCCGGAGTCCGCGCCCGCGGCGAAACTGACCCTGCTCACGCTGACGGCCATGGTCGTCGGGTCCATGGTGGGCGCCGGGGTGTTCTCGCTCCCCCGCCGTTTCGCACAGGAAACCGGTGTGGCGGGCGCCCTCATCTCCTGGGCGATCGCGGGCGCCGGCATGTTGATGCTGGCGCTCGTCTTCCAGACGCTCGCGGTACGCCGGCCCGACCTGGACGCCGGTGTGTACGCGTACGCCAAGGCCGGTTTCGGCGAGTATCTCGGCTTCTTCTCCGCCTTCGGCTACTGGGCCAGCGCCTGCGTCGGCAACGTGACGTACTGGGTGCTGATCATGTCCACCATCGGCGCCGTCGTCCCCGCCCTCGGCGAGGGGGACACCGTCCTCGCGGCGGCACTGTCGTCGGTCGGACTGTGGGCCTTCTTCCTCTTCATCCGACGCGGGGTGAAGGAAGCCGCGGCGATCAACAGGATCGTGACCGCGGCGAAACTGGTGCCGATCCTCTTCTTCATCGTCCTCACGCTCTTCTACCTCGACCCGGGCGTCTTCGCGGACAACTTCGCCGGCGCCGACTACGCGGGCTCCCTCTTCGACCAGGTGCGCGGAACGATGCTGGCCACCGTCTTCGTCTTCCTGGGCGTCGAAGGCGCCAGCGTGTACTCGCGCCACGCCAGGCGCCGTGAGGACGTGGGCCGGGCCACCGTCCTCGGCTTCCTGAGCGTCTTCGCCGTCTTCGCCTCGGTCACCATCGTCTCCTACGGGATCCTGCCGATGAGCGAGATCGCCGAGCTGCGCCAGCCGTCCATGGCCGGGGTGTTGGAGGCGGCCGTCGGCACCTGGGGCAACGCCTTCGTCAGCGTCGGACTGATCATCTCCGTACTCGGCGCCTACCTGGCGTGGACACTGATGGCGGCCGAAGTCCTCTTCGTCGCCGCCAAGGACGAGGACATGCCCCGGTTCCTCGGCCGGGCCACGGCTCAGGACGTGCCGGTTCCCGCGCTCGTGATGACGACCGTGCTCTCACAGATCATCCTGATCGTCACGTTGTTCTCCGACGACGCGTTCAACTTCGCCCTCGACCTGACCAGCGCCCTCTCGCTCATCCCGTTCCTGCTCGCCGCGGCCTTCGCCGTCAAGGTCGCCGTCGGGGTCCGCCGCGCGGGGCCCACCGAGGCGGCGGGAACGGCCACCGGCCGCCGAAGGCGCCAACTGGCCGTCGCCGTGCCGGCGACGCTCTACACGGCTTTCCTCATCTTCGCGGCCGGACTGCGCTACGTGCTCATCTCCTTCATCCTCTACGCCCCGGCGACGATCCTCTTCGTCATGGCCCGACGAGAACAGGGCAGGAGGCTGTTCTCGCCCCGCGAGTACGTCATCCTCGCCGTCTCGGTGGCCGGCGCGGTCCTCGGGATCGTCGCCCTGGCCGCGGGCTGGGTCGAGCTCTGACCCGAACGGATGCCGAGGAGAACCGCCATGAACGGCCCGGCGTCGACAGCGGCACGTCGTCCGATCCTGTCCACGCGAGCCGCCCTGCTGTGCGTGATCGTCGTCCTGGTGCTCACGAACCTGGCCGACAACCTCTGGGCGCCGTCGTGGATCCTGCCGACCGCCCTCGTGGCCACGACCGTCCTGATCGTCCTCGCGTGGCTCGCCGGCTGCGACGCGGACGACCTCGGGCTCGGCAGGACCGATCTGCCCCGACAACTGCGGTGGGCCGGGGCCCTCGTCCTGATCGTCGCCTGCTGCTATCTCGCGGCCGCACTGGTACCGGCCGGCCAAGGTCTCTTCGAGGACCGGCGCACCGGCGGCCTCGGCGCCCGCGAGGTGCTCTGGCGCGTCTGCGTGGCCGTTCCCGTCGGCACGGTGCTGCTGGAGGAGGTCGCCTTCCGGGGCGTCCTCTACGGCCTCGTGGACAGAGACTTCGGCACCCGGGCGGCCATCGGCTTCTCCTCCCTGCTCTTCGGCCTGTGGCACATCCTGCCGTCGCTGCACCTGAACGACGCGAAACCCGTTCTCGGCTCCGTCTTCGGGCACTCGCCGTGGGGTGCCGTACTCGTCAACGCCGCGGCCGTGCTCTTCACCGCGGCGGCGGGGGTCGTGCTCTGCGTACTGCGCCGGCTGAGTGGAGGGCTGCTCGCCCCGATGGCCCTGCACTGGGCGACCAACGCGTTCGGCTACCTCGTCGCCCACCTGGTCGAATGACCGTTACGACAGCCCCCGTCACCGAATAGGCGGTTTGTCGGCAATGAGGAACCATGGTGCCGTGTGTGCGTCGCGGAGTGCAGGCGTACTCCGACCCGTCCCGACGAGGGGAACCGCATGAACGACTCCGTCCGTCCCGCGCCGACCCCGGGTGTGTACTCGGAGGTCGGCAAGCTGCGCAAGGTACTGGTGTGCGCCCCCGGTCTCGCGCACCGCCGACTCACCCCCACCAACGCCGACGACCTGCTGTTCGACGACGTGATGTGGGTGGACAACGCGCAGCGCGACCACGCCGACTTCGTCAACAAGCTGCGTGCGCGGGGCGTCGAGGTGGTCGAGCTCCACGACCTGCTGGGACAGACGATGGCGCTGCCCGAGGCGAGGGACTGGCTGCTGGAACGCAAGATCGTCGCGAACGAGGTCGGCATCGGTCTCATCGACGACACCCGGGCCTTCCTGGAGACGCTGGAACCCCGCCGGCTCGCCGAGTTCCTGATCGGCGGACTCGCCACGGCCGACCTCCCGGACGAGTTCAGGTCCGAGTACCTGGCCCTGGCCCGCGACGCCGGCGGCATCCGCGAGTACCTCATGCCCCCGCTGCCGAACACGCTCTACACCCGTGACACCACCTGTTGGCTGTACGGCGGAGTCATGCTGAACCCGCTGTACTGGCCGGCCCGGCACGACGAGACCCTGCTGATGAAGGCCGTCTACCGGTTCCACCCCGACTTCAAGGACTCCACCGTCTGGTGGGGCGACCCGGAACGGGACTGGGGCCAGGCGACCTTCGAGGGCGGCGACATCATGCCGGTGGGCAACGGCGTCGTCCTCATGGGCATGAGCGAACGCACCTCGCGGCAGGCCATCACCCAGGTCGCCGCGGCACTCTTCGAGCGGGGCGCCGCCGAACGCGTCGTCGTCGCCGCGATGCCGAAGCTCCGCGCGGCCATGCACCTCGACACGGTCTTCACCTTCGCCGACCGGGACATCGTCACCCTGTACCCGCGCATCATGGACGCGGTCCACACGTTCTCGCTGCGCCCGTCCGACAAGGCTCCCGGCGTCCGGATCACGGACGAGGGCTCCCGCACGTTCGTCGAAGTGGTCACCGAGGCCCTCGGCCTGCCCGACATGCGGGTGATCGAGACGGGCGGTGACGTCTACGCCTCCGAACGCCAGCAGTGGGACAGCGGCAACAACGCCGTGGCGATAGAGCCGGGCGTGGTCTTCACCTACGACCGCAACACCCAGACCAACACCCTCCTGCGCAAGGCGGGCGTGGAGGTCATCACCATCGTCGGTGCCGAGCTGGGCCGCGGCCGCGGCGGCGGCCACTGCATGACGTGCCCGCTCGTCCGCGACCCCGTCGACTTCTGACGGACGGACCGAGGCGGGGACGGACGGAGGTGGGGACGGACGGACGCGCACACGCGCGGACGCACCGACGGGCGGCCGTGTCGTGGCCGCCCGTCGGTATCGCCCGAACCGTCGCTCAGATCCCCAGGGCCCGTCGCAGGCCGAGCCGATCGGTGCCCAGCTTGGTGAAGGAAGCCGACAGCAGCTCGGACGCCGTCCGCGGATCGGTGCCCAACTCCCGTGCGATCGAGGCGTTGTCGAGCCCGAGCGCGGCGTGACGCGCCGCCGCGTGCTCCGCGATCGTCAAGGTGTCCTGTTCGAAGGTGTGCAGACGGCGTGGGCGCAGCCCCGCCGAGGCGAGTTGAGAGCGGGCACGGGCCGCGAGCGCGTCGGCACCGCAGGCCGCGGCGGTCTCCATGCCCCGGTAGAGCTGCTGGGCCGCCTGGTGCGGATCGCCCAGGGTGTGCAACGCCGTACCGTGATCGACGAGCGCGTGCGCGAGTTCACAGGCGGCCGGCGACTGTTCGAGATGACCCACCGCCTCCTGCAACAGCACGGCCGCCCGGGACGCGTCCATGGTCGTTGCCAGGACGCGCAGGGACTGCCCGATCACGCTCGCCGCCCCGAACGCGCGGGCGCGCGCCAACGCCTCGGTAGCCGTGGCGCGTGCCTGGTCGGGTTCATGGGTGACCTGCGCCAAGGCCAGGTCCAGCTGCCACGGACTCCACGACGGATTGCGCGTGCCGCGCAGGTCGAGCCGCTTGCCCGCCGCGCTGAGCTGCTGCTCCGCCTCGTCGATCCGCCCCTGAGCCAGCAGGAGCTTGCCCCGGACGGCCTGCGGGTCGGGATAGACCACGGCCTTGGGCAGTTCGTCCGCCAGCCTGTAGGCCTGGGCGACCCGCTGCGCCTCGGCCGTGTTCCCGTGGGCGAGCAACGTTTCGATGAGGGTGCCGATCGCGTACCACTGGGCCGGGATGCCGTGCCCGACACGGTCGGCGATCTGCAGACCGTTGCGCACGAAGTCCTCGGCCTCGGCGAGCCGTCCGCGCCGGTACCGCACGTATCCCAGCAGGGTGTAGACGAACGACAGGTGCGCTCCGCGCCAGCCCTTGTCCTCGAACTCGATGATGGCGGTGTTGAACAGCTCCTCCGCGCGCCCCGGTTGGTCGCAGTACATGAGCGTGACGGCCACGACCGCCGGCACCTCGAACCCGAAGTCCTGGTCGGTCCAGCTCATGCCGCCGGTCAGCGCCTGCTCCGCGTAGTCCAGAGCCGTCGTGACGGACTCGCCGCGCATCGCGGCGTCCCAGGCCCGCAGCCCCAGGATGTGCCGCTCGGGCAGGCCGCGACCACTCAGTCGCTTCGCGAACTGGGCGAGCAACCGGGAACGGGCCGGTGAGTTGTCCTCGTCCATCCGGACCGAGTTCCACTTGAACTGCTCGGCCTGCATCCGCAGCCGGGTACGGGAACTCGACGAGAGCCGTGCCTCGTCCGAGAGGAGGCCGGCCGCCTCCGCCATCTGCCCCGTGTGGGCGAGGGCCTGGGCGAGACGGTAGGTGATCGCCTCCCGCAGCGCCTGCTCGGTCTTGGGTTCCTCCAGGGCGGCCCGGAGCTGGTTGATGGTCGTCGCGGGTTCGTGCAGCAGGTTGGCGGAACCGAGCTCGAACAACACCTCGGCCCGGTCCTCCATGCCCGGCGGTTCGCGCAACGCGCGGGCCAGATAGCGACGGGCCGCGTCGGGGGCGCCCGCGGAGAAGCTCTCGCGTGCGGCCTGACGCAGCTGCTGCACCACCCAGGGGTCACCCTCGGGATGCATCTCCAACAGGTGGCGGGCGGCCGCCGCGGCGCCGAAACCGTCGTCGACCATGGCCTGCGCCGCCATCCCGTGCATGCCGACGCGCACGCCCGGCGGAATCGACCGGTACACGGCGGTCGCGATGAGCGGGTGGAAGAACTCGACGACCTCCTTGCGGTGCAGGCTGGTGAGGACGGTCAGGATGCGGGCGTTGCGCAATCGGTCGATGGACTCGGCGGCCTGCGCCTCTCCGAGCGCCGCGACGCTCGCGACGATGCTCGTCGGGACCGCGGTACCGAGTACGGCGGCGGCCCACGCGAGTCGGACCGTGGACGGGCCGAGCTGATCGAGGCGGTCGATCAGGCCGCTGCCCTTGACGGCGGAGGCCAGGTCGCGCAGTTGGGGGATGTTCTCCTGGTGGGGCTTCAACCCACGGGCCCGACCCCTCATCGCCAACTCGACGACCTCGAAGGGATTACCGCCCGTGATCGCCCAACACTCGCGACAGAACACGTCGTCGGCGCTCTCGCCGAGCGCGTCGCGCACGATGCGTGCCACCGCGCTCGTGGTGAGCGTGGCCAGCTCGTGCGGACGAGTTCCCTGGCGTCCCATCAGGGCGCGCAGCGAGCCGGCGTCGGCGGGGATCTCGTCCGGCCGACAGGCCACGAGGATGAGCATGGACAGTTCCTCGGCCCGCGCCGCGAAAGCGGTCAGCCACGCCAGGGATTCCGCGTCCGCCCAGTGCGCGTCGTCGACGATCAGCACGACGGGTGCGCTGCGCACGGTCAGATGCGTGACCACCCAGTCCAGGCCGTCCCGCACGCCCTGCGGATCGGGCGCCGTCGGGCCCTTGGGAGCGGCGGTCAGACCGAGGGCCGGGGCGACGATGCCGTACCAGTTGCCGAGGACATCGCGTCGTCCGTCCTCGCTCATCGCCGCGAACGTGGGTTGTATGAGCTGGCGCATCACGTGGAACGGCGTCTGCTTCTCCTGCTCGCCGCCCCGGGCGAACAGCACGGTGCAGGAGCGCTCCATGGCATGCCGTCGGGCCTCACCGAGCAGTTTCGTCTTGCCGATGCCGCCGGCCCCGGCGAAGGTCAGCACGCCGCCGCGGCGGGTCGTGGGACCGGTACGCGAGGTACCGCACAGTTCGTCCACCGCCCGGTGGATCGCGAGAACTTCGGATTCGCGCTCAAGTAAGGGCTGGTTGGCCCACCCTTGCGGTTCCGTGATGTCAGACATTCTTGCCCCCTCCGGCGCGTGCGGCCGAGTGTACGGGCCGGGAGGCGAGTTGTTGCTGCTTAAGCACATTATCGCGGCATCTCGCCACTCGTTCGAGGAAGACGCTGTATCCTCGGCTGACGTTTTCCGAGGGTCACGTCAGGAGACTGGCGAGAAGCCGCCTTGAAGGAACGCGATCGTTCGGAAGCGGCCTAGTGCCGCGCGACGGGAATCATGGGCAGTTCGCTGGGTTGGGGTATCCCGGCGGGCACCTCGCGTACCGTGACGCCCGGCGCGGGCACCAGGCGCCAACGGGAGGCCACGCTCGCCACCGCGGTCAGGATCTCCGTCACCGCGAACGAGTCGCCGATGCACTTGTGCTGCCCGGCCCCGAACGGGATGTACTTCTGGGCGCGCCCCCGCTCGTTCCCCTCGTGTTGCCAGCGGTCCGGGTCGAAGACCGTGGGGTCACGGAACAGCGCCGGGTCACGGTGCAACGCGTACGGGCTGTAGGCCAGTTCCGCCCCCTCGGGGATCGACACTCCGCCCAGGGTGAGGGGTGCCAGTGCCCGCCTGGTGAAGAGGAGCGGTGAGTGCAGGCGCAGTGCCTCCTTGAACACGCTGTTCGTGTAGGTGAGTTCGGGTATGTCGTCGGCTCGGACGGGGCGGGTGCCCACCACCGCGTCGACTTCCTCGTGGAGCCGCCTCTCCACCTCGGGATGGCGGCCGAGCTCGTGGAACACCCAGGCCAGGGTGGTGGCCGAGGTCTCCGTGCCGGCCAGCATGATGGCGATCACCTCGTCCCGCACCTGCTCGGCGGCCATCGTCGCCCCCGACTCGGCGTCCACGCTGGACAACAGCAGCGACAGGAGGTCGTGACCCTCCGCGCCCTTCTCGGCGCTGTACTGCGCGATCACCTCGTCGATGGTCCGCCGCAGACGGGTGGCGGCCGCGTCGAACCGCTGGTTGTACGGGATCGGAAGCCGGTCCAGGGCCTTGGGCATGACCGCGCGGACCAGCATGCCCTCCAGGACGATGGGCAAAGAGCGGTGCACCTCCGTGATCGCCGGCCGGCTCAGCTCGCCGGAGAAGATCATCTCGGCCACGGACGACATCGCGTACCCGCGCGTCTCGGTGACCATCGAGATCTCACGGCCCGCCGTCCACGACGCGGACATGCTCTCCGCCTGCCGGCTCATCACCTCGGTGTAGTCGGTGATGTGGCTGCGGTGGAAGGCCGGTTGCATCATCCGTCGCTGCTTGCGGTGGAACTCCCCGTCGGTCGTCACGATGCCGTTGCCGAACACCGGGCGGAGCCGGTCGAAGATCCGGCCGCGGCCGAAGTGTTGCGCCTGCTGCACCAGTACGGCGTGCACGTGCTCCGGACTGGTGAGGACGTGCATCGGCCACGTGCCGATGTCGAGGCGCACGATGTCGCCGTGTTCGCGCAACGACTCCAGGAACGCGATCGGTTGTCGCCACAGCTGTAGTGCGTGACCCAGGAGGGGTAACCGCCCTGGCGCGACGGGGGCGTTGACCGCGGGGCCGGAATGTTCCACTTGCGTAGCCATGGGTCGACTCCCTGTCATGCCACCGAGACGAGATCCGGGCGGATGTACGCAGACTCCAGCCCGGCCGCGAACCGTTCGTCGCGGTACCTCGTGCACTCGTAACGCTGCCACAGATCCGCGCCGATCATCCAGTCCTCATAGCTGCGCACGCAGCGGGAGACGACGGCCCGCACGGCGGGATCGACATCACCTCGGGCGTCGATGACCTGGAACAGGCGGTCCTTTCCGGACAGGTACTCCTCGATGCGGGTCTGGATGCGCCCCTCGACGGCCCGGACCGCGTCGGAGAGGCTGCGTCCCTCCCACGCCGAGATGAGCGAGACGAGGTTGTTGTTGTCCCCGCAGGAGTACTCCTTCGGCAGCGAGAACACGTCGTTGCCCCACGAGATGATGTCGACCGAGCTCGCGATGAGCGCCTGGAACTCCGGCAGTTCGTGGATGTGGGGCGGCACGTCGATGCCCAGGCCCGCCTCGACCACGTCCATCATCGGCAGCATCTGCGAGCTGTGACGCCGCATCAGGATGTAGTCCTCGACGGAGGGGTGCCCCTCGTCACCGCGATTGCCCGCCTCCTGGTCCAAGGAGCCGAGCATCAGCGGGACATGGGCCCGGTAGCGCGCGGCGGTCACCTCGGACATGCCCGCGAGGATCCGGTCGCACAGGTCGATGAACCCGGTCACCAGTGGATTGGGTCGCGAGGACGCCGCGCCCGTCCTGCCCGTGGCCAGGTACGTGGCGATCGTGTCGGTGACGGGCCGCCAGGCCGTCAACTCGCCCGTCCTGATGAGGTGGTCGTGCTGATCGTCCAGGACGAAGGACCAGGCCATCCATTCGGCGAGGAGGACGACCTTCTCGTAGGACACCTCACCGCTGACGCGGCCGGCGAGATGGCCGAAGCCGATCCCCGCGAACTGCTCCGAGGCGTCGGTGACGAGTTCGTGGCGCAGGGCCCACGAGGTGGCCTCGTTGTTGGCCCGCGCGGCCTGCGGATGCTTGGAGTTCCCGAACGGAAGGTGAAAATCGGGAACGGAGAAAAAGTCGAGCTGGGCCATTGATCCCCCCACGGAAGAGTCGGATTCGCCAATACCCGCTCAATGTACGATCGTCAGCGCACTTGCGTGCACATGAGTATCGGAACACCCCTCTACTGAGACGTCGCCACGGAGGACACACCCCGACCGCCGGAATGAACCGGTCGCGGACTGACCTGATCCCGCCACGCGCGACCACATCAGGCCACGCGTGAAGTAATTAACCCGCAGGGCGCGGCGCACTGTCAATGTAAGACGAGGGGCGATGTGGAATTCATCCAGGCGTTGCCGAACGCGTATTCAGAAGGAATATGCGAGAGGAATGATCGACCGGCTTCGCCGCCGAGACCGCACCGTGGGTCGGCTGCGGCCGGAGAGCCGGGGGAAGCACGCGGTGTGGCCGAAGACCATCGTCGCCCTGTCGGTCGCTCCCTACACTGCGACGGGGACGCGGCCGTCCGGGCAGGGGTGGGGGCATGACCGAGCATCATCCGACGGAACCGGGCGACGACCACGAGGCCGATGTTCTGGGTTCCTACCTGGAACTGGTGCGGGCGCGCCTCGACGGGGAGCGGTTCGAGGCGCTCATCACGGCGGTGCGAACCACCTGCGCGCTGCTGGAGGACGACCACGGGACCGCGTGGGAAGTACCCGCGGAACGCCACTTCCCGGCGGATCTCCAGGGCGAGTACCTGTCCCTGATGGCCGTGATGATCACCGGTCACCTGGACCACCGCCTGGTGGAACTCGCCGCCCCCGACGGGGCCCGGGGCTGGGCCGTCGTGGACAACACCCACCCCGACGCCGAACGGGCCTGGATCGACACGGAACTCGACGGGATCGTCCGCGCCACCGACTTCCCCACCTCCTGATCCGGCCATCGGCACGGTTCCGCTCCGTCCGCCGAGCGGCTCCGCCCGCCCCACCTGCGCCGCCCTCCGTACCCATGCGGCAGGATGGCAGCCCGTTCCGGATCGCACACACGGCCGAACGGGCTTCTTCGCACGACGAACTGACAGGTGACAAGGTGACGACACACCCGATACGACGCCCGGCGGCGCCCGCGGCCACCTCCCCGGACCGCCGCGCGACGGGAGGCGCCCGTTGAACCGGACCCTCGTGTTGCACGACTGGCTGGTGGCCGGCATCGCGTTGGCCGCGGGCGGCGCGGGGGCCCTGCTCCTGCGCGCCCTGCTGCGCTGGCTCGGCAAGCACGCCCTGAGGACGCGTTGGAGCGGCGACGACATCATCGTCCACGGGCTGCGCACCCTCGCGCCGGGTGCGGCGCTCATCGCGGGCACGGCGGTGGCGGCCTCGACCCTGCCCCTGACCACGAGGGTCTCGGGCTTCGTGAACCAGACCCTGACCGCCCTGCTCATCCTCATCGCCACGCTCGCCGCCGCCCGTGTCGTCGCGGGTCTCGTCCAGTCCCTGGCGCAGTCGCGGACCGGGGTGGCCGGTTCGGCGACCATCTTCGTGAACATCACCCGGGTCGTCGTCCTCGCGATGGGGGTCCTCGTCGCCCTCGAAACGGTGGGCGTCTCCATAGCGCCCCTGCTCACCGCGCTGGGCGTGGGCGGACTGGCGGTCGCCCTGGCCCTCCAGGACACCCTCGCCAACCTCTTCGCTGGTGTGCACATCCTCGCCTCGAAGACGGTGCAGCCCGGCGACTACATCCGTCTCACCAGCGGGGAGGAGGGTTACGTCGTCGACATCAACTGGCGCAACACCGTGGTGCGCAACCTGTCGAACAACCTGGTGATCATCCCCAACGGCCGGCTGGCCCGTACGAACATGACCAACTTCACCCAGCCCGAGCAGCAGTTGTCGATCCTCGTGCAGATCGGGGTGGGCTACGAAAGCGACCTGGAGCACGTGGAAAGGGTGACGCTGGAGGTCGTCGACAGCGTGATGGTGGACATCAACGGTGCGGTCCCCGACCACGAAGGGGCCGTCCGCTTCCACACGTTCGCCGATTCCAGGATCAACTTCACGGTGATCCTCGGCGTCGGGGAGTTCAGCGACCAGTACCGGATCAAGCACGAGTTCATCAAGCGCCTCCACCGGCGCTTCCGGGCCGAGGGCATCTCGATCCCGGCACCCACCCGTACGGTCGCGCTGCGACCCGAGGACGAACTCCGGTCGGTACCGACCGCGGCGATCCCGCACCAGCGGGAGGTCCCGCCGACGGTGCCGATGGACAGCGCGCGGTAGGAGACGCCGGCGAGGGTCGGCGCCCGGCGCTCAGTCCTCCGCGCGCTGGGTGACCGGGGCGCTGCTCTCGTCGCCCAGGAACTCGTACCAACGGCGCTGGAGGCACAGGTACCGGGTGTCGGCCTCGGCGAGCGCGAGGAACGAATCGACCGTGTCGGCCAGCCGTTGGCGCAGGCCCGGGTCGGTCAGCTCGCCGTTCTCGCCGAAGGCGGAGTGCGCCATCGCGAGGCTGAACATGTCGGGGTAGACCCGGGCCCCGAGGTGCTCCAGCGGAACCCGCAGCGCCCAGAGCCCCCTGTTCCCGCCGACCAGCGAGGGGGAGGCGGACACGAGCAGGGTCTGCTTGTCCTTGAAGGGCTGGGGCCGGAAGCGGGAGACCCAGTCGACGGCGTTCTTCAGGACTCCGGGCATCGAGGCGTTGTACTCGGGTGACGCGATCACGAGGGCCTGCGCCGCGAGCAGCCGCTCCCGCAGGGCCGCCGCCCCGGCCGGCGGGCCCTCGGCCGCCTCGGTGTCCCCGTCGAACGTCGGCATCGCGAACTCCCCGATGCCGGCGAGGTCCGCGGTGGCGCCCGACCGTTCGACCTCGCCGGCGACGAGGGCGGCCAGCCGGGCGTTCACGGAACCCTGACGGGACGACCCCGCCAGGACGAGGACCCGCAGGGCGGCGGATCCTGCCCCGCCGTCGAAGTCGTTGTCGTTCGCGCCGTTCGCGCCCTTCACGTCGCTCGCATCCGTCACGTGCGGGACCGTACGCCACCACCGCGGCGCCCGGCCCGCTCCGGCCGGTCGGGGCGCGCGCCGTCACCCGGGCGGCCGTACGGACGGGCGTCCGCCGGGGGCCCGGGCCACCACGGGCCTCGCGGAGGTCAGGTGGTGTAGTCGGCGTTGATCCGGACGTAGCCGTCGCCCAGGTCGCAGCCCCAGACACGGGCGGCCGCGGTGCCCGTCGCGAGGGAGACGTGGATCAGGACCTCGTCCGCGTTCATGACCTCGGTCAGCCCGGCCAGGTCCGGCTCGGCCTGCGGGTAGACCACCAGGTCGCCGAAGCGGATCACCACCCGGTCCGGGTCGATGTCGGTGTCGTCCTTGCACTTGCCCACGGCCATCGCGACCCGCCCCCAGTTGGGATCGGATCCGTGGACGGCGGTCTTCACCAGCGGCGAGTTGACGATCGCCTTCGCGACACGACGGGCCTGCTCCTCGTCCCGCGCCCGGTCCACGACCACCTCGATGAGCTTGGTGGCGCCCTCCCCGTCCCGGGCGACCTGCTTGGTGAGGTCCTCCGCCACGGAGTACAGGGCCGCCTCGAACTCCGCCACGTCCACCTCGCCGGCCGCTCCGTTGGCGAGGATCACGGCGCTGTCGCTGGTGGAGGTGTCCGAGTCCACGCTCACGCAGTTGAAGGTCCGGTTCATCACCCGCCGGAAGACGGCGTCGAGTTCGGCGGCGGGCAGGGCCGCGTCGGTGAAGTAGTACGTGAGCAGCGTGGCCATGTCGGGCTCCAACATGCCGACGCCCTTGGCGACTCCGACCAGGGTCGCCGATCCGATCCGGGCCCGCGCCAGCTTCGGGTGGGTGTCCGTGGTCATGATGGCCTCGGAGACGGCGTCGAAGTCGGGCACCTCGCCGGCCCGTGCCCGGGGGATCCCCGCCCGCATCACCTCCATCGGGTACGGCCGTCCGATGACCCCGGTCGATCCGATCAACACCTCCCGCGGGGCGCATCCCACCAGCGCCGCGGTCAGCGCGACGACCTCCTCGGCGTCACGCGCACCGCGTTCCCCGTTGGCGACGTTGGCGTTCTTGGACACGGTCACCACCGCGCGCGCCGATCCGTCGGCCACGTGCTCGCGGCTGAGCGACACGCTCGGCCCGGCGAACCGGGACTGCGTGAACACGGCCGCCGCGGCGCAGGGGCGCTCGGAAACCACCACCGTGAAATCGCGGGTGGTGTCCTTGACGCCGAGGTTCGCGACAAAGGTGTGGAATCCGATGGGGTTCAGCTCCGACACGCGAGATCTCCGGTTCGTTCCGTTGGTCGGCCAGTTCCTCTGATCGCCGTGATGGTAGCAACCCGACAGCCGCCCACAGGGCCGCGTCCCGGCGGCCGACCACGGTCCTGACCTGCGACTCTCGGCTGAAGGGCGGCCTGTGCCGCCGTTTCGCCGCCCCGGGGGCGGGGTGCTCCCGGGCGTCCCGGGAGCACCCCGACCGGTCAGACCTGGTAGCGGTCCGGGGCGAAGAGGGCGAGGTTGGCCGCGATCCAGTCCGAGGTACGGCGCAGCCCCTCCGTGAGGGACACCCGCGGCTCCCAGCAAGCCCACTCGCGGGCCCGGGAGTTGTCCGACAGCAACCGTTGGACCTCGCTGCCCGAGGGACGCAGGCGCGACGGGTCCACCACGACACGGGCCTTCCGGCCGGACGCCGTGATCAGGGCCCGCGCCAGGTCGCCGACGGAGATCTCCCGACCCGTCCCGAGGTTGACCACCTCGCCCAGGGCCCGGTCGCACTCCGCGACCGCCAGGAAGCCCTCCGCCGTGTCGGTGACGTACGTGAAGTCCCGCGTGGGGGAGAGGGATCCCAGGCGGATCTCGTTCGCCCCGGAGTGCAGTTGGGCGAGGATCGTCGGGATCACGGCACGCGCGGACTGTCGCGGCCCGTACGTGTTGAACGGCCGCACCACCGTCACCGGGAGTTCGAAGGCGTGGTGGAAGGAGAGCGCCATCATGTCCGCGCCGATCTTCGAGGCGGAGTACGGGGACTGCGGCTGGAGCGGGTGCGTCTCCGCGATCGGGGCCGTCAGCGCGGTGCCGTACACCTCGCTGGTCGAGGTGTGCACCAGCCGGCGCACCCCGTGCCGACGACAGGCCTCGGCCATGTTCTCCGTGCCGGTGACGTTCGTCTGGACGTACGCGCCGGGCGAGGCGTAGCTGTACGGGATCCCGATCAGCGCCGCCAGGTGGAACACGGTGTCGCAGCCGGCCACCGCGTCGCTGACCCGGCCCGCGTCGCGGATGTCACCGGCCCACATCTCCACGGGGCCGTCCGGCTCGGCGAGGTACCGCGCGAGGTGGCCCTTCTCGGCGTACGGCTTGTAGTGCACGAAGGCGCGGACCCGGGCGCCCCGGGCCACCAGCAGGTCGACCAGGGTCGAGCCGATGAATCCCTCGGCGCCGGTGACCAGGACCGTGCGGCCGTTCCAGTTGTCCGTGGTGCTCATGCTGTTCGTGGTGCTCATGCTCGCTCCAGGAGGGGAAGGGTGATGCCGGAGACGCGGAGGACCTCCGCGGCCAGCAGTTCGGCGGCCCGCGCGTGCGGGCCGGGGTCGGCGGCGCCGGCCATCGCCGACAGCCGGGCCGGGTTCGCCAGCAACGGACCCACGAGGTCCGCGAGCCGTTCGGTGGTGGCGGCGGCGTCGGGCAGCAACAGCCCCGCGCCGGCGTCGGACAGCACCCGGGCGTTGTGGGTCTGGTGGTCGCCCGGCGCGTGCGGGTACGGCACCAGGACGGACGGGACGCCGGTCGCGGCGAGTTCCGCGACCGTCGCCGATCCGGCCCGGCACACCACGAGGTCCGCGGCGGCGTACACGAGGTCCATCCGGTCCAGGTACGGCACGGCCCGCGCGATCCGCTGCCCGCCCGACGCGGCGAGGTCCGCCACCGCGTCCGGCAGCGCCGCGGGCCCCGTCTTGATCAGCAGTTGTACGTCGTCCCGCCCCTGCCAGAGCCCGGCCAGCCCGACGGCCGCCCCGGTGAGCCGGACGGCGCCGAGGCTGCCGCCGTTGAACACCACCAGCCGACGCCCGTCCGGTACGCGCAACGCCCGCCGGGCCTCGGCTCGCAGCACCGCCCGCTCGTGACCGGGCAACTCGGCGAGACGGGCCAGGGCTGCGGAGATCGGCATCCCGGTGGTCAGCGCCCGTTCCCCACCCGCCAGATGTTCCCGGCTGCGGTCGAAGGCCACGGCGACGTGAGAGGTGAGCCGGGCCGCGAACTGGTTGGCGCGCCCCGGGACCGCGTTGGACTCGTGGATCAGGGCCGGCAGTCCGGCCAGCCGGGCACCGAGCACGGCGGGCGCGCTCGGGTAGCCGCCCATGCCGACGACGGCGTGCGCCCCCTGGGCCCGGATCACGGCCCGCGCCTGCCCGGCCGACCGCAGGAGCGCGGCGGGCAGCAGGTAGCGCTTGGCGCCCAGCGCGGGATCGAAGGGGATCATGTCGACGGTGTGCAGCCGGTACCCGGCGCGCGGTATCAGCTCGGTCTCCAGGCCGCGCTCGGTCCCGATGAACGAGACCACGGCGCCGGGAACGGCCGCGCGCAGGGCCTCGGCGAGAGCGAGCCCCGGATAGATGTGGCCACCGGTGCCGCCGGCACCGATCACGACGGACAGGGGGGCCGGGGGAGTGCCTCGTGTGGTCATGGCGGCAGACTTCCGGTGTGCCCTAAGAAGGTTCTAAGAGGTTCCGCCGCGGCCTTTGGCAGGCTTTGCCCATGAGCTCCATGAGCAGACAGCGGATTCTGGTGGTCGACGACGAGCCCGAGGTGCGGGCCGCCGTACAGGACGGCCTGGCCGTCGAGGGGTACGAGGTGCGCGGCGCGGCCGACGGGCTGGCCGCGCTGTCCGAGGTCGCGGCATGGGAACCCGACGCCGTGGTCCTGGACGTGATGATGCCGGTGTTGGACGGCCTCGGCGTGTGCCGGCAACTGCGCGCGATGGGCGACCGGACACCCGTACTCGTCCTGACCGCGCTGGACTCGGTGAGCGAACGGGTCGACGGGCTGGACGCGGGCGCCGACGACTACCTCGTCAAGCCGTTCGCCCTGGACGAGCTGGTGGCCCGGGTCCGGGCCCTGCTGCGGCGGGCCGCGCCCGCGCAGGACGACGCGGGCGACCCCCTCGCGTACGCCGACCTCGTCCTCGACCCGGGCACCCGGACCGGCCGGCGGGCCGGGCGCCCGCTGGAGTTCAGCCGCACCGAGGCCGCGCTGCTGGAGTTGCTCCTGCGCCACCCCGGGCAGGTGCTGCCGCGCGAACTCATCCTGGAACTGGTGTGGGGCCGGGACTTCGGACCGGACTCCAACTCCCTCGCCGTGTACGTCGGCTACCTGCGCCGAAAGCTGGAGGCCGGCGGCGAACCGCGGCTGGTGCACACCGTCCACGGCGTCGGCTACCGGCTGGACGCCGCGTGACGGGCGCCGGCCGGCGCTGGCTGGGCGCCCCCTGGCGCAGGCGCCGCCCGCTGCGGACCCGGCTGGCGGTGGCCGTCACCTCGGCCGTCGCGCTGGTCGCCGTCGGCGTGTGCACCGCGGCGTTCTTCGTCGTCCGCGGCGCCCTGTACGACCAGCTCGACCTCAGCCTCACCCAGTCCGCGCGGCTCGCCGCCGGGCGCAACCCCGATTCCGGACCGGACACCCTGGCCGGGGAATGCCGCTTCCTGGCCGCGCCCGCCTGCGCGGAGGTGGTGCCGGCCGATCCCGCCAAGGACCCCGCCCGGCCGTACATCCTGCCCGTGGACGCCGGGACCAGGGCCGTCGCCGCCGGCCGGCGCGCCCCGTACTACACGAGCATCGTCCACGCAGGGCACCCGACACGGATGCTCACCACCGACTACACGAAGGGGCAGGCGCTCCAGGTCGCGTTGCGCGCCGACACCGTGGACGCCGGCATCTCCGACGCCGCCCGATGGCTGGTGGTGATCGGCGCGGCCGGGGTGCTGCTCGCCGCCGTGCTCGGGTACTGGGTGTCACGGACCGGGCTCGCACCGGTGACCCGGCTCACCGCCACCGCCGAACGGATCGCGGCCACCCGGGACCCGCGTCACCGCATCGAGCTGCCCCCGCCGGGCCGGGAGGACGAGATCACCCGCCTCGCCGGGAGCTTCAACACCATGCTGGGGGAGCTCGAACAGTCCGTCACCGCGCAACGGCGCCTCGTCGCGGACGCCTCGCACGAACTGCGCACCCCGCTGACGGCGCTGCGCACCAACGCGGAACTGCTCGCGCGGGGCGAGCGGCTGACGACGGAGCAGCGCGAGCGCGCCTCCCTCGCCCTGGGTCGGCAGCTGCGCGAGGTGACGGGCCTGGTCAACGACCTGATCGAGCTGGCCCGGGACGAGGAGCCGCAGCCGCTCGTCGAACAGGTCAGGCTGGGCCGGCTGGTGGAGCACTGCGCGCAGGTCGCGCGGGCACACTGGGCCTCCGTCCCGATCGTGGTGCGCTCGACCGACGAGGTCGTCGTACCCGGAGTGCCCGCCCGGCTCAGCCGGTTGCTGGGGAACCTGCTGGACAACGCGGCGAAGTTCAGCCCGGCGGGCGTTCCGGTGGAGGTGGAGCTGACGGTGCGGTCCGGCCGGCCCGAGCTGACGGTACGGGACCACGGCCCGGGCATCGCGCCGCAGGACCTGCCGTACGTCTTCGACCGGTTCTACCGGGCGGGCGCGGCGCGGGCCCTGCCGGGGTCGGGGCTGGGCCTGGCGATGGCGCGGCAGATCGCCCGGGCGCACGCGGCCGAGCTGACGGCGGAGGCCGCGCCGGGGGGAGGGGCGCTGTTCCGATTGACCTTCGGCGCCTGACCGACCGGCCTCGCGCCGACCGGCCCTGCGGCGGGTCGGACTCAGCCGCCGTCGATGAGCCGCTGGAGGCCGGGGGCGTACAGGTCCGCGAGTCGGTCGGGGGGAGTACGGCCCCCCGCGCCGTCCGGCCGGTGCAGGCTCAAGGTCGCTCCCAGGCCGAGCAGTTGACCGGCGATCAGTTCGGCGCGCAACTGCGGGTCGGGGCCGGTCAGGATCGCGGCCAGCCGGTCGGTGACCTGTTCCCGGAAGCGTTCGCGCAGCAGGGTGCGTTCGTCGTCGTTGCCGAGGGAGAACACGACCCGCAGCAGCGGATCCCCGCGGAGCCGGTCGCGCAGCCGGACCATGGTGAGGACCAGATGCCGCCCCAGCGCCCGCGGGGGCGCCGCGAACAGGGCGTCGGCCGCCGGCCGGAAGTCGGCGACCGTGTTGAACAGGGCCTCCTTGCTGCCGAACCGCTTCACGATCAGCGACGGGCTGACACCGGCGTCGGCGGCGATGCCGCGCATCGTCACCTCGGCGTAGGGGCGCAGGGTGAACGCCCGGCGGGCGGCGCGCACGATCGCGTCGCGCCCGCTCTCGCGCCCGGTCCCGGCATCGGGCTCGTCATCGGCCTCGGGCCCGCTCTCGGAGACGGACGGGTCGGTGGTGCTCATGCGCTCTCCCGGGCGGCGGACGCGGACGCGGACGCGGTCACCGTGACCGTACCGCCCGTCACACCGGACGCCGATCCGGCCGAGGGCAGGAAGAGGGTGGCGACCAGCGCCGCGAGCGCCGCTCCGGCGGCGATCAGGAAGATCAGCAGGTAGGCGTGCAGGGTCGGCGCGGCGCGGCCGTCGACGAGGAACGTGACGTGCGCGAGGACGGCGGCGACCACGGCGCTGCAGCAGGCCTGACCGACGGAGCGCATGAGGGTGTTCAGCCCGTTGGCGGCGCCGGTCTCGCTCACCGGCACGGCCCGCATCACCAGGGCGGGCAGCGCCGAGTACGCGATGGCGGTGCCGGAGGCGACCACGGTGGCCCCGGCCACGATCAACCAGAGGCTGTGGCTGGTGAAGAACCGGACCACGTAGCCGACGACCATGACCGCCGCGGCGAGCGCGAGCGCCGTCCGGGGCCCGTACGCGGCCGAGATGCGGGCGGAGACCGGGGACAGCGCCACCATGGCCAGGCCGCCCGGCAGCAGGCAGAGGCCGCTCACCACGATGGACGCGCCGAGCCCGTATCCCGTGCTCGTCGGCTCCTGCACCATCTGGCCGGTGACCAGCGAGTTCGCGTAGAAGGCGAAGCCGATCAGCAGGGCGGCGACATTGGTGAGCAGCACGGCGGGCCGGGCCGACACGCGCAGATCGACCATGGGGGAGGTGGTCCGCAGTTCGTACCGCCCCCAGAGCAGCCCGACGACCAGGGAGGCGCCGAGCAGGCCGAGGGTGCGCGCGGAGGTCCAGCCCCAGTCCGCGCCCCGGGTGATGGCGAGGAGCAGCCCCACGAGGGCGGCGCTCAGGCCGAGGGTCCCGAGCGCGTCGAAGCGACCGGGGGAGCGCAGGGGCGATTCGGGGACGATCCACAGCACGAGGGCGAGGTCGAGCAGGCCGAGGGCGGCCGAGGCCCAGAACATCGTGTGCCAGTCGAAGTTCTCGATGACCACCGCGGCCACCGGGAGACCGATCGCCGCGCCGATGCCGAGGGACGAACTCATCAGGGCGATCGAGGACAGCACCCGCTCGGCCGGCAACTCGTCGCGGATGATGCTGATGCCCAGGGGGATGACGGCCAGCGCCGCGCCCTGCAACGCCCGGCCGGTGATCAGGATCCCGATGTCGGAGCTGACCGCGCACAGCACGGACCCGGCCGTGAGGACCCCGAGGGACGCGAGGAGGACCCGCCGCTTCCCGTACATGTCGCCGACCCGGCCGAGGACGGGGGTGAACACGGCCCCGGTCAGCAGGGTGATGGTGACGAGCCACCCCGCGGCGCCCGGGCTCGCGCCCGTCAGGTCCGGGACGTGCGGCAGCAGCGGGACGACCAGGGTCTGCATCACGGCGACGACCACGCCGCAGAAGGCGAGGACGGGGACGATCAGGCGGGAGTGCGGGGAGGGGGCGCGGGGCGTCGTGACGGGCGCCGAACCGGGGTCGGGCATCGCGGCGGGCATGCTGCTCCAGACACGGAACGTGGGCGAGGCGCACCACAGGGGTGCACAAGCGTTCACCCTCAGGGTAAACGCTTGTGCACCCCTGTGTCTCCACCCGTGTGCGGTCAGGTCGACATCGTGGTGTCCGTCCCCGTGGCTTCTGCGACGCGGCCCCGGTGAACGCGGTCGCCACGGCCACCGGGGCCACGGTCCAGGCCCTGCGCGACGCCGATGCCGACGATCCACCCGCGGCTGACGGGCCGGAGCGCGGCGGGGGCCGGTTCACGTCCGCCGGAACCCGCCGCGGACCCGGTCGCCGCAGGGGGCTCACAGGCTCATTCGCACGCGCCGAAAAAAGTTCGGACGAGGATGTCGAGAACCCGTGCCCGGCTCCGTCCCCGGGGTGAAGGCGGCCAGAATGGTCGCACCGGCACAGAGGAGAGACACCATGGCGAAGTACCTGCTGCTGAAGCACTACCGGGGCGCCCCGGCCGCGGTCAACGACGTTCCCATGGCCCAGTGGACCCCGGAGGAGATCACGGACCACGTGCGGTACATGAACGACTTCGCGGCGCGGCTGGAGAAGACGGGCGAGTTCGTCGACGGTCAGGCACTCGCCCCGGAGGGAGAGTGGGTCCGCTACGACGGAGAGGGCCGCCCGCCGGTCACCGACGGTCCGTTCGCCGAGACCAAGGACCTCATCGCCGGCTGGATGATCATCGACGTCGACCACCACGAGCGCGCCGTCGAGCTGGCCGGGGAACTGTCCGCCGCCCCCGGGGCGGGCGGCAGGCCGATCCACGAATGGCTGGAGGTTCGCCCGTTCCTGGCCGCGCCGCCCACCATCACGGAGTGACCTCGCCCATGAACGAGGCCCTGCTCCGGAGCCTCACCCCGAGCGTGATCGGGATCCTCGTCCGCCGCGGAGTCGACTTCGCGGCGGCCGAGGACGCCGTGCAGGACGCCCTGGTCGAGGCGGTCCGCGTGTGGCCGGCCGACCCCCCGCGGGACGCCAAGGGCTGGCTGGTCACCGTGGCCTGGCGCCGGTTCCTCGACGCGGCCCGATCGGACACCGCCCGCCGCCGGCGTGAGGACCTCGTCGAAGAGGAACCGGCGGCGGGGCCCGCGTCCGCCGTGGACGACACGCTGCGGCTGTACTTCCTGTGCGCCCATCCGTCGCTGACGCCTTCGTCCGCGGTCGCGCTCACGCTGCGCGCCGTCGGCGGGCTGACCACTCGCCAGATCGCCCAGGCCTACCTGGTCCCCGAGGCGACCATGGCGCAGCGCATCAGCCGGGCCAAACGCACCGTCTCCGACGTGCGCTTCGACCGCACCGGCGACGTGGCCACCGTGCTGCGCGTCCTGTACCTGGTCTTCAACGAGGGCTACTCCGGTGACGTCGACCTCGCGGCCGAGGCCATCCGGCTCACCCGGCAGCTCGCGGCCGTGATCGACCACCCGGAGGTGGCCGGACTGCTCGCGCTGATGCTGCTCCACCACGCCCGGCGCGCCACCCGGACCATGCCCGACGGGAGTCTGGTGCCGCTCGCCGAGCAGGACCGCGGCCGGTGGGACACCGAGTCGATCGCCGAGGGGGTCCGGATCCTCCAAGCGGCCCTCGCCCGCGACCGGCTGGGCGAGTTCCAGGCCCAGGCCGCCATCGCGGCGCTCCACGCCGACGCGCCCACCGCCGGGGAGACCGACTGGGTGCAGATCGTCGAGTGGTACGACGAACTCGTGCGGCTGACCGACAGTCCGGTCGTCCGCCTCAACCGCGCGGTGGCCGTGGGCGAGGCCGACGGACCGCGCGCCGGCCTGGCGGCACTCGCCGAGCTGGACTGGTCCGCCCCGGGTACCTCCGGCAAGGGACACCCCCTGCCCCGCCACGCCGCGGTGGCGGCGTACCTCCACGAGCGCGACGGCGACCTGGTGACGGCGGCGCGGCTGTACGCCGAGGCGGCCGACAAGGCACCCAACCTCGCCGAGCGCGACCACCTGACCCGCCAGGCCGCCCGGCTCAACGCCCTCGGGCGTCGCTGACGCGTCGCCGTCGAGCGGACGGGCGGTCGTTCCCGCGGCCGGTCGGCGGGCGGCGGACGGTCAAGACGGACCGTGTGATTCCGGACAGGTTTTCGAAGGCGGGCGCCCGGGGGAGTCGCGTGGGGGCGGGCGCGGCGGAGCAGCGGGCCGCCCGGGCGGTACGCCCCGGGAAGGGCGCGTACGGCGGGCCCTTACGCGGTGCGCGCGGCCGCGGGCCCGGCGGAATGTCCCCCCGAGGGTAAATGGCCGATATTCGCCCCGTCGGTCCGCTTTCGGGTGGCCGCGTAACAGGACTGACAAATCTGTACGCTACGGTAACTTCGCTGTCTGTCACCAGCGAAACACAGCGAAACACTGCGCCTTTCCGCCGGAGCGATGTGTGCTGCCCGCGTGCGCCCACCACGGAGTGAAAATTGAGCACGAATAACTTATACAGCCGTATGGAATCCATTGGATCCCATGTGCCGGCCACCACGCTGACCACCCGGGAACTGACCGGGCGATCCCCGAATCTGCGGGACGTGGATGTCGAGAGGATCACCGGAGTCGCCGAGAGGCGGGTTTACGATCCGCGTCCCGAGATCGGCGAGGACTCGTTCGGCATGGCCCTGCGTGCCGCGCGTGACTGCCTCGCGGTGTCCCGATACGAGGCCGCCGACCTGGACATCGTCATATCGGCGTCGATAACCCGCTTCAAGGACGCCGACCGTTTCTACTTCGAACCCTCCTTCGCGGGCTCCCTCGCCCGGGAACTGGGTGCCCGCTCCGCCCTGCACTTCGACGTCTCCAACGCCTGCGCCGGAATGATGACCGGCGTGTACGTGCTCGACCGGATGATCCGTTCCGGAGCGGTCCGCAGCGGCATGGTCGTCAGCGGTGAGCAGGCGACCCGCGTCGCCGAGACGGCGGCCCGCGAGATCGGCGACTCGTACGACCCGCAGTTCGCCTCCCTCTCCGTCGGCGACTCCGCCGCCGCGGTCGTCATGGACCGGTCCGCGGACGAGGCCGACCGCATCCACTACGTGGACCTGATGACCTGCGCGGAGTACTCGCACCTTTGCATGGGAATGCCGAGCGAGCGCACCGAGGGAATCGCGCTCTACACGGACAACAAGAAGATGCACAACAAGGACCGGCTCGCCCTTTGGCCCCGATTCCACGGCGATCTGCTGTCCAAGAACGGTCGGGATTTCGCGGGTGAGGAATTCGACTACATCATTCAGCACCAGGTCGGCGCCCGATTCATCGACTATGTGAACCAGACGGGCGAGGCGGAGTTCGGCACGCCCATGCCCCCCTCGCTCGCCGTCGTGGAGCGGTACGGAAACACCGCCACCACCTCACACTTCCTGACGTTGCGTGAACACCTCGCGGCGGGCACCGCCCGGCGCGGATCCACCTTCCTGCTGGTTCCCGCCGCCTCCGGCGTGGTCACCGGAGCCCTGTCGGCCACCGTCACCCACCTGGGGGTCTGAATCATGGGCATGATCATCACCGCTGCGGGCACCGCCACCGTCGACACACACGCCACCGGCACGGCCGCCGACGCCACCCCGGCGGCCTCCTCCGTGGTCCTCGCCGGCCGGGCCGCCCGCGATTGCCTCGACCAGACCGGTCTGTCCCCCTCGGCCGTCGGCGTCCTCGTCAATGTGGGCGTCTACCGGGAGTCGAACACCTTCGAACCGGCTCTCGCGGCCCTGGTGCAGAAGGAGGTCGGCATCAGCCTGGACTACCTCGTGGATCCCGCGGCCGGCTTCTCCTTCGACCTCATGAACGGCGCCTGCGGCGTGCTGAACGCGGTCCAGGTCGGTCAAGCGCTCCTCGACACGGGCAGCACCGAACGCCTCCTGGTCACCGCCGCCGACGTGCACCCCGGCGGCGACGCCCGCCGGGACCCCGACTACCCGTACGCGGACCTCGCCGGAGCCCTCCTGCTGGAGCGCAGCGCCGACCCCGACGCCGGATTCGGCCCCGTACGGCACTACACCGCCGACGGCCCCAGCGACACGGAGGGCTACCTGGACACCGCCCGCATGGGCGCCGAGGGCCGGACCCTGATCACCGTGCGCCGCTCCCCGGACCACGACCACCGGCGCGCCGAACTCGCCGCCACCGCCGTCGCGGACTACGCCGCCGCGTACGGGCTCGACCTCGACCGCACCCTGGTCATCGGTCCGGGCACCGAGGCGGACGCGCTTCCCCCCGGCGAGACGGGCGAACCGCACACCGCGGCCCCCGTCCTCGGCTACCTCCACGCCCTGGCGGCCGGCCTGCCCGAGGACTGTGACCAACTGCTGTTCGTCACCGCCGGCGCGGGTCCCAGCGCCGCCTGCGCGAGCTACCGACCCGAAGGCCGGTGATCCGGTGACCACCGCGAGCCCACGACGCACGAACACCCGGGAGGCCGCGGCAGGCGCCGAGGGCCTCGCCGCCCGGCTGGAAGGCAACGCCCGCGCCTTCCCGCACAAGCCCGCCGTCATCCACCCCGACGGTGGCCGCGAACCCGACGGCCGCCCCCGCTACCGCACCCTGAACTACGGCGAGTTGCAGCAGGAGGTGGAGCGACTCGCCCACGGCCTGACCCACGCGGGCATCGGCCGGGGTACCAAGACGGTGCTGATGACCCCGCCGGGACCCGAGCTGTTCGCGCTGGTCTTCGCGCTCTTCCGGATCGGCGCCGTCCCCGTCGTCGTCGATCCCGGCATGGGCCCGCGCCGGATGCTCCACTGCTACCGGGCCGTCGGCGCCGAGGCCTTCATCGGCCCGCCGCTCGCCCACCTGGTACGCGTCCTGGGCCGCCGCACCTTCGAGGCCGTGCGGATCCCGGTCACGCTCGGCCGCCGGCGGCTGTGGGGCGGTCACACCCTGGCGCGCCTGCGGTCCGCCCCGGGCCCGCGCACCGCGCCCCCCGCCGTCGGCGGGGACGACCTGCTGATGATCGGCTTCACCACGGGAAGCACCGGCCCCGCGAAGGGAGTCGAGTACACCCACCGGACGGCACTCTCGATCGCCCGTCGGATCGAGGACGCGCACGGACGCACCCGGGACGACGTCTCCCTGGTCACCCTGCCCTTCTACGGCATGCTCGACCTGGTCTACGGGTCCACGATCGTGCTCGCCCCGCTGGCGCCGGCGAAGGTCGCGCACGCCGATCCCGAACTCCTCGTCGACGCGCTGGAACGATTCGCCGTCAACACGATGTTCGCCTCGCCCGCCCTGCTGCGCCGCCTCGCGGACCATCTCACGACCCGCCCCCACCCCCTGCCCGACCTGCGCTGCGTGGTGTCCGGCGGGGCGCCCGTGCCGCCGTCCGTCGTCGCCGCACTGCGCGACGTCCTGGACGAGAAGGCCCGGATCCACGTCACCTACGGCGCCACCGAGGCCCTCCCGATCACCTCGATCGAGTCCGAGGAGATCCTGGCCGAGACCGCCGACCGGGCCGCGCTCGGCGCCGGAACCTGCGTCGGCCGGCCCGTACCCGGCACCCTCCTGCGGATCGCGCCCGTCACCGACGGCCCGATGCCGGCCCTCGCCCCCGGGTCGGACCCGGAGCCGGGGCGCGTCGGGGAGATCCTCGTCGCCGGGGACTCCGTCAGCCCCCGCTACCACGCCGCCCCGCAGGCCGACGCCCTCCACAAAGTGCCCGAGACGGCGCCCGAGGACCCGGCCCGCGCGGGCCTCCACCCGATCGCCGGGGCCGGACCCGCGCCCCGCGTCTGGCATCGCACCGGCGACCTCGGCTACCTCGACGGCAGTGGTCGACTGTGGTTCTGCGGACGATCGGCGCAGCGCGTGCGCGCCACCGGACACGACCTGTACACCGTGCTCTGCGAGGGCGTCTTCAACGCACACCCGCTGGTCCGTCGCAGCGCACTCGTCGGCATCGGCCCGGCGGGCGCGCAGCAGCCCGCCGTCTGCGTGGAGACCGAGACCCCCCTCGACGCGGACGCCTGGCGCGACCTCGTCGTCGAGCTGCGCGCATCGGCCACCCACCACGTTCCGGAGCTGGCGCCCGCGCCGTTCCTGCGCCACGCCGGGTTCCCCGTGGACATCCGGCACAACGCCAAGATCGGCCGCGAGGAGCTCGGCCGGTGGGCCGAACGCCGTCTCGCGCCCCCGGCGCCCCCGTGGTCCCGCGCCGGCGCCCCGAAGCTGATCCCGCTCGCCGGCTGGGCCTACCTCCTCGGCGGCGCGGTCATGGCCGCCACCGCCACAGCGCCCGACGCCCCCGTCCTGCACTGGCTGTGGTGGATCGACGCCGTCCTCAGCATCGGCGTGCACGCCGCGCAGATCCCCCTCGCCCTGCCCCGGGCCCGGGCGGCCGGACACGGGCGGGCGGCCGCCGTCGCCCTCACCATGCTCTACGGCGCCACCTGGTGGCGGACCCTGTGAACATCCTGATCACCGGGGCCACCGGCTTCCTCGGCGGCCACCTCGTCGACGCCTGCCTGCGCGAGGGCCACCACGTACGCGCCCTGGTCCGCGAGGGCGGCGACACCGCACGGCTCGGCTCCCTGCCCGGTGTCGAACTCGCCGTCGGCGACCTGACGGACGAGGACTCGCTGCGCGCCGCCGCCGCGGACCGCGACACGGTGCTGCACAGCGCCGCCCGGGTCGTCGACCACGGCAGCCGCGCACAGTTCCACGAGGCGAACGTCGCCGGCACCCGCCGGCTCATGGACGCGGCCCGGGCCGCCGGCGCCGGCCGGTTCGTGTTCGTCTCCAGCCCCAGCGCGCTGATGCGGATCCGCGAGGGCGACCGCCTCGACATCGACGAGTCCACGCCCTACCCGGACCGCTTCTTCAACTTGTACTGCGAGACCAAGGCCCGCGCCGAACAGGACGTACTGGCGGCCCACACCGAACGGTTCACCACCGTCGCCCTGCGCCCGCGCGGCATCTGGGGGCCGCGCGACCACGCCGGCTTCCTGCCCCGCATGATCGGCGCGATGCACGCGGGCCGGCTGCCCGACCTGTCGGGCGGCAAGCGGGTCCTGGTCTCGCTGTGCCACAGCGACAACGCCGTCGCCGCCTGCCTGCGGGCGGCCACGGCACCGAGCGAACGCGTCGGCGGCCGGGCGTACTTCGTCGCCGACCGGGAGCGGACCGACCTGTGGGCCTTCCTCACCGAGGTCGGCCGGCTCCTCGACTGCGCACCGCCCGGACCGAGGATCCCGCTGCCGGTCGGCCGCGCGCTCGCCGGCGCCGTGGAAGCGCTGTGGCGGCTGCGGCCCGGTTCCGAGGGGACCACACCGCCGATGAGCCGCTACATGATGGCGCTGCTCACCCGATCCACGACGTACGACACCGGTGCGGCCCGACGCGACCTCGGCCACGAGGCGCCGCGTGACCAGGCGGAGGGCGTCCGCGAACTGGTGCGGTGGGTGGAGGACATCGGCGGGGTCGACGCGTGGACCCGCCCCGGCGCCACACCGCCCCGCGGACGCCCGCCCGGCCCGGACACCGAACCCCCGTCCGGGCCCGGACCCCGCTCCGCACCCGTGCGGCCCGGCGCACTGTCGCCGGGACCCGTGCACGCCGATCAACCCGTGCCCCGCTCCGCACCCGAGCCGTCCGGCGCAGACGTACCCCGGCCCGTGCGGGCGTCCGGGTCCGCGGGAGGGCCCGTGTCCCCGCCGCCGGGCCCCTCCGGCACCGCACCCGCCCGTTCCGAGCGAGGAGGCACCCCGCGATGAACCGTCCCCGACCCACCCCCGCCCACCGCTACCGGCGCCCGGTCTCGCCCACCGAGCGGCTCTACCTCGCCGCCGAGCACGCCCGAGGCGCCATGGCGCTGCGCATCCTCGTCGAAGGCGAGGGCGTGCCCGCCCCCGACCGTCTCCGGGCGGCGGTGGCCCGGGCCGCCGAGGCCGTCCCCGGCTCGCGGCTGGCCCGGCGGGGCCCGCTGTGGCACGCCGACGGGCCGTTGCCCCGCGTCCGGTACGCCGACGCCCGCTCCGCCACGGCCTTCGACGTCTCGACGCCGGACACGGCCGCCCTGCTGTACGGCCCCGCGCGGCGGACCGACCCACCCGGCTGCGAGGTGCTGGTGGTGCCCGGTCGGGCCGCCCCGTCCGCCGCCGACGAGGGCGCGCCGCCTGGCGCCCGCACCACGCTGGTGTTCAGCGTCTCGCACGCCCTGATGGATGGCCACGGCGCCCTGATCTGGGTACGCGAGGTCTTCCGCGCGCTGCGCGGGGACCCGGCGCGACCCGCCCTGGGACCCGACACCGACCGGGCACTGCTGCGCCGGCTCGGCGCCGGCGAACGCCGCCCCACGCTGCCGCCCGACCGGCCCTCACCCCTCGGCCGGGCCCCGGCAGGCCCCTCGCGGACCCTGTGGCTGCGCAGGACCCTGCCCGGACACCACTCTGCCCTCACGGCCCGCCTCGCCCAGGCCGTCACCGACGCCTCGGGCCGGCCCGGTCGGATCATGGTCCCGGTCGACCTGCGCCGTCACCGCCCCGGCGTCACGGCCACCGGCAACCTGACGCTGCCGCTCTTCCTCGACCTGAGCCCCGGCGACGACTGGACCGGCCCGCACCTCACCCTGCTGCGGGCCCTCGCCGAAGGCCGTGAACTCGCCTCCGGCTTCGAGTCGGCCCTCGCCCCGCTGCCCCTCGCCGCGTCCGCCCTGTTGCTGCGCGCCGGCCAGGCAGCCACCGGCCGCGCCGACCGCCACCTCGCCTCGGCCGTCGTGTCCCACCTGGGCCGACTGGCCCCGGAGGACTACGGCGGAGGGGGCTTCACGGCCACCACGGTCTATGCCCTGCCCGTCCACGCGCCCCTGGTACCCGTCTCGTTGGTCGCGGCCGAGACCCCCGCGGGGACCGAGCTGACGATGGGGGTACGGGGCGGCCCCGATCTCGCGGATCGCGCGGAACGCTTCCTGGACCGGGCCCTGGCCCGCCTCGCACCCACGCCCGAGCCGTCCCCGACCGTCCCGCCTCCCGGCGTCCCGTCCCCGACCGTCCCGTCCCCGACCGTCCCGTCTCCCACCACCCTGCCCCCGTCAGCCCCGTCAGCCCCGTCAGCCCCGTCAGCCCCGTCAGCCCCGTCAGCCCCGTTCCCCACCACCGCGCCCCGGCCGGTCCCGGTCACCACCGGGACCACCGTGGTCGACCTGCTCCGCGCGCAGGCGGCCCGTACACCCCAAGCGGTCGCCCTCGACGGGCCCGAGGGGGAGGTCACGTACGCGGAGCTCGATCGCCGCTCCGACGTCGTCGCCCGCGAACTGGCAGGCCGCGGCGTTGTCCGCGAGGACCTCGTCGGGCTGATCGTGGACCGGTCGCCGGCGGGCGTCACCGCCCTCTGGGGCATCCTGAAGGCGGGCGCCGCCTACGTGCCCCTCGACCCCGCCCACCCCGGCGAGCGGATCAAGGAAGTCCTCCAGGAGTGCGGCGCCCGGCTGTGCCTGACCCAGCGCCACCTCGCCGACGCGCTCACGGTGTCCGTACCGTGCCCGCTGATCCAGACCGAGGACGTCCTCGACGCCCCCGACACGGCGGTCGGAGAACTGCCCCCGGCCCCCGGGCCCGGGGACCTGGCGTACGTCATGCACACATCCGGTTCTTCCGGGCGTCCCAAGGGGGTGCGGATCGAGCACGGCGGCCTGACGGGGTTCGTCCGGTGGATGACCGACGTCTGTCGGGTCGACGAGGACACCCGCTTCGGGTTCGCCTCCTCCTACGCCTTCGACATCTCCTGTTTCGCCTTGTTCCTGCCGCCGGCCGCCGGCGCGACCACCGTGCTGGCCCCCAAGGCCCCCTCCCGGGCCACGCTGCGCCGTCTCCTGCACGACCACCGCGCCGACACCCTCGCGCTCACCCCCTCGCACCTCGCGCTCTTCGGGGACCGGGCGGTCGTACGCACCCTGCTGCTCGGCGGCGAGCCGCTGACGCCCGCCGCCGTCCGCTCGGCCCGGGCCGCCTTCGGCCCGGACTGCCGGATCGTCAACGGCTACGGGCCCACCGAGGCCACCGTGGCCTGCCTCGCGCACGTCGTGGACGGCAGTGAGACGACGGCCACCATCCCGCTCGGTACCGCCGGTTCCGCGACCCGCGTCGAGTTGCTGACCGAGGGCGGCCGGGTGATCGGTGCGGGGGAGGAGGACCTCGGCCGGACCGGTGAGATCGTCGTCAGCGGCCTCCAGGTGTCCCGCGGCTACCTCGGTCCTCCCGACGGGACGTCCTCCGCGTTCGGCACCCGCCCCGACGGCGTGCGCTTCTACCGCACGGGCGACCTCGGGCGCCGGCTGCCGGGCGGGGCGGTCGAGTTCGCGGGGCGCGCCGACGGCCAGCTCAAGATCGCCGGACACCGGGTGGAACCCGCCGAGGTCGTCGCCGCGCTGGAGGCGCACCCCGCGGTGAGCCGCGCCGTCGTGGCCGCGCGCAGCCGCCCCGGCACGACCACGCCGGTGCTGTGCGCGTACGTGGTGCCGTCGACCCCGGAGGAGCCGGTGGCCGCGACGGCCCCGGATGCCCTGGGTGCCGGTCCCCCGGACCTGGCAGCGGTGCTGCGCGCCGAGCTGGCCCGGCGGCTTCCCGCCCATTTGGTCCCGGCGAGGATCACGACGGTCGCCGACATTCCCCGCACGGTCAGCGGCAAGGCTGACCTCGACGCGCTGCCCGACCCCTTCGGGGCGGGCGGGCCGGAGGGGGACCCCGCGACGGCGGGCCCGACAGCGCTCCGGGACCGGGTCGCCCGTCACTGGGCGGGGGTCCTCGGGGTGGACGCGGGGGTTCTCACGGAGGGCGCGGAGTTCCGGCTCCTGGGCGGCGACTCGCTGGCCCTCGTCGAGATGCTCGACGCCGTCTCCTCGGACCTGCTCACCGAGGCCCAGGGGCGCTGGTTCATGAGCCGCCTCGAATCCCTCGTCCGAGACGTCACCCTCGACCACGTCTGCGCCCACGTGGAAGCCGCCCGGAAAGAGGTCCCCGCGTGATCTTCATAGGTGACGGAGCCCTGGTGCGACGAGCCGTCACCCACGCCGCCGCGCGGGGGCACGCCGTCGACCTCGTCTGCTGCGAGGACCCGCGGGACGCCGCGGGCGCCCCGCACCTCGCCGCCGACGTCAACACACGGGCCGCGGACCTTGCGGGGGCCTCCACGGACGGGATCGTCTGGTCCCTGAACAACCGTCGGATCCTCCGCGCACCCGTCCTCTCCCTGGGCCTGCGCATCCTCAACATCCACAACGGCCTCCTCCCACGCCACCGGGGTCTGCCCTCGGTGGCGCTCCTGTTCGCGCTGCTGCGCGGCGACAGCGAGTACGGCGCCACGCTGCACGAGGTCGACGCGGGCATAGACACCGGACGGGTCCTGGCGGACCGGCGCTTCCCGATCGGCCCCGACGACCGCCACCACCAGGTGATGCTGCGGGGGATCCGGGCCTGCCAAGCCCTCTTCGAGGAGACGCTCGCGGCCGTCGTCGACGGAGCGGACCTGCCCGTGGGGACCGTGCGACCGTACGGACCGGAGAGCTACAACGGCCTGCGCGCACTGGACCGGTTGTCGGAGTACCGGGACCACCCGGCGTTCGCCCGGGCCACGGACCTGGGGCCGTTCGCCGTGCACGCACCGGAGTTGGCCCACGCCGTGGCGGCCTTGAGAGGCGATGGCTGGGACCCGGTGGCGCCGCAGGCGTAGCGGTCCGCACGCACCGTACGATCCGCGAAATGCCGATGCGGTTCGTACGGTGCGTGGGTGCGTGGGTGCGTGGGTACGCGGGGCGCGTGGGTACGCGGGCGAACGCGGGTCCTCGGTGCGACGCGGGCGGTCCCGGGAAGGGCGTCGAGCGGCAGGAACCGAGCGACGGAATCCGAGTCGCAGGATCCGAGCGTCGGTACCCCGGGCCGGAGCCGAGCGTCGGTTCCCCCGGGCCGGAGTCCGAGCCTCATTACCCGGGCCGGAGCCCGAGGGCAGGACCCGAACGTCAGTCGTTGAGGCTCTCGGCGAGCTGTCCGCCGAGCTCGTTGGCGGTCTGGCCCAGGTCACCGCTGGTCAGAAGTGGGTCCAGGGCGGATGGCGCGGTGAGCGACGCGGGTGGGGTGTCGGCGTGGGCGGCGCCCAGGCCAAGGCCGAGGGCGGCGACGGACAGGGCGGCGGTGAGGGCCATGCGGCCGGCGATGGTCATGCCGGGCCAAACGAGGGCCGGTCCGCCGGGACACGCTCGTCCTCCCGCCGGGTCGATGCGCGCCCGGGTCCCGGGCGCACCCAGGGGGGCGAACCGACCGCCGGGCAGGCGGAATGCGGACAAGGTTCCCCTCTCCGTACGGGAGCGGCGCACCGACGGCGGCCCCCGGCGCGCCCGTGAGGACGGTCGGCCGTCGGTACCCGGGGCGGGGGAGCCGGTGCGCGGGGGGAGGGGGCCGGCGCCCCCGAGCGCGTTCGGCCGTTGTCGTGTTCGGGGCGATCCGAGCCCGCGCGGCGGCTGAGGGGCGGGGTCTGAAGAGCCGGGCCGCGCGCGGGCGGACAAGGGCGGAGCGGTACGGAGGAACGCGGACACAGTGTCACAAACACGACGTGTGGCCCGTGGCTGAATCCGATATCCGGCGCCCAATGCGGTGCCTATCGGACTGATAGCGTCCGCGAGTTGATCTTGCCAGTCGCCCCGTCGGGACCCGTCGTGGTCGGGCGCGGTGACGGCCACCCCTCTCGCAAGGAACCCACATTGCTCCGCCCCACGCCTGCGCGGCCCACCCGCCTCGCTCCCCGGGCCGCCGTCGCGGCCGCGCTCCTCGTACTCCTGCCCGCCGCGCCGGCCGCAGCCGCCGGCACACCGCACCTCGACGGGATCGAGCAGGAACTCCGGCGGGTCTCACCCGGACTGGAAGGGCGTGTGTGGGAGCGCACGGACGGCAACGCCCTCGACGCCTCGACGCCCGGCGGGAGTGACTGGCTGCTGCAGACCCCCGGCTGCTGGGGCGACGCCGGCTGTGCGCGGCGGCCCGGTACCGAACGCCTGCTCGCGAAGATGACCGAGAACGTCGCCCAGGCGAAGCAGACCGTCGACATATCGACCCTGGCCCCCTTCCCCAACGGAGCCTTCCAGGACGCCCTCGTCTCCGGTCTGAAGGCGTCGGCCGCGCGGGGCAACAAGCTGAAGGTGCGCGTCCTCGTCGGCGCCGCCCCGATCTACCACCTCAACGTGGTGCCGTCGAAGTACCGGGACGAACTCGTCGCCCGACTCGGCGAGGACGCGCGGAACGTCGACCTCAACGTCGCTTCCATGACGACCTCCAAGACCGCCTTCTCCTGGAACCACTCCAAGATCCTGCTGGTGGACGGCCAGTCGGTCGTCACGGGTGGGATCAACAGCTGGAAGGACGACTACCTGGAGACGGCGCACCCGGTGGCCGACGTCGACCTCGCCCTGAAGGGGCCGGCCGCCGCCTCCGCCGGTCGCTACCTGGACGAGCTCTGGTCCTGGACCTGTCAGAACAAGGGCAACATCTCCAGCGTCTGGTTCGCCTCCTCCAACGGAGCCGCCTGCCTGCCGTCGCTGCCGAAGCCGGACGCGGCGCCCGCGCCCCAGGGTGACGTACCGGCCCTCGCCGTCGGCGGGCTCGGCGTCGGCATCATGCGCAACGACCCCACCTCGACGTTCCGGCCCCAGCTGCCGACCGCCCCCGACACCAAGTGCGTCGTCGGACTCCACGACAACACCAACGCCGACCGCGACTACGACACGGTCAACCCGGAGGAGAGCGCGCTGCGGGCGCTCATCTCCGGTGCGAACCGGCACATCGAGATCTCCCAGCAGGACCTCAACGCGACCTGCCCGCCCCTGCCCCGCTACGACATCCGCGTCTACGACGCCCTCGCCGCCAAACTGGCCGCCGGGGTGAAGGTGCGCATCGTGGTCAGCGACCCCGCCAACCGGGGCGCCGTGGGCAGCGGCGGCTACTCGCAGATCAAGTCCCTCTCCGAGATCAGCGACACGCTCCGTGACCGACTCGCCCTGGTCACCGGGGACCGCACCGCCGCCCGCACGGCGATGTGCTCGAACCTCCAGCTCGCCACGTTCCGCGCCGCCCCCGGCGCGACCTGGGCGGACGGTCGCCCCTACGCCCAGCACCACAAGCTGATCTCCGTGGACGACGCCGCCTTCTACATCGGATCGAAGAACCTCTACCCGGCGTGGCTCCAGGACTTCGGGTACGTCATCGAGAGCCCCGCGGCCGCCCGCCAGCTCACCGACCAGCTCCTCAGCCCGCAGTGGCAGTACTCCAAGCAGACCGCCACCGTCGACTACGAGCGGGGCGTCTGCCCCTCCTGACCTGCTCCTGACCTGCTGCTCTCACCGGAATCAGGCCCTGCGGACGGCCGCCCGCGCACCCCGCGCGGACGGCCGTCCGTGCCGGTCCCGCAGGGCTGCCGCGCCCGCCGGACCAAGCGGTCCGGCAGCGTGAGAACGGGCACATTTTGCGCGATATGGCAGGTATCTCCTTCATGCTGGTCACTGGTCTGGCGCGTTTCAGGTTCTCGGGTGGGGTGCCAGGCGCCCCTTCGACGTACCAGAACCACCGCTCACCAGAACCACCGCCACCGGGAGAGACATGCGACGTGACAACCGCCGGACGCCCCGCAACCTGCGGATCGCCCTGACCTTGGCGGGCGGGGCCGCCGTACTCGGTTTCGGCGGCCTCTACGCCACCGCCCTGGTCGTGACCGGAGACGCCGTCGCCGACGGCACGCACGTCAACGGTGTCGACATCGGCGGAATGAGCCGCACGGAGGCCACCGAGGCCCTGGACCGCACGCTCGGCCGGGCCGCGACCGCCCCCCTGGAGCTGCGGATCGGTGACCGGACGGAGCGGATCGCCCCCGCCTCCTTCGGTCTGTCGCTCGATGCCAAGGCCACCGTCGACCAGGCCGCGAACACCGGGTCCGACCCGTTCACCGTCATCGGGCGACTCTTCGCCCCGACCCGCGAGCGCGCCGTCGAGCCCGTGACCCGCATGGACGACGCCAAGAGCGCCGCCGCGGTCGACCGGCTCGCCGCCGGGGACCGCGAGGTACGCGACGGCGACATCGCCTTCAGCGACGGCAAGCCGCGGATCACCCAGCCCGTCACCGGCGTCGCGCTGCGCACCGAGGGTGTGGCGCAGACCGTCCGCGCCGCCTACCTGAACCCGCGCACCGGTCCCGTCGTCCTCCCCGTCGACCGGACGGACCCGGCCATAGGGCGCCAGGAGACCGATCGCGCGGTGCGCGAGTTCGCCGCGCCCGCGATGTCCGGCCCGGTCACGCTCAACCTCGCCGGCAGGCCGATATCCATATCCCCGGCCGTGCTCGGCAGCCACCTGGACGTCGCGGCCGACGGCCAGGGCCGCCTCAAGCCCCGGCTCGACGCCAAGTCCCTGCTGGCCGACCCCGCGGTCGCCCGCCAGGTGGACGCCGCCACCCCGGAGCCGCGCAACGCCACCTTCCGGCTCGACTCCTCCGACCGGGCGGTCCTCGCGTCCGACGGACGCCGCGGGACCAAGGTCACGGACAAGGCCCTCGGCGCGGCCGTCGAACCGCTGCTGACCCGCACCGGCGCCGCCGCCCGCACCGCCGAGCTCAGCGGGACGCCGATCCACCCGGCCCTGACGGCCGAGGACGCGCAGCGCCTCGGGATCAAGGAGAAGATGTCCTCCTTCACCGTGAACTTCCCGGCCGCGCCCTACCGCACCACGAACATCGGCCGGGCCGTGCAGCTGATCAACGGCTCCGTCGTCATGCCCGGCGAGACCTGGAGCTTCAACAAGACGGTCGGCGAACGCACCAAGGAGAACGGGTTCGTCGACGGGATCATGATCAATGACGGCCAGTACGTGAAGTCGCCCGGCGGCGGCGTCTCGGCCGTCGCCACGACCATGTACAACGCCCTGTTCTTCGCCGGCGTGAAGCCGCTGGAGCACGGCGCCCACTCCTTCTACATCGAGCGCTACCCCGAGGGCCGCGAGGCCACCGTCGCCTGGGGCACGCTCGACCTGCGCTGGAAGAACGACTCCGGCCACGCGATCTACATCAAGGCCCAGTCCACCGACACCTCCCTGACCATCAGCTTCCTCGGCACGAAGAAGTACGACGAGATACGCGCCACCCAGGGCCCGCGCACCGCGATCACTCCGCCGGGCGAGCGCACCGGCTCCGGCCCCACCTGTGAGGTGCAGACCCCGCTGGAGGGCTTCGACGTCGCCGTCGACCGCGTCTTCGTGAAGGGCGGCCAGGAGGCCAAGCGGGAGACGTACAAGACGCACTACACCCCGCGCGACGAGGTGACCTGCACCCCGCAGACCCCCGCCCCCTCGGGTGCGCCGACCGCGCCGACGACACCGGCGGGCTCCTCCGCCCCGGCGGCTCAGGCCGCCGGACAGGCGAACGCGTCCTCCGCAACGAACGGGCCGCGCGGAACCTGACGCGAACTCGTCCCATCCAGACCCACCGGCTGCATCGAATTACTTGTGTCACATCACTCACTGCTCTCACTGGGGTGAGGGCGAGGAGGTGGGATCCATGTCCGTTCCCATCCGTGTCAGACACATGGCGGTGGCCGCGGCCTCGACCGGCGTACTCGTAGGCGGCGCGGCGCTGGGAGCCGCGGCCCCCGCGATGGCCGCGCCGGCCGCGACTCAGACCGTCGCGGCCTCCGTCACCGGGGACCGCGGCAAGCAGTGCGAGTGGAAGAAGGCCCACTGGGAGAAGCGGTGGGTCAAGGGCCACTGGGAGAAGCGCTGGGTCAAGGACCACTGGAAGCACGACAACGGGAACGGCAACGGACACGACAACTGGAACGGCAACGGCAACGGGAACGGGAACGGGAACGGCAAGTGGGACCGCGACCGGGACCGAGGCCAGGGTCAGAACCAGGACCACGGTGACTCCCGGCGTGGCGGCCAGGGCCACTGGAAGTGGGAGTACGTCCCCGGCCACTGGGACAAGGACTGGGTCAAGGGGCACTGGGACTGCTCGTACAAGCACCGCTGGTAGTTGCTTCTCCCGCACGACGGATGGTTGACGAGGGCCCGCACCGCGGGCCCTCGTCGCTCTCTTTCCCCGGCCCTCCGGATGCGCCCGGTCCCCAACGGTGATGGGATCGGAAGCCGGTGCACCGGAAGGAGCACGGGACTTCTGATGGCGGACAGGACGGACAGGACCGAAAGGGCGCAAAGCCCGGACGAGGTGAGCGACGGCCCGGCCGACGGGCCGGACGAGCTGCTCCTGCGGGTGGCCCAGGGCGACGGAGAGGCCTTCGCCCCCCTTTACGACGCCATGTGCGGCCCCGTGATGGGGCTGGTCTGCCGGGTCCTGCGGGACGAGGACCAGGCGGCGGAGGTGACCCAGGAGGTGATGATCGAGGTGTGGCGCACCGCCGGCCGGTTCCGCCCGGAACTCGGCACCGCGAAGGCCTGGGTGATGGTGCTGGCCCACCGCCGGGCCGTGGACCGCGTACGGTCCGCGCAGGCACGTGGCGCGCGCGAGGAGAAGGCGGCCCTCCTCGACCGGATGCCGGCCTTCGACGAGGTGGCGGACGAGGTCGAGGGCAGGGAGGAGTACCGGCAGGTACGGCGCTGTCTGGACGGCCTGACCGCCCCCCAGCGGGAGGCGGTGCGGATGGCCTTCTACGAGGGGATGACCTACCGGGAGGTGGCCCGCTCGTTGGAGTCCCCCGAGGGCACGGTCAAGTCGAGGCTCCGCGACGGACTGCACCGGCTGCGCGACTGTCTGGAGGCATCCCGATGAGCATCGCGCCCGACCCTCACGCCCCGCTCGGCGCGTACCTGCTGCACGCCATGCCGCCCGACGAGGAAGCGGCCTTCGCACGACACCTGGCCGGCTGCGTGTCCTGCCGCCGCGAAGCGGCCACGCTCACCCCCGTCGTCGCCGACCTGAGCGGCACACCCCCGATGTCGCCCCCCGCCGACCTGCGCCGCACTGTCCTTCAACGCATCGCGGTCACCCCCCAGGAGCCCGCCCTGCCACCGGTCGTGGTGCCGCCCCCGGCACCCGTCGCCCCGCACGCCCCGGGCGCCGCCCGGACCGGCAACCGCTCCGGAGCCCGCCCGGGGCGACGCGGACGCTGGATCCTCGCGGCGTGTCTGGCCGCGGCGGTCGCCTTCGGAGGCATCGCCCTGTGGCAGCACCAGGAGGCCGAGCAGGCACGGAGCAGCCTGATCGAGTCCACCCGCCGCACCGGCCCCGTCGCGGAACTCGCCGACGTGCTCGCGGCCCCCGACGCGAAGGTCAGCGCCGCCCGGTTCGAGGACGGCGCCACCGGCTGTGTGATCGTCTCCCGCAGCGAGAGCAGAGCCGCCTTCATCGCCTCGGGGCTGCCGAAACTCCCCGATGGCCAGGTGTACAAGCTCTGGTACGACGACGCGGGCACCACCCGCGCGGCCGGCACCCTGCGGGGCGGTGGCAACTGGCACGTCAAACTCCTCGACGGGCCCGTCGACCAGGCCACCTCCGTCGGCGTCACGGTCGAATCGGCCGGCGGTTCCGTGGGACCGACCACCGCACCGGTCGGTGTGATCGACATCCCCGCCTGAGGGGCCTGAGGGGCCTGAGGCGCCTGAGAGGTCTGAGGGGTCCGGGGTCTGGGGAGCCTGAGAGCCGGACAGCCCGTCGCCCGCCGCCCGGGGCGTCCGCGACACCCGATACTGATCTTCATGGACGCCACGGCCACCGCCACCATCCTGGAACGGACATCCGGACACCGCAGCCGGTTCGACGCGCACTTCGCGCGCTACTTCGACACCCTCGGCGAACGGCTCGACACCCCGCCGATGAGCCGCTTCACCCCCCGCTGCCTGGAACTCCTGAGGGACCTGTCCCTGCGTGGTGGCAAGCGCCTGCGCGTCGTGCTCCTCCACGAGGCGGCCCGGCTGGTCACCACCGACGAGGTGCCGGGCCTGACGGAGGCCGCGCTGAGCATCGAACTGTTGCAGACCCACGGACTCGTCCACGACGACATCATCGACGAAGCGCCGCTGCGTCGCGGCGGTCCCTCGACCCACCAGGCCTACCGCGACGAGTTCCCCGACCACGCCCCCACCGCCCTCGGCCTGGCCGTGCTCGCCGGGGACCTCGCGGCGTTCCTCTCCATGCAGGTCCTGCTGGAGGCCGACGTCCCCGCCGAACTCCGCCAGAGCCTCCTGGGCGTACACCTGCGGACCGCCGCCGAGACGGTCGTGGGACAGATCGTGGACCTGGAGCGGGACACCCACGCGCGGCCCGACGAGGAGTTCCTGCACACCGTCACCGACTTCAAGAGCGCCCGCTACTCCCTCCTGGCGCCGTTGACCATGGGGCTGCTGGCCGCGGGCGAGGACCCGGCGCCGCACCACGAACGGCTGCACCGTTACGCACGCCTGGTGGGGATCGGTGAGCAGATGCGCGACGACCACCGCGACCTGTTCGGCGACGACGCACGCGTCGGCAAGTCGACGGGGGCCGACCTCCGCTCCGGCCGGCGCACCTACGCGGTCGCCGCCGTACTGGCCCACGCGACCGGCTCCGAGGCGGCCCTCGTGGAGGCCGCGCTCGGCGACCCGCACTGCACCGACGCCACGATCGGCCGGATCCGGGACCTCGCACGTCGCACCGGCGCCGACCGGTGGCTGCGCGACGAGATGCGTTCCCACGCGCGGGCCGCCGCGGCCGAGGCCGCCTGCTGGGAGGAGTACTGGCGACCGGAAGCCGTCGCCTTCTTCCGCACCCTGCCGATGTGGAGCATGGACCGGACGGGCTGACCCCCGCCCCCGTCCGTCCGTCCATCCGGCGGCGCCGGCCCGACCGCCCCGGGTCCCCTCCCATCACCCGACCGCCCGGCCCCGCTGGCACACCGGGCCCGGGCCCGGCTTGCTGGATCCATGAGAACGGGTCCACCGGGCACGAGCCCGACACAGAGCCTGAGCACCCCGCGCGCCGCGGGCGTGGCGGGGATCGTCTTCGCCCTGCTGCTGGCGACGGCGATCGTGCTCGCCCGGACCGCCCTGCCCGGCGGGGCCGGCGGGGCGGCCATCGCCGTCACCTCGGGCCAACGGAGCGCCATCACCACGGCGGTGGAACTCGTGCCGTTCGCCGGCATCGCCTTCCTCTGGTTCATGGGCGCCCTGCGCGCGCACACCGGCGATTCCGAGGACCGGTTCGTCGCCACCGCCTTCCTGGGCAGCGGCCTGGTCTTCGTCGCCTCGCTGTTCGGGGCCGCCGCGGCCGCCGGGACGGTACTGGAAGCCACCCAGCCCCAGGACTTCGGCCGGCACTTCGCGTACACCCTGCTCACGACGTACGCGATGCGGATGGCCGCCGTCTTCGTCTTCGCCACCTCGACCATGGGGCGCAAGCTCGGGGTGTTCCCGCGCCCGCTGACTCTCCTCGGCTACGTCGTCGGCCTGCTCCTGCTGGTGTTCGGCTCCACTGTGCCGTGGTTCGAGATGGTCTTCCCGGCCTGGTCCCTGCTCGTCAGCGTGTACATCCTGCGGGCGGGCCGCCGCCCCGCGTGAGACGCCCCGCCCGTCACCCCAATGGCTTTCCGGGCGCGCCGTCGCCGGCGCCGCCGCGCACGCTGGATCCGGTAGCCGCGGGGGTCACCGAAAGGACCGCACCTTGTTGAGGCTTGTCGTCGACCTGAACCGGTGCCAGGGGTACGCCCAGTGCGCATTCCTCGCGCCCGACGTCTTCGCGATGCACGGGGACGAAGGACTGCTCTACGACCCGGAGGCCGAGTCCGCACAGCGCGAGCGCGTCGCCCAGGCCGTCGCCGCCTGCCCCGTGCAGGCGATCCTCGTGGACGAGATGGACATGGCCGCCGCCGGGCGGGCCGCCGCGAGCGGGGAGGCCCCCCATGCCTGACGGGTCCCTGGACCGGCTGAAGCGCGAGGGGCGGATCGTCGTGGTCGGCGCGTCGCTGGCCGGTCTGCGCGCCGCCGAGACGCTCCGGGACAAGGGCTTCGAAGGCACGCTCACGATGATCGGCGACGAGCCGTACGAGCCGTACGACCGGCCGCCCCTGTCCAAGCAGGTCCTGCTCGGCAAGGCCACCGCCGAGCACACCGCGCTGCCCCGCCGCCGCGAGATCGACGCCGAGTGGCGGCTCGGCGTCCCGGCCAGTGGCCTCGACATGGCGGCCCGGCGCGTCAAGCTCGCCGACGGCGACGAGGTGCCCTACGACCGGCTGATGATCGCCACCGGTGTCCGCGCCCGGCCCTGGCCGAACGAGGCCGAGGCCGAACTCGACGGGGTCTTCGTGCTCCGCACCCGCGACGACGGGGCGGGGCTGGCCCGCCGGCTCGACGCGGGCCCCAAGCGGGTCCTGGTCATCGGCGCCGGGTTCACCGGCTCCGAGATCGCCTCCGCCTGCCGCGAGCGCGGCCTGGAGGTCACCGTCGCCGAGCGCGGCGACGCCCCCCTCGTGGGCGCGCTCGGCGGGGTGATCGGCGCCGTGGCCGCCGAGATGCACCGGGAGAACGGTGTCGACCTGCGCACCGGGGTCATGGTCACCCGGCTGGAGGGCGGCGCGACCGGACGGGTCCGCGCCGCCCACTTCTCGGACGGCACCACCCTCGAGTGCGACGTCGTGGTCGTCTCCCTCGGCGCGCAGCGCAACACGGAGTGGCTGGCCGGCTCCGGCCTCGGAGCCGGCCCGCGCGGCATCGCCTGCGACGCCGGCTGCCGGGCCTTCGACGTCCGGGGCATCGTCACCGACGACGTCTTCGTCGCGGGTGACGTGGCGCGCTCCCCGCACCCGCTGTTCGGTTACCAGTTCCTGTCGCTGGAGCACTGGGGCAACGCCGTCGCCCAGGCCGAGACGGCCGCGCACAACATGCTCAGCGAGAGCAGCGACCGGCGCCCCCACATCTGGGTGCCTGCCTTCTGGTCCTCGCAGTTCGGGGTGAACATCAAGTCGGTCGGCGTGCCCTCCATGGGCACCGAGATCATGATCACCCAGGGTTCGCGTGCCGAGCGCCGCTTCACCGGCGTCTACGGCTACCAGGGACGTGTCATCGGAGCCGTCACCTTCGACAACTGCCGCTGGCTCCAGTTCTACGAGCAGCAGATCGAGGCCACCGCGCCCTTCCCGCCGCCGTTCCCCACGGTCGACCGCCGCGCCGACGGGCAGCGCCCGATCCCCGCCGACTTCCCCGACCCCTCCGTGCCCACGCACGGCCCCACCATCACCCTCAGCGGGTACTCGCCGGCCGACCGCCGGATGACCTTCACCCCCGCCGGGCACTGACCCGCACGCCCCCGGAGGACCGACATGGCCGAAGGCATCCTGAAGCAGATCCTGGACTACTCGAACCGCGCGAACCCGTACCCCCTGTACGAGGAACTGCGCAAGACCCCCGTCTTCCACGACGGAACCGGGCCCTACGTCATCAGCACCTACCACGACATCCAGAGCCTGCTGCACGACCCGCGGCTCAGCTCCGACGCCCACAACCTGACCGCGACGGCCGGCGACCCGCTGGCCGACGACGAGGGCGGGGGCGGCGGGGAGGAGGCGGCGCTGCCGCCGAGCTTCCTGAAGCTCGACCCCCCGGAGCACGACCGACTGCGACGGATGACCAACCGGCCCTTCGGGCCGCCGCACTCCCCCCACCGCATCGACGGCATGCGCGGCGACCTCCACGGCATCGTCAGCGGACTCATCGACAACCTCGGCGATCCCGGCCGCATCGACCTGGTGGACCAGTTCGCCTACCCGTTCCCCGTCACCATGATCTGCCGGCTGTTGGGCGTGCCGCGCGAGGACGAGCCCCGTTTCCACAGCTGGGCCGACACCATCGCCGCGGGCCTCGACCCCGACCCGGACGCCGACCCGGCCGAGCGGCTCCGCGTCACCCACGACGCCCGCATGGAACTGGGCATGTACCTGGCCGGGTTGATCGAGGAGCGGCGCAAGAACCCCCAGGACGACATGCTGTCCGAACTGGCCGCCGGACACGGCCAGGACGACACGATGAGCACGATGGAACTGCTCAGCACCTCCGCCCTGCTGCTGATCGCCGGCCACGAGACCACCGTCAACCTCATCACCAACGGCATGCTCACCCTGCTGCGCCACCCGGACGTCCTGGCCGACCTGCGCGAGAACCCGGAGCTCGCCGTGCCGCTGGTGGAGGAACTGCTGCGCTACGAGCCACCGGTGCAACTCCTGCCGCAGCGCACCCCGCTCGTCGACATCGAGGTCCGAGGGGTCACCATCCCCAAGGGCTCCTCGATGTGGCTGGTCCTGGCCTCGGGCAACCGGGACCCGGACCGCTTCGAGAACCCCGACCGCTTCGACCCGTACCGCAAGGACATCCAACACCTGGGACTCGGCAGCGGCATCCACAGTTGCTTCGGCGCCCCGCTGGCGCGGCTGGAGGCGCAACTCGCGCTCAGCGAGCTGGCCCGCCGGCTGGAGAACCCCCGACTCATCGAGGACCCGCCGCCCTACCGCCAGAACGCGGTCCTGCGCGGCCCGCGCCACCTGGAGATCACCTGCGACGGGATCCGCCCCTGACGGCGCCCCCGCCCTTGCGCAGAGCGGCCTCACCTGCCGATCGGAAGAGCCGCATCGAGCGAGAGCCGCCGGGACCACCGGCGGCTCTCGCCGGACCGACGCCGAACCCCGTTGAAACGGCGGTGACTTGAACATGTGCGCACACCCAGGGCCCGACGGGTCGACACCCGGGCCGCGCGCCGCCGGCCGGTACGGCGAGGACGTCTTCCCACCCGATCTGGTCGGCGAGGGCGACCGCATCGACCTCGGCGCGCTCACCTACGACGACATCACGATGGCCCGCCTGCGCGACCTCGGCGCCGGACCGGGATGGAACTGCCTCGACCTGGGCGCCGGAACGGGAACGGTCAGCCGGCGGCTGTTGCGGGAGGAGCACGTCGACTCCGTCCTCGCCGTCGACCGAGACGTGCGTTTCCTGACCGCCCACCCCCTCCCCGGGCTCGACGTCATGGAAGCGGACATCACCGCCCCGGACTTCGATCCCGGCCGCCGATTCCACCTGGTCCACGCCCGGTTCGTCCTCATGCACCTTCCCGAACGCCCCCGCCTGATCTCCTCGCTCACCCGACTCCTGCTCCCGGGAGGGGTGTTGGTCATCAGCGACGCCGTCGACCCGAACGACGACGCCGCCGCGGACACGACGCCGTACACCCGGGTCATGCGGGCCATGTGGCAAGGACTGCGGAACACCATCGGCACCGACGTCTCCCGGATCACGGACCACCCGCACCTGCTGCGCGCCGCGGGACTCGCCCGGGTGGGCGCCGAGATCCGGGTGCCTCCCCTGCTCCCCGGAAGCCCCATCAGCCGCTTCTGGGCGGACACGTGGGACCGGGCGAGAGCGGCGATCGTGGCGACGGGGCAGGTGGACGACGCGAGCGTCGACGCGGCGATGGCCTACCTCGACTCGCCCGACTGCGCCGACCTCTCGGCCGGCATGCTCACCGCCTGGGGCCGCAACGACCCCGCGCCCGACTGAACGCGCCCGACTGAACGCGCCCGGTGAAGGCGCCGGAGTACGGGCCCCGGGGTGAGGTCCGCCGTGAACGCGCCCGATTGTGGTGCCCCGGGGAAGGGAAGCGTCACGAGGCCTGCCGGCGGCGCCGCCGGTGACCACGTTCGACGCCAAGGAAGTCGACCTTGACCGACATGCGTATCGGTGTCCTCGGATACGGCCTGCGCGGAAGCCTCGCGCGCACCGCCCACCGCCCCGGCCGGGGAGCCGCGGTCACCGCCGTCGCGGACCCCGACCCGCGCGCCCGCGCCGCGGCGGCGACCGCCTTCCCGGACGCGCGCGTCACCACCGACCACCTCGATGTGATCGAGGACTCCGGCATCGACGCCGTCCTCGTCCTCACCCCCGACCACACGCACGCCGACCTGGCCTGCCGGATCCTCAAGGCCCGTAAACCGGTGTTCGTCGAGAAGCCCCTCGACATCTCCGTGGCCGCGTGCGACTCGGTCCTGCGCACCGCCCGCGAGACGGGCACGCGGCTGTACGTCGGCCACAACATGCGGCACATGCCCGTGGTGCGATTGATGCGCGGGCTCATCGACGGCGGCGCCGTGGGCCGCGTCAGGACGATCTGGGTCCGCCACTTCGTGGGCTTCGGCGGGGACTGGTACTTCAAGGACTGGCACGCCGAACGCCGCTACACCACCGGCCTGCTGCTCCAGAAGGCGGCGCACGACATCGACGTCCTGCACTGGCTCGCGGGTTCCTACACCCGAGACGTGCAGGCCATGGGCGACCTGATGGTCTACGGGGAGAACCCGCACCGCCGCGCCCACGGCGAACCCAAGCACGAGGACTGGTACACCCAGGACGGACACTGGCCGCCGCACACCCAGCGGGGCCTCAATCCGGTCATCGACGTGGAGGACGTCTCGCTGCTGAACCTGAGACTCGCCAACGGAGTCCTGGCCGCCTACCAGCAGTGCCACTTCACTCCCGACTACTGGCGCAACTACACCGTCATCGGTGACGCCGGTCGCCTGGAGAACTTCGGTGACGGCCCGGGCGGCGAGGTACGGGTCTGGAACAGCCGGCGGTCCGGGTACCGGGCCGCCCCGGACGCCTGCCACGCCATCGCCGCGCCCTCGGGCGGCGGCCACGGCGGCGCCGATCCGCTCTTGATCGACGAGTTCCTGCGTTTCGTCCGCCACGGGGGAGCCACCGACACCTCTCCCGTCGCGGCCCGCATGGCGGTCGCCGCGGGCTGCCTCGCGACCACGTCACTGCGCGACGGGGGCATCCCGCGACGCGTACCCCCGCTCGACCCGGGGCTCGTGGCGTACTTCGAACAGGGCCAGCGCCCCGAAGCCCGTTGACCGCGCGCACCGGGGTCCCGGGCGCGCGGTCCGGCGGGGGCTCAGTCGCCCGCGCTCGTGGGGGACAGGGGCTTCGTGGAGTCGTGCACGGCCTTGCCGAAGGCGTCCATGCAGGGAGCGCAGTAGCGCTCCGAACCGGGCTCGGTCATCGACTTCGCGGCCTGGTCGGGACCGAGCTGAAAGCCGCACAGGGTGTTGAGGGTCGCTTCCTTCGCGATCACGTGCCACAACAGTTGGTTGCGGTCGGAGGTGGACTCGGCGCGCATTTCGTACATGGGCGTACCCTTCCGTGCTCGACGCGGGCAGCGGCACCGGCGTGATTTCCATGAGAGCCCCCTGTGAGCGATGGGGCCAATGGGGGTAGACCAAGAGGAGGGAAATGAGGTGGAGGAGGTTTGAGCGGGGACGTCGGTGGCGATCAGTGCCGGCCGGCGTGCGGGCCCCGTGTCAGGCCTCCTGCGTCTCGCCGATCGCTGACGGAAGGAGGTGGATGCCGAATGGCCTGGGCTTCTTGGACGACCACGGGGATCTACCCGGAGGCCGGCGGTGTCCGCACCACCGAGGTGGGCGTCATCTCCGGGAACCTGACCGTGCACACGACCTGGACGGGTGCACAGGCGCAGGTGGCGGTTCAGTACAGCGGTTCGTCGGACTGGTTCACCCTGTCCGGCAGCCCGGTGGAATGCATCTCGGAAGGAGAGAGCCGGGACCTCCATCAGGCTGTGGTCGAGACGGTACGCGCAGGTGGAGGGGCCGAGGTTCCCCTCCACTGGGCCAGACGCGTCGCGTGATCCCCGCCCGCGGCCGAGCCTCTCGCAGGCCCGGCCGCCGTACGGGTCGCCCGCGGAGATCTCCCCGGCCGGCTCTGGGGCCGAACGGGTGAGCCGGCCCGGGGCCGGCCGCGACGTGTGCCCGCCGCGTGGCAGCCGCCGGACGTCGAACGCGGCTCCCGCGCGTCGCCGCCCGGCATCCGCCACGATCCGGTGACGGCGGTCGAGGGTGGCGCCGGGACACAGCCTGATAACGCGGCGCGACCTCCCGTCGGGCAGGATCGTTCACCCCGGTATGACGCCCACGCGCCCCGCGGCAACCACGTCCGTCCGGTCGCCCGCGCCGCTCCGGCCGGCCCGAGGACGGCCGGCGGACACGCCGATCTACGACATGCTCGTCGCACAGTGGTTCCGGGACGGCCGTCAGGTTCCCCGTGACACCGGGCAGGCCCCGTGCGACACCGGATCGACGGCCGCCGCGCGGGCCGCCGCCAAGGGCTACGCCTTCGAGGTCACCGCCGTCCTCGCCGGCGGCACCGTCGTCATCACGGCCTGCGGTGAGATCGACCTCGGGGCCTTGGACGGCCTCGACCGGATCCTGGGCACCCTGCCGGCCCCGGCGGCGGTGGTCCTGGACCTGGCCGGCGTCACCTTCATGGACCTCGCGGGCCTGGGATTCCTCGTCCGGCTGCACGCCCGCGCCGAGCGGCACGGCGACGACCTGGTGATCCTGGGGCTGCGGGGCCAGGCCGGGAACCTCTTCACCCTGGTCACGGAACTGCGCCTGGTCCCCGCGATCCGGCATGCGCGCGCGAGCGCCCCCCGGGGCGCCCGGCGGGCCCGGGCCGATGCCGGAGGCACCGTCGGCGGGCGGGGGTGGGTCGCCGGCCGGCCCGAGGGGGTCCCGTCGCCGTCGGCCACGGGCGGTGTCCCGGCACAGAGGTGACGACACCGGCGCGCGTGCGGGCAGGGGGCCGGTACCGCTTCAGGGGCGGAACCGCAGGGGATGGTCGGCGGGCACCTCCACCACGGCGATCCGCATGCCGTCCGGATCCGCGATCCACATCTCGATCAGGCCCCACGGCTCGCGCAGCGGCGGACGCAGCACCTCGACACCCCGCCCGAGCAGCTCCTCGTGAGCCTCCCGCGCGTCCGCGACCTGGAGCCACAGGCGCGGTCCGGGCGCCGGCGGGGTGTCGGCGCGGCCCGAGAGCTCCAGGAAGCCGCCGCCCAGGAAGTACACGGTCCCCCGCTCGGGTCCGGTGCCGAACTCGCGGTGGACGGCGAGCCCCAGGGCCTCGCCGTAGAAGGCACGGGACCGTTCGGGGTCCGTGGGTGTCAGGAGGATCCTGCTGCCGAGTACGTGCACCATGCGGACGCGTCCAGTCCTGTTCGGGGCGGTCCGCCGGGACGCGGCCGGGCCGCCGTGGGGTGGCCGAAGGGGTGAGAATCGCAGCCGGTCCGGCGGGAGTCCCGACCGGGCGAGGGGCCATGGCACATGATGGCGCGTGAACGGACCCCCGGACCCCGAGATCCGAGGGTCCGTTTGGCGTGTCGGGCCGACACGCGGGGGCGCGACCCGCCCCCGGGTGGAGCCGCCGGCCGCGGTCGCCGCGCTCAGTTCGCGCCCCAGCCGCCGTCCAGGGAGATCGAGGTGCCGGTGACGTAGCCGGTGTGGGGGCCGCAGAGCCAGAGGACGGCCGCCGCCACCTCCTCCGGTTCGATGAGCCGCTTGATCGGCGAACGGGCGAGCAGCACGTCGGACAGGACGTCCTCGGGGCTCACCCCGTGGGCCGCCGCCTGGTCCTGGACCTGGCCCTCCACGAGGAGCGTACGGACGTAGCCGGGGCTGACGCAGTTGCTGGTGACCCCGTGGGCGGCGGCCTCGATCGCGGTGACCTTGCTCAGCCCCTCCAAGGCGTGTTTGGCCGCCACGTAGGCGGACTTGTACGCGCTGGCCCGCAGTCCGTGCACGCTGGAGATGTTGACCACCCGGCCCCAGCCGCCCGCGTACATGTGCGGCAGCACGTGACGCAGGAGCAGGAAGGGCGCCGTTACCATCACCTGCTGGATGAGGGCGAACCGCTCCGGGGGGAACTCGGTGATCGGGGCGACGTGCTGGAGACCCGCGCTGTTGACCAGGATGTCGACACGGGTGGGCAGGGCGGAGATGGCCGCCGGGTCCGCCAGGTCGACGACGTGGGCCCGGCCGCCGACCGCCGCCGCGACCTCGCGGGCCGGCCCCCGGGCGATGTCGACGACGTGCACGGTCGCGCCGGCCGCGGCGAGGGCGAGGGCGCAGGCCCGGCCGATCCCGCTGCCGGCGCCGGTCACCAGCGCGACCCGCCCCCGTGGATCCGTGCCGGCCGGGCCCGGGGCCGGTGGGGGAGGGGGGAGGGGGAGTCTGCTCGTCATGCGGGAACAGTAGGGACGGCGCCCGCCCTCCGCCCATGGCGCGACGCCACACAGTCCGGGCCTCCGGCATGGTGCGCCCGCCCATGCCGGGGCCGGGCGCGGCGCGCGTCTCACAGGTCCCGACGCATCGTCACCCGCGGCCACCGGTCGAGCCCGTGGGCCGCCTCCCGCGCGCGAACCCCCCGCAGGTCGGGGCCCAGGGAGTCCTCCGAGGGGATCCGGAAACCGCAGCGCGCGTAGTAGGGGGCGTTCCACGGAACTTCGGCGAAGGTGGTGAGCGTCAGGGCCGCGAGCCCCTCGGCCCTGGCACGGTCCGCCAGGAAATCGAGCAGCGCGCGCCCGATGCGGCGGTGCGCGCTGTCCGGGTGTACCGACACCTGCTCGACGTGCAGAGCGTCGTCCACCCGGTCCGCGATCAGGTACGCCACCGGTACGTCCGCTCCGTCGGTCGCGACCCAGGCCGATCCGGCCCGTTGGTGACGGGCGAGTTCGGCGAGCGGAAGCGGTTCGTCCTCGGCGATCTCCACCATGCCGATCTCACGGAAACACTCGCCCGCCGCCCTCTCGATCTCCTGGAGGAGGGGCAGTTCGGCGGTGCGGACGGCTCGAATGCGCATGCGCGCATTCTCACCCCGGCCCCGCGGCGGCGCCGCACGCTTTTCGGGCGGCGCCGTGCGACGGCGTGCGGGGCACGGGCCGGCGACCGGGTGGTCACCGGCCCGCCCCGATCACGCGCGCAGGAGCGCGATCAGCGACGTACGGGCCCGCGCCACCCGGGAGCGGACCGTGCCGATCGGACACCCCAGGGCGTCGGCGGCCTCCGCGTAGGGAAGGCCCAGTACCTGGGTGAGGACGAAGACGTCGCGGCGGTCGGCCGGGATCGTGGCGAGGAGTTCCGCCAGCGCGATGCCGTCCTCGAACCCCGGCAGATCCAACGGCTGGGTCTGCTCGGCCGCCGTCTGCCAGTCGTCCCGCCCGGAGAGCCTGGGTCGGGCCGCCTTGTGCCGGAGGCTGTCCACCACCGTGCGCCGCGCTATCGACAACAGCCAGGTACGGGCGGAGGAACGCCCCTCGAAACGGTGCAGGCTGCCCAGGGCCCGCAGGAACGTCTCCTGGGTGAGGTCGTCCGCCGCCTGCGGGTCCGCGCTGAGGTAGGCGACGTAGCGCCAGACGTCGCGCTGCAGGGCGCGGACGAAGCGGTCCACCGCGTCGGGGTCGCCGTCGCGGGCGGCGAGAGCGAGCCGTGTGGTGGGCTCGTCCGATCCGGCGGTGTGTCGCGCGGGCGCCGTCTCGGCGGTGATCGGACGGGGGAGCAGGGCAGGGGTCATCGCCTGATGTCCTTCCGGGAATCCGGCATGTGCCGCCGCGCCGATCGGGGGCGGCGGCGCCGGTGAGGGGTACGGCCCGCCGAACGGCAGGACCTGTGCCCGGTGCGCGCGGCCGAGTGCCGTCGCCGTCCGGGGAGCCGGCTGTCAGATGACAGCGATCCCCTGAGGCGGGCCCCGTGAGGTGATGGCGTGGACGAGCAACAGACCGCGCAGCGGCCGGGACCGGTGGTCCCGACGTGGCCGGACCCGGGGTCGGTGCGCGGGCGGGGGAAGGCGGAAGAGGAGCCGGAGAGGAACGCGAATCCGGCCGATCACCGCGCGCAGGACACGGAACGCGCCCTGCTCGCCGTAGGCGAGCCACAGGCCGCAGAGCAGTGCGGCGAGCAGGTGGGCACTGAGCATGCCGGTCGACGACATGTCGGCCATCCCGGCCGTGCCGCCGGGCTCGGTGGCCCCCGTCGCCCCGTTCATCGCGGTCGCGGCGCCCGAGGGGACCGCGCCTGCCATGTGGTGACCGGTGTGGGCCGTGACGGCGCCGTGGGACATCGTCCCCGGCGGGTGGGTGAGGCTGCCGCCGGCGGTTCCGGCACCCGCCTGGACCAGCGAGAACCCGTAGTGCAGGGCGCCTTGGACGGCGACCGCCGCCGAGGTGACGGAGAACAGGCCCCGCTCGTGGCCGGCGAGGACCCAGGCGGTCGCTCCGACGCCGGCGAACCCCGCCGCCATGGCCCACCAGGGGACGGCCTTGTCCGACATGAGGACGTGTCCGACGGCCGCGAGCAGCACGCAGGTGGCCGCGAACATCGCGGCCCGCAACGCTCGGCAACATCGACCTGGTGTCATGGCGGGCTCATCGTCGCATTCCCTTCACGGCATCCCCAGAGGGGCGCCCAAACTTGCCCCGACCTGACAAAAAGTGGTGTGTCGCACGCCACAACAGGGCTCCGGAACCACTGGGTCGGCTCCCTCGACTCCTGTCCCGACCGAAGGGACGACCGAGGAACGGGGCAACGGGTGGCGGATCGAGAGCAGTCGGCGCGGGAGGCGGGACCGCCACGGGGCGAGCACCGGTTGACCGCCCTCCTCACCTGCGCCATGGCGTTCTCCATGCTCCAGTTGTTCCTGCTCGGCGCGCTCGGCCCCCGTCTGGTGGACGAACTTCACGTGTCGACGACCGTGTTGGGCCTGACCACGACCATCGGTTTCGGCACGGCGGCCGTACTGTCGCCGTTCGGCGGTCGGCTCGTCGACCGGATCGGGCCGCGCCGGTCCCTCGTCCTCCTGCTGCTCGTCTCCGGCGGGGCGCTCGCGCTGATCGGCTCCGCGCCCGGACCGGGGCTCCTGCTCGCGGCCGTGGCCCTGGGCGGACTGCCCCAGGCACTGGCCAACCCGGCCACCAACAAGGCGATCCTGGCCGCCGTCCCCCCGGCCCGGCGCGGCGCGGTCACCGGGACGAAGCAATCCGGCGTCCAGGCGGGGGCCTTCGCGGCGGGGCTGCCGCTGGCGGTGCTGGCCGGCGGGGTCGGGTGGCGGGCCGCGGTGTGGACCGCCGCCGCGAGCGCCGCGATCGTGGCGCTGTGGGCCTGGCGCGCGCTACCCGCCGACCCGCCCGCACGGAACGCCCCTTCCCGGTTCTCCCCGGTGCCCAGGGGCGCCATCGCCTGGCTCACGGTCTTCTCCGTCTTCCTCGGCTCCGGGATCGCCTCGGTGAACACCTACGTCGCCCTGTTCGGCGCCCGACGGCTCGACATGGGCGCCACGACGGCCGCCGCCCTCGTCGCCGTTCTTGGCGTCGCGGGCATCGTCGGCCGCATCGGCTGGGCCAAGGCGGCCCGGCCCGGGCGGGCCGAGTGGCTGTCCGGCCTGCTGGCGGCCGGCGCGGTGGCGGCGGCCGGGCTGCTGGCCGCGTCCCTGTGGGCGCCGCCGCTGGTCTGGCCGGCCGTGGTGGCCGTCGGGGTGTTCGCCGTCTCGGGCAACGCCGTCTCGATGGTGCTGGTGATGCAACGGGCCGGGTCCGGGCGGGCCGGACAGGACTCGGCGCTCGTCTCGGCCGGGTTCTTCGCCGGGTTCGCGGTGGGCCCGCCGCTGTTCGGCGCGCTCGCGGAGGGCGGCCGGTACGGCGCCGGGTGGCTGCTCGTCGCCGCCGAGTTCGCGGTCGCCTGCGCCGTCGCCACGACCTGGGCGGTACGGGAGCGCGGTGCACGGGCCCGGGCCGCGGTGACGACGTGAGCACGGCGCCCTGGGCCGACGCGGCGCTGGACGGCGTACTCGACCGGGTGGCCGGCACCCGCGCCGAGGTCGGGGAGCGGTTTCCGCTGTACGCCGACCCGGACACCGGGCGGTGGGCCACCACCGGCCGGGGCGCGTGGACCGGCGGGTTCTGGGCCGGGTTGCTGTGGCTCCTGGCCCGGCACACCGGGGCCGAGGAGGACCGGGCCGCCGCCTCCGCGTGCACGGCGCGACTCGCCGACCGGGTGGACGACGACACCGCGACCCGCGGGCTGATCCTCTGGTACGGCACCGCACTCGCCGGCGGCGACCCGGTGGCACGGGACCTGCGGGTCCGGGCGGCCCGGGCCTGCACGGCCGCCTTCGACCCCGAACTGGGCGCGGTGCCCTGGGGATCGGCCTTCGGCGGCCCCCGCATGCTGCTCCGGGTCGACGGGGTGCCCGGCATGGTGCCGTTGCTCGCCGCCGGCGGCCCCGCCGGGGAGCGGGCCGCCGCGGCCCACCTCGAACGGCATCTCGACCTCTGCCTGGGCGAGGGCGGCGCCGTGATCCCCGCCTGGCACTTCGAGAGGGAGGCGGGCCCGCGGAGGTGCGAGGACCCGCCGGTCGGCTGGAGCCGGGGCCGGGCCTGGCTGCTGCTCGCGGCGGCCGACGCGGTGCACCGACCCGCCGTCCCGCGGGGGATCAGGGAGCGGTGCGCCGCCGCGGCGCAGCTGCTGGCCGGCGGTCCGACGGAAGCCGCACCGCGCCTCGTACCGTACGACCGCGAGACCGAGACCGAGATTGAGACCGGGGCCGGATCCGGGGCGGAGACCGAGGTCGGGTCCGGGACGACCGGGGCCGTGCCCGGTGGCCCGCTGGACACCTCCGCCGCCGCCATCACGGCCGTCGCCCTGCTGAAGCTGGGGCGCGCCCCCGGGCCCCGGGCCGCGCGGCACCGGGAGCGGGCCGTCGCCATCCTGCGCCGGTTGACCGACGAGCACCTGACCCGGGCCGACGGGATCCGCCCCGGGGGCATGCTGCTGGACGGCTGCTACGACGCGGGGCGGGGCGTCGCGACCCGCCACGAGCTGATCTGGGGCGACTTCTTCCTCGCCGTGGGGTTGGCCGAGCTGACCGGGCGGGTCGACATCCGAGAGCCGTGACCGCCCGGTCGGGCCGGCTCAGGCGCGGTGGTCGCGCAGCACCCGGCGTGCCACCGAGCCGATGTGGAGCTCGTCCGGGCCGTCCAGGATCCGGGCGGTGCGACCGGTGCGGAAGAGGGCGGGCAGCGGGGTGTCGGGACCGAGCCCCGCCGCGCCGTGAATCTGGATGGCCGAGTCCGCCACCTGCTGGAGCATGCGGGCGGCGGCCACCTTGGCCAGCCCGACCTCCACGTGCGCGTCCAGCCCGGCGGCGATCCTGTCGACGGCCTCGTACACCAGAGGACGGGTACCGCGCAGGGCCAGCAGCGACTCGAACACATGGGACTGTACGAGCTGTTGCGCGTCGAGCGGCCCCCGGGAGCCGGGGCGGGAGGCCGCCCGCGCGCACATCAGGTCGAAGGCGCGCCGACCCTGACCGAGCCAGCGCAGACAGCGCAGGGTGCGGCCGAGCCGCAGCCGTTCCGCCGCCATGACCAGGGCCTGGCCGGGTGCGCCGAGCAGGTGGTCGTCCGGTACCCGGACCCGGTCGAACTCGATTTCCCACTGGCCGGACGCACCGAACACGGGCAGCTCGCGCACCACGCGGAAGCCCGGGGAGGCCGTCGGGACCACCAACAACGAGAGGCCTTCGCGGTCGCCCGGCTCTCCGTCCGTACGGGCCAGGACCGTGACGAGGTCTGCCTCCGCGGCGCCCGACGTGAACCACTTGCGGCCGGTCACGACCCAGCCGCCCCCCTCCCGCACGGCGCGGGTCGCGGTGAGCGACGGGTCGGTGCCGGGGGTGTCCGGTTCGGTCATGGCGTAACAGGCCCGCGACTCCCCGGCGGTGAGCCGTTCCGGGTACAGCGCGCGCACCCGCGCCGAACCGTGCCGCAGGAGCATCGTCACGTCGAGCAACGACGCGGAGCCCAGCGCGGCCGGCCCGTGATCGCTCGCCCCCTCGGCCTCGGCGATCCGGGCGTACCGGGCCAGTGGGAGCCCCTGACCCCCCGCCTCGACCGGCAGGGGCAGCGCCCACAACCCCTCCGCCCTGGCCAGGTCGTTGAGCTTGCGCAGCGAGGCAGCGGCCGCCGGGCCGCCGGCGTCCAGTACGTCCTCCTCCGGGTACACCCGGCCCCGGACGAACTCCGTGACCCGCTCCCTCAACCGCTCGGTGTCCGCGTCGGCTTCGAGCGGCCCCGTGCCGCGTTCCCCGTCGACCGACCCGTCGACCGAATCGTCCATCACGTCATCCACCGCGTCGTCCACCACTTCGCCAAGCACCGCTTTCCTTCACTCGAACGGGAACCCGAGGGAACGGCAGTCCGACTCTCTTCCCGTGGAGCTGGTCGGGTGCGCACCCGACCCGGTTCCCGCGTTCCGTACATCCCGGGGCCGGCCACCGCCGCGCCAGGACAAGAGGAGAGGCATGGCCTCACCAGTCACCGCACAGATCGTCCGACCACTCGAAGGGCTGCGACTCGACGTCTGCGGACCGCCGAGGCCGAAGGGTCCGGACCGGCCGAAGAGCCCCCTCGGGCCGACCGGAGTGACGGGCCCCGCCGGGATGACCGCGCTGACCGTGCTGGTCGCCGGGCACCTGCGCCTCCTCGGCGCCGAGACCGGTACCGGCCGGCACGACGACTGCGGCGCCCGACTCGCCCTCACCGGAGGCGACTTCGACCGACAGGAGGCCCACGCGCGCTGGTCCGGTGACCCCGCGCACGGCATCACCGACGAGGCCACGGCCCAGGCCGCCACCGGCATCATGGCCGTGCACGGCCGCCGCGAAGGCACCCCGCGCGCCCTCGCCGTCGACTACGCGACCACCGCGACCGCCCTGCTCACCACCCAGGGACTCCTCGCCGGCCTGCTGGGCCAGGCCAGAGGCGGCCCGGCCCAACGGATCGGGACGAGCGTGGACCGGGCCGGGCTGCTCACCGTCTCCCAGTACCTCGCGGCGGCCGGGGCCGACGAGGGCGAGGCCGCCGAACTCGCCCCCGGCGGACCGCCCTTCACCTCCGTCGACGGCACGCTCTTCGAACTGGAGACCCTGGACCCGGGGGCCTGGGCGGCCTTCTGGCGGGCCCTCGACGCCCCCGCCGACGCGATCCGGGCCGGCTGGCGGCCCTTCCAGTTCCGGTACGCCACCGCCTGCGCGCCCTTCCCCGAGGCCTTGCACCGCACCGCGGGCACCCACACCTGGGCACGGCTACGGCAGGCCGCCGCGCGCTCCGGCGCCGAGGTGTGCCGGCTGCGGACCCTCGCCGAGCGCGCCGCCGAACACGACGGGGCCGCACCCTGGACCCTGGCCCCGTACGGCTCCGGCGACACTCCGCGCCACCGGCCCACGCCACCACTCCGGTTCGGGAGACCGCTGGCCGGCATCACGGTGCTCGAAGCGGGACGTCGCATCCAGGCCCCGCTCGCCGCACACCTGTTGGGCCTCCTCGGAGCCGAGGTCATCCGGATCGAACCGCCGGGCGGGGACCCGCTGCGCGGAATGCCCCCCACCAGCTCCGGACTCTCCGCCCGCTGGCTGGCCCTCAACCGGGGCAAGAAGGCCGTCGAGGTGGACATCAAGTCGCCCGGCGAGCGGGCCCGGCTGCGCGAGATGGCCGCCGGGGCCGACGTGTTCCTCCACAACTGGGGCCCCGGCAAGGCGGCCGAACTGGGCCTGGACTGCACCGACCTGGCCGCCGTGAACCCCGCGCTCGTCTACGCGTACACCGGCGGATGGGGAACGGGCCGGATCGACGACGCCCCCATGGGCACCGACTTCATGGTCCAGGCCCGTACCGGCATCGGCGAGGCGGCCCGCCCCCGCGACGAACCTCCGGCGCCCTCGCTGATGACCCTGCTCGACGTCCTGGGCGGACTCCTCGGGGCGCAGGCCGTCCTCGCGGGGCTGCTGACCCGCGAGCGCGGCGGGCAGGGCGTCCGTGTCGACTCCTCGTTGCTCGGCGCCGCCGACATCCTCACCGGCCCCACCCTGAGCCGGGCCCGGAACGGCGGACCGATGCGCCGACCCGCCGGATTCCGCGCCCCCCTGCGGACCGCCGACGGCTGGATCGTCCCCGCCGACGTCTGCGCGGCGGCGGCCGGCGCCTACGACCTCAGAGAACTGTCCACCGACGAGGCGCTCGCGCAACTGCGCGACCACGGCCTGTCCGCGACCGCGGTCACCACCGACCTCGCCGACCTGCACCACGACCCGCGCTTCGCCGGCTCGATCAGCCGGGACGCGCACGGTGCCCCCGCCGTTCCCGACCCCTGGAGCCACGCGTGACCGTCATCCTGCACGACCTGCTGCCCGCCGACCTCCGCCGCTCCTGGGCCGTGGACGGAACCTGCCCCGACCTCGACCTGTACAGCCTCTTCCGGGCCCGCCAGATCGCCGACCTGCACCGCACCGCCGTCATCGACGCCAAGGGCGCACTCTGTTACACCGCGCTCGACCGCAAGGTGCGTTCGCTTGCCACCGGCCTGCGGGAACTCGGCATCCGCCCCGGCGACGTCGTCGGCGTCCAACTCCCCAACGGCCGTCATGCCGTCATGGCCGACCTGGCCCTCGCCGCCCTCGGCGCGGTGGCGCTGCCCTTCCCCGTCGGCCGGGGCGGTCTGGAGGCGGAGAGCCTGCTGCGCAGAGCCGAGGCCGTCGCGGTCATCGCCTCCGTCGAACACCAGGGCAACCGGCACGCCGCCGACCTGCGCGCCCTGCTCGCCACCCTGCCCGCGCTGCGCCACGTCATCGCCGCCGGGCCCGGTACCGCCCCCGAGGGCACCGTGGCGCTCGCGGGTCTGCTGCGCGCGGACGCGACCGCGTTCGTGGCGGCCCGCCCGGACCCCGACAGCGCGGCCCGCATCCTGGTGTCCTCCGGGTCCGAGGCGGAGCCCAAGATGATCGCGTACTCGCACAACGCGCTCGCGGGCGGCCGCGGCAACTTCCTGGCCTCGTTGATGCCCGACGCCGCGGCTCCCCGTTGCCTGTTCCTCGTACCGTTGGCGTCGGCGTTCGGCTCCAACGGCACCGCGGTGACCCTCGCCCGCCACGGCGGGACGCTCATCCTGCTCGACCGCTTCACCGCCGAAGCCGCGCTTGCGGCCGTCCGCGAGCACCGGCCGACCCACGTCCTGGGAGTGCCGACGATGGTCCGGATGATGTTGGAACACCTCGACAAGGAAGGCCCCGACGCCGGCGCGCTGCCCTCACCCACCGCCCTGGTCCTCGGTGGCGCGGCCCTGGACGAGACCACCGCCGAGAGCGCCGGCAGGGCCTTCGGCTGTCCCGTCGTCAACCTGTACGGGTCGGCCGACGGAGTCAACTGCCACACCGGGCTCGGCGAGGACACCCCGGAGGCCGACGACGCGGGAGTGGCGGCCGGGCGGCCCGACCCCCGCGTCGCCGACATCCACATCATGGACACCGAGACCCGTGAGCGGCTCCCCGACGGACAGGTCGGCGAGATCATCGCGCGCGGTCCGATGACCCCGATGTGCTACGTGGCCTCGCCCGAGCTCGACGCCCGGTACCGTACCCCGGACGGTTGGGTCCGCACCGGCGACCTCGGGCTGATCGACGACGACGGCGTCCTGCACGTCGTCGGTCGTCTCAAGGACATCGTGATACGCGGCGGTGCCAACATCAGCCCCGCCGAGGTCGAACGGGAACTGGCCTCCCATCCCCGGGTGCGGGACGTGGTGTGCGTCGGCGTGCCGGACGAGGTGATGGGGGAGCGGCTCGCGGCGTGCGTCGTCGCCCGCGGTCCGCAGGACCTCACGCTCGCCTCGCTCGCCGGACACCTGACGCGGCGCGGTCTGGAGCGGCGCAAGCATCCCGAACGCCTGTTGGTGGTGGGGGAACTCCCGCTGACACCCGCCGGGAAGCCCGACCGCACGGCGGTACGCGAACGCTTCGGCAGGGTCACGGCCGACGCGTAGGCCGGACGGCGACGGCGGGGCGGGGACGGTGGGGCGGGGACGGGCCCGCCCCACCGTCGCCGAGCCGTTCCGGGCGGGGCGGGGCGGGGCGGGAGCCGACCGGGTTCAGGAGGGGGACACGGCCTTCTTCAGTTCGGCGGCCGCGTTGCGGTAGACCGGAAGCAGTTCCAGGTCCGCGCCGGGATAGTTCACGATCTCGACCTGCTTCGCGCCCGAGTCGGGCAGGACGACACCGGTCGTCATGTGCGCGTTGTCCAGGACCAGCGCGGGCTTCTTCGCGGACAGCTCGGCCAGTTGGGCCGGCGTGACCGCCTCGGGGCCGTAGGTGCCGACCGGGGCCGCTCCGGACAGCTTCGCGGCCCAGGTCGTGAAGACCTGGCTGACGACGGAGGGGCTCTTCCCGCCGGGTCGGGCACTCTGGACGTCCTTCACGAGCGCCGCGTACTCGGTGTCGAAGGAGGCGGTCCACTTGGCGGCCGCGCCCTGGGTGCCGAACAGTCCGGCCAGCCGCGCGACCTCCGCCTTGGCCTTGTCCGGGTCGTTGTCGAGGTTGACCTCGACGAGTTTCGCCCGGGAGCCGGCAGCCTCCTTGATCTTCGCCGCGTAGGGTTCGAACGGCGCGTACAGCACGAAGTCGGCCTTGGCCACGGCCGCGAGGTCGGAGGGCTTCGGGTCGTAGTCCGGGGCGTGGTGCACCGACTGCGGAACGATCACCTTCGGGTCCGCGACCCCGGCCGCCTTGGCGAAGGCGCCCTCCCATGTCGTGGTGACGACGACCACCGGTGCCCCGGATCGCGCGGGCGTGCCGCTCGCGGCGGCGGGAGCGGACTCCGCGCCGTCGCCGCAGCCGGTGACCAGGGACAGCGCCGCGCTCAGTGCGAGGAGGGAAGCGAATCGGACGCGGGTACGCGCCATGAGCTGATTCTCCGTTCGGGGAGGAAATGGACCGCGAGGACGACTGCCCCCGCGGTGAGGACGAGGACCGGGCCGGGCGGCCAGTCCAATCGGAGGGCGATGAGGAACCCGGTGAGGTTCACGACGACCCCGATGGCGACCGCCCAGAGCGTGATGGAACGCAGCGAGGTGCCCAACCGGCGGGCGGCGAGGGCGGGCAGCAGGGTCAGGGCGTCGACCAGCAGGGCGCCGGTGAGTTTGATCGCCCCGGCGACCGCGACCGCGACCAGCACCAGCAGTACGGCGGTCAGCGCGCGGACGGGGACGCCGGAGCACTGGGCGAGTTCCCGGTCGTACAGCAGCAGGGCCACGTCCCGCCGCCACCGGAAGAGCGCCGGTACCAGCAGGGCCAGGACGCCGAGCACCACCAGATCGGCGGTGCCCACGGACAGGATCGACCCCCACAGCAGGGCGAAGGCGCCGGAGGCGTTGACCCCGGAGACGGCCAGCAACAGCAGCGCGGCGGCTATCGCCAGGCTCATCAACAGGCCCATCGCGCCCGACAGGCCGTCCGGGGTCCGGGCGAGCGGTGCGACGCCCGCCCCCGCCAGGGCGCACGCGACCAGCGCGCACAGCATCGGGTCGAGCCCGGTGAGCAGTCCGACGGCGATGCCGAACAGGGCCACGTGCATCATGGCGAAGCGCACCGGCATGATGTCGAGGCCGACGATGATCACGCCGATGATCGGCAGTCCGATCGCGGCCAGCAGCAGGGCGAGCCCGGCCCGTTGCACCGGCAGGAGCCCGAGGAGTTCGCCGAGATCGGCCGCGGCGAGGATCACCGGACCTCCCGGAGCCGGCCCGCCGCCATCTCCAGTACCCGGTCGCAGCGGTCCGCGAGCGCCCGGTCGTGGGTCACGACGACGAGGGTCACGGGCAGGGAGGTCAGGACCTCGGCCGCTTCCTCCTGGCCGTCGAAGTCGAGGGCCGCGGTCGGCTCGTCGGCGAGCAGCACCATGGCGCCGGCGGCGACCCCGCCGATGGCGCGGGCGAGGTACATGCGCTGGAGTTGGCCGCCCGAGAGGCTGTGCAGCGGTCGGCTCGTCAGCGGCCCCACGCCCAGCTTCTCCGCCGCCTCACTGGCCTCGGCGGGGGCACCCGAGCTGCCGAGCAACTCGACTCCCAGCAGGGGGAACCGGCCCGCCGCCGGTTTCTGGGGGATCCAGGCGCAGGACCGCCGCCGCCAGGCCCACTCGGCCGCGGAGCCGGTGCCCCGGCCGCCGACCAGGATGGACCCGGTCATCTGGCGGTGCAGCCCGAGGACGGCGCGCAGCAGGGTGGTCTTGCCCGAGCCGTTGGTTCCGGTCAGCGCGATCCGTTCACCGGCCGAGATCTCCAGGTCCACCCCGGCGACGGCCTCGACCCGCCCGTGCCGGCACCCCACCCCCCGCATCCGCACATCCAGTCCGCCCATCCCGTGCCTTCCCGTCCTCGTGCCGTGGGCGGGCCGGCGCCGCCTTCGGCACAGGAGTCGGACGGGGGGCCCGTCCGGTTCCGGATCACCGCGGATCACTGCGGATGGCTCGTGACCGGGGGCGCGCCGGTTGACACCCGCCCCGCGCCCAGACCATGATTCCATTAATGAAGTAGTGGAATCACGGAAAGGGGGAGGCGTGCGCGATCTGACCGTTCCCGGCACGTCCGACACCCGGTGGGCCATGGAGGCCCGGGGGCTGGGCAAGAAATACCGGCGGGGGTGGGCGCTTCGGGACTGCTCCTTCCGGATCCCGGCGGGCCGCGTCTGCGCCCTCGTGGGGCCCAACGGCGCCGGGAAGAGCACCCTGCTCAACCTGGCGACCCGGCTGATCGAGCCCACGGCCGGGGAGCTGCGGGTCTTCGGCGCCCCGGCCGGGGACCCCGCCGTGATGCGGCGCTGGGCCTACCTCGGCCAGGACAAGCCGCTGTTCAAGCAGTTCAGCGTCGCCGACACGCTGCGCATGGGGCGTGAGCTCAACCCGGACTGGGACCCCGCCGTCGCCGAACGGATCGTACGGGCGGGCAACGTCCCCTTCGGGGCTCGCGTCGGGGACCTGTCGGGCGGCCAGCGCACCCGGGTGGCCTTCGCGCTCGCCTTCGGCAAGCGTCCCGAACTCCTTCTGCTGGACGAGCCGATGGCCGACCTCGACCCCGTCGCCCGGGACGAGCTGAGCTCGCTGCTGATGTCCGAGGCCGCCACACACGGCACCACCGTCCTGATGTCCTCCCACATGCTCGGCGAACTGGAGAACATGTGCGATTACCTGCTCGTCCTCGCGGACGGTCAGGTCCGCATGGCGGGCGAGGCCGACGAACTCCTGCCCATGCACACCCTGGTGACCGGACTCGTCGCCGAGGGCGGCGCCCTGCCCGCGACACTCGACGATCACACCGTCGTCGAGGTCCGCACCTCCGGGCGGCAGTTCACCGCCCTCCTGCTGCGCCAGGGACCGCTGAGCCCCGACTGGCAGCAATCGCACCCCGGCATGGAGGAAGTGCTGCTGGCCTACCTCCGTTCGCCCCAGGCGCCCGCGCTGGTCTCCCCGACCGCCGCGCCCGGCCAACGAGAGGACTTCGCGGCATGAGCACGCTCACCCGCCCCGGCGACACCGAGAGCGCCGCGCCCGCCAAGGCCCGCCGACTGCGCGGACTGGCCTGGCTGATGTTCCGCCGGCACCGCCCGGCCCTGCTCACCTGCCTCGCGCTGGTCGTCCTCGGAGGCGCCTGGATCGTCTACGAGCGCGGCGCGATGCTCGACACCCTGCACGCGGCGGGCTGGCCCGGCAAACCGGCGGACGCCCTCGGCGACAACGTCGCCGGCAACGCGTCGGAGACCCTCAACTCCTTCGCCGTCAACCTGTCCTTCCTCACCACCGTCCTCGCCGTGTTCGTCGGAGCGCCCCTGCTGGCCTCCGACATCGAGAACGGCACCGCGCGACTGGCCACCACCCAGTCCGTCACCCGGCGACGCTGGCTCCTCGCGAAGCTCGGCTTCGCCCTCCTGCTCGTCACCCTCACCACCGCAGCGCTCAGCGGGCTCTTCGCCTGGTGGCGCGGCTCCGTGACCCCCTTCAACCCGCACGACTGGCTGCACGACTCCTCGTTCGACACCACCGTCCCGGTCTTCGTCTCCTTCGCACTGTTCTCCACGGTCCTGGGCATCACCATCGGCGCCCTGATCCGGCGCACGGTGCCCGCCATGGTCCTCACCTTCCTCATCGGGTACGCGACGTCGATCGCCTTCGACCTCGTCAAGGACCGGCTCGCCACCCCGCGCCGGATCGCCTTCCCGCTGGAAGGGGTGCGGCCGGCCGCGCTCGACCAGGCCGTGCTGGTCGACAACTGGATCGGAACCGCCTCCGGGGAACTCCACGGGTGGGGAACCTGCGCGAACGACGCGGTTCCGGAGGCCTGCCGCGCCAAGATGGGGATCGTCAACTCGGTGTGGGACTACTTCGGCAAGGATCAGATGGCGGGCATGCAATGGGCCGCGTCCGGCATCTTCCTCGTCCTGGCCGGACTCCTCGTCGCCCTGCTGTTCTGGCGCACCCGGCGCGGACCGTTCTGATCCGCGACCTAGTCTGACCATCGACGACGAAGCAAAGAAGGAGGCGGGCACCGTGGTCGTGTTTCGCATCGAACGCCGCGGCGGCCTGCCCGCCTACCTCCAGATCGTCCGACAAGTGGAGCAGGCGCTGCGCATGGGCGCCCTGGTCGAGGGAGACAAACTGCCCACCGCCGCACAAGTGGCGGCCAGTACCAAGGTCAACCCGAACACCACCCTCAAGGCGTACCGCGAACTGGAACGCGCCGGACTCGTCGAAGTGCGGCAGGGCGCGGGCACCTTCGTCCTCCAGTCGTCATCGGGCCCCCTGACCGATGCCGAGTCCCCGCTGCGCGTCCAGCTCGGCGCGTGGATGCGGCAGGCCCGCGAAGAGGGCCTCACGCCCTCGGACGTCACCACCCTCTTCGACACCGTGCGCGCCGAGACGTTCCCCACGGTCGGCACGGTGTAGGCCGGGGGTCTCCCGGGGCGCGCCCGGGGGCCGGACCCGGCGCGCGGAGGTCGCGGGGGCGCCGGAGAACGTCTTCACGCCGGGCGGCTTTTGGATTGGCCGACGATCCTCAATACGATCCGGCGATGATCACAAGAAAAAGGGTGGCGGCCGCGGCGTGCGGCCTGCTGGCCACATTGGCCGTCGGGCTGTTCCCGGCACAGGCCTCGGCGGGCGAGCCGGCGGCGAAAGAGCCGCCCAAGGTCGAACTGGTCCTGGACGTCAGCGGCTCGATGCGGGCGACCGACATCGACGGGAAGTCCCGGATGTCCGCCGCGAAGCAGGCGTTCAACGACGTGCTCGACGCGGTACCGGACGACGTCCTCCTGGGCATACGGACCCTCGGCGCCAACTACCCCGGTGACGACAGGAATCTCGGCTGCAAGGACACCCGGCCGCTCTACCCCGTCGGTCCGCTGAACCGGACCGAGGCGAAGACGGCCGTGGCCACCCTCGCCCCCACCGGCTGGACCCCGATCGGCCCGGCCCTGCTCGGCGCGGCCGACGACCTCAAGGGCGGCGACGCCACCCGCAGGATCGTGCTCATCACGGACGGCGAGGACACCTGCGCCCCGCTCGACCCCTGCGAGGTCGCCCGCGACATCGCCGCCCGGGGCATCCACCTGACCATCGACACGCTCGGCCTCGTCCCCGACGCCAAGACGCGCGAGCAGCTCATCTGCATCGCCGAGGCCACCGGCGGCACCTACACCTCGGTCCAGCACACCGACCAACTCTCCGGCCGGGTCAAACAGCTCGTCGACCGGGCCGCCGCGCCCGTGGTCACCCCCGTGGTCACCACGGGAACCGGACGGTGCCAGGACGCCCCCGTGCTGGGAGCCGGCCTCTACACCGACCGCGAGACGTTCGGCGAACACCGCTGGTACAAGGTGGCCGTCAAGCCCGGCCAGGAACTGCGTGCCTCGGTGAGCATCGGCGCCGACCGCGCCGTCAACAACGACTACGGCGTCATGCTGCGCGCCTCGACCGTCCACGGACGCGAGATCGTCCGGGGCTCGGAGGCCGGTGACGGTCGCACCGACCTCGTCTCCACGGGCCTGCGGTACCCCAAGGCCGTCCTCGACGACGCCGACGGCAACGAGGTGACGGAGCCGGAGACCGTCTGCCTCCAGGTCAGCAACTCCTTCTCGGCGCCCGCCTCGGTCAAGACCACCCCGGGCATGCCCCTCGAACTGACCATCGACGTGGTCGACGGCCCCGACGGCACCTCCGACGTGGCGTCCTTCGGCCTCGGGCGCGGCTGGTGGCTGTTGGGCGTGCTCGTGCTCACCGGCCTCGTGGTCGGCGTGGTCTGGGGCTGGATCTCCCGCTGGCGCATCTCCGTCTGGAGGACCAACTGATGCGTACCGTACGCGCACTGACGGCCGTCGCCCTCGCCGGCGGCGCCCTCCTCGGCCTCGCCGGGACGGCCGCCGCCGACACCCCCTCCCCGTCCCCCTCGGCGAGCAGCGGCGGCGGGCCGACGGAGGCGGGCACGAGCTTCCGCACCGCCACCGCGGTCAAGGTGGGCCAGGAGGCCACGGCCGACGCGTCCACCGGTGACTACCTGTACTGGGTGCTCCCGCTCGACGCCGGCCAACGGGCCACCGTCAAGGCCACGGTGACACTGCCGGCCGCGGCCTCCCGACACGGCGCCGCGAGCTGGCGGCTCGACGTCTACGACGGGCTGCGCCGCCGCCAACCCTGCATGTACGGCAAGCAGGCCGCCCCGGCGGCCAAGGACGCCGGCGCCGTCGAGCTGTCCTGCACCCTGCGACCGGTGCGGACCGGCGCGGACACGTGGGCCAACGACCCGCTGCCGGGCGCCTACTACGTCCGCCTCACCGTGATCGACCTGGCCCCGGAGGACCTGGGGCAGCCGGTCCGGGCGCGGGTCCGGGCCGACGCGACGGACACGGGCGGCGCCTACGCGGTGGACGGCGCCCTGTCGGCCCCCCTGGTACCCGGCATCACGGCGGCCCGCGCGGCGGAAGCCGACGGGAAGCAGCCGGCGGCCGGCATCGAGCCCGAGGGCGGCTGGGCCGGCGGCCGGTGGTCCGACCGCTGGATCTGGACCGTGGCCGGCGGACTGCTCGCCGCCCTCGCGGGCATCGGCGGGTACTCCCTGACCCGCGGTTCCGGCCGTCCCGCCCGGACCCCCTCCGGCGGATGACCGGGGGAGCGGCCACCACCCCGGTGCGGGGTGGTGGCCGCTCCGCCGTCCGGCCCCCGCGCACGACTCCCGCTCCTCCGTGCGCGTGAGCGCGCGGGGGCTGTCCGGGCGGATCCGGCCCGCCGCCGGCCGCGCCGACGTGGCGAAGATCGTTCGTCTCCTACGATGGCGGCCCCCGTCGGCGGTCGCATCGAGGAGTGCCGTGTCCCGATCCCCCTGGTCCGCCGTACTGGCCACCCTGCCCCTGGTCGCCTCCGCCGTGCTCGCCACCGCGCTGCCGGCCTTCGCGACCGCCCCCGGGCACGACGGTGACGGCCACGCGGGCGCCGGTACCTCCCACCGGAGGCTCACCGCCGAGACCCGGCCCGCGGAAGCGGCCACCCTCGGCGAGGACCACGCCCGGGCCCACGCCGGCCGGCGAACGGCCGCCCGGGGCGCGCAGGGCTACCCCCAGGCGAAGCGCACGAAGAGCCTGGACGCGCTGGGCGCCTCCCAGCGGCGGGTCAACGCCGCCTTCACCGCGGCGCGGTCCGGACGCTTCACCGACTACTTCCCCGCCCCCGACTTCGGGGTCCACCTCGCCCAACTCCCCACGGGCAAGGTGCTCTTCTTCTCCTTCGAACGGGTCGAGGCGGACCCCACCAAGGAGACCGGGCCCACCGACCGGATCGGCGGCACCAACGCGGGCCGCGCCTACCTCTGGGATCCCGCCAAGGGCACGGGCGCCCGCGCCTTCAAGAACGTGCCGCCGCCCACCGTGCTGATGCCCGACGGCACGTACGTCCCGCGACCGGCCCCCTTCTTCTGCGCGGGCCACTCCTTCCTCCCCAACGGCATGGTCGGCGTGTTCGGCGGCAACGGCGGGGGCAAGGGCGGCACCGGCGCCCGACTGTCCTTCGTGTTCGACCCGTGGACCGAGACCTGGTTCCGCAACCGCGACATGGCCGTCGGCCGCTGGTACCCGTCCGTGGTCACCGGCGCCGACGGCCGCCAACTCGTCATGTCCGGGCAGGACGAACGCGGCACGGGGCACCCCACCCCGCTGGTGGAACGGTTCCCGGCCCGCGGTCGCCCCGTGCCCTGGCGCACGTACGACATCCCGGTGGGCCTGCCCGCGGAGCGGTTCGGGGCCGACGCCCCCTTCCGCAACGACTACCCGCACCTCTTCTCGCTCCGCGACGGCATGATCTACGGCCTCGGCCGCGACGCCGACCAGCAGTGGCTGTTCGACCCGGCCAAGGAGACCCGCGTCGACCTGCCCCGGCGGCCCGCGGACTTCCGGGGCTACGGATCCGCGGTGCCGCTCCCGGCCGGCTTCCGGGGCCCCGACTCCGTGCTGGTCCTCGGCGGCGACCCGCGCGACCCGCTCACGTACCGGCTGTCCGGCGGCGCCTGGAGCACGGACGGCCCCCGCGCGTTCGGCCGCACCCAGGACGACACGCTGATCCTGCCGGACGCGACCCTGCTCACCGTCAACGGAGCCCTCGACACCCGCGACTACGGCTTCGGGCCGTTCAACCCCAAGGCCGACCTCAAGTACCGGCAGATCGAACTCCGCGACGCCCGGGGCCACTGGAGCCTGGGACCCGCCCAACGCCTGCCCCGGGGATACCACTCCAATGCCCTCGTCCTGCCCGACGGGCGGGTCCTGGTCACCGGGGACGAACTCCAACAGATCGCCAACGACCCCGACATCACGGACGGCATGGACGGCAGCATCGAGCTGTACGAACCCGCCTACCTGCACCGCGGGACCCGCCCCGCCCTCGACGGGGTTCCCGGCCACGCGCTCGCCCACGACACCGACTTCCAGGTGCGCACCTCCACCCCCGGGGAGGTGGCGCGGGCCGTGCTGCTCGCGCCGACGACCGTGACCCACTCGATCAACACCAGCCAACGGCACCTGGAACTGCGCCGCACCGGCGCCCGGGGCGACACCCTCGACCTGCGGACGCCGCCCTCCGCCGCCGACGCCCCGCCCGGCTACTACATGCTGTTCCTGCTGAACTCCCGGGGCGTCCCCAGCACGGCGAAGTGGGTCAAGCTGGGCGTCCGCTAGGTCGCGCGCAGGGTACGGAGGGCCTTGTCGAGACGGTCCCGGCGGGCCTTCGGGGTGAGGGCCTGGAGCAGCGGCAGGATCAACTGGTAGCGCCCGGTCCGGTCGAGCGCCTCGAAGGCCGAGCGCGCCCGCGGGTCGGCCGCCAGCGCGGCGGCCAGGTCCGGCGGGACCTCGGCGTTCTTCTGCGACGCGTACGCCGCGTCCCAGCGACCGTCCTCGCGCGCCTCGCGCACCTCGGCCAGCCCGGGCTCGCGCATCCGCCCGGCGGCCGTCAGCAGCGCCACCTTGTCGACGTTGACCCGCGACCACAGGCTCCGGGGGCGACGCGGCACGTACTTCTGGAGGTAGTACACGTCGTCGAGGGACCTGCGCTGCCCGGAGATCCAGCCGTAACAGAGCCCGATGTCCACGAGTTCGTCGTCGGTGACCGACGGGACGCCGCTCCTCTTCTTGGCCACCTTCACCCAGACGCCCGCCTCGCGCGCGTGATGCTCCGACAGCCAGCCCTCGAACGCCCCGGCGTCCGCGAAGGCGATGATCTCCACGCCGTCCAACTCGTCCATGCGCGGCAGGCTATCGCCGTCCCGGCGGCCTCAGCCATCCCCTCCGCCCCGGTTTCGCCGGCAGACCCATCCGCAGCGGGACCGGCCCCGAATAACGGTCGACCCATGTCACCCCGAGGTGAGCGAGGCCGCGATGCGCAACCACCACAACCCCGATGGCCACGAATGGCATCCGCTGGTCGGACGCCTCGTGCGGGACACCGCGTCCGGTGTCGAGGGGCGGCTGATGGCCGTGGTCCGCGAGGAACTCCCCAGCCACACCGGCACCCCCCGCTGGATCCGACGCGCGTACATCCGCCCGCGCGGCGGGGGAGTGGAGCGCATCGCCGACCTCGCCGACGTCGAACCCGTCGACGCGGCCAGCCTGTCGCTCGTCTGAGCCCGGTTCAACCGCGCGCCGCGCCACCGACCGTCTCCCGGTGTGCCGCGCCCGCGCCCGCGTAGGGGCCGGTCCGCGCCGCGTCCGCCGCCCGGACCTCCAGATGGACCCGCAGCACGCCGACCCACACCAGGGCCGACCCCAGCAGGTGCAGGATCACGGCGAGCGCCGGCAGCCCCGTCAACGACTGGAACAGACCCACCGCGCCCTGGGCCACCAGCACGGCGAGGAAGCGCACCGTCGTGCGGCGCGCGGCACCGTACCCCTGCCGCGGCAGCACGGCGAGGAGCCGCCCGGCGAGCACCAGTACCGCCGCGGCCAGTACGCCGTGCGCCACCGTGACGGTGGCCCAGTCGAACGGCATCCGACGCACGTCGGAGGAGTCCCCCGCGTGCGGACCGGAACCGGTGGTCACGGTGCCCACCACGACCAGCAGGGCCGTCGTGGCCACCAGCGCCCACGACTGCGAGCGATGACGGCCGGCCGGCGGCCGACGGGGGCAGAGGTCCGCGGCGGGCCCACTGTCCCCGGCGGGCACCGCGTGCCGGGTCCACACGGCGGCGGTCAGCAGCAGCGTCGCGGCGAGGAAGTGCGCGGCGACCACGTAGGGGCTCAGCCGCATCCACACCGTGACCCCGCCCACCAGGGCGTTCAGGACCACGACCCAGAACTGCGCCCAGGCGCCGCGCAACACCGCGGGCATCGGGCGGCGCTGGAGGCGGGCGGTGACCACGACCCACCCCACGATCACGCACAGCACCCCGGTGAGGAGCCTGTTGCCGAACTCGATCGCGCCGTGCAGCCCCATCTCGGAGGTGGGGGCCAAGGTTTCCGTCGTGCACATCGGCCATTCGGGGCAGCCCAGGCCGGAACCGGTGACCCGGACGATCCCGCCGCCGACGACGATCGCGATGCTCGCCACCACGGACGTCGTCGCGGCCCGACGGACGCTGCGGGGACCGAGCGCGAACCTGCCCGCCGCCCAAGAGAGAGGAGTGCGCACGATCGACCTTCCCCGAGGGCGCGCCGCCGCGGGGGAGCGCGCGTTGATCAAGAGGGCCCAGCCTACGACCGTGCCCGGGGCGTTCTTGACGGGGTGTCGGTCATCGTTCGGTCGGGCGGGCCCGCACGCGTCCGCGGGTTGTGCGTTCTCGGACCATTCCGTGCGCACGGTGGGGAAAGAGGCGAGGGCGCCGCGATCGTACGTTCGGGGAGTGCCGAGCCGCGGGAGCCGCGGCGGTCGGCCCTCATCGCCTCCCCTTGAGAAAAGGACCCCTCATGTTCGACATCACCAAGGTCCGGGCCGCCGGCGGCCGGGACCTGCTGACGCCCGAGAACTCGGTCATGCTCTTCGTCGACCACCAACCGCAGATGTTCTTCGGCGTCGGCAGCGGGGACCGCGCCGCGATCATCAACAGCACCGTGGGCCTCGCCAAGGCCGCCCGCGCCTTCGAGGTCCCCGCCGTGCTCACCACGGTCGCCGCCGAGTCCTTCTCCGGCCCGATCCTGCCGCAACTCGCCGCCGTGTTCCCCAAGCAGGACACCATCGACCGCACCTCCATGAACGCCTGGGAGGACGAGGCGCTCGTCGAGGCGGTCAAGGCCACCGGTCGCAAGAAGATCATCCTGTCGGGGCTGTGGACCGAGGTCTGCCTGGTCCTGCCCGCGCTGTCCGCGCTGGAGCAGGGCTACGAGGTCTACGTGGTCTCCGACGCCTCCGGCGGCGTCAGCCCGGCCGCCCACGAGCACGCCCTGCAGCGCATGCTCGCCGCCGGCGCCGTCCCCGTCACCTGGGTACAGGTCCTGCTGGAACTCCAGCGCGACTGGGCCCGCCAGGAGACGTACGGCGCCGTGATGGAGATCGTCAAGGAGCACGCCGGCGCCTACGGCCTCGGCGTCGTGTACGCGCAGTCGGTCATCGGCGAACACGCGGCGGGCTGAGCCGAGTTGGACACCGGCCTCCTGATCCTGCGCCTCCTGGCGGGCCTGCTCGTCGCCGGCCACGGAGTACAGAAGATCAGTCACCGCCTCGGCGGGCACGGACTCGAAGGCGGGGCCCGGGAGTTCCGCGGCGACGGCTTCCGCGGCGGCAACCTGACCGCCCTCGCCGCCGGTACCGGCCAGATCGGCTCCGGGCTCCTGCTGGCCCTGGGGCTGCTCACCCCGCTCGCCGCCACCGGCGCCATCGGCGTCATGACGGTCGCGCTCACCGTGAAGTGGCACAACGGGCTCTGGGTGCAGAACGACGGCTACGAATACCCCCTGGTCCTGATCGCGACGGCGGCCGCCCTGGCGGCCACCGGACCCGGCGCCTGGTCCCTGGACCGGGTGCTCGGGCTGACGCCGTACCCCCTGTGGTGGCTCGGCGTCGCCCTGGTCTCGGGAATCGGCAGCGGACTGCTCACCCGGGTCGTCCTGCACACCGCCGCCCCACGCCCGACGGGCGACGCGTAGCCGGAGGCGACACCTGCGGCACACCATCCGACACAGGAGAACACCATGCCTTTCATCAAGGTCACCGAGGGCGACCCGGCCCCCGTCGAGCTGTACTACGAGGACCACGGCCGGGGACGGCCCGTCGTCCTGATCCACGGATGGCCGCTGAACGGGGCGTCCTGGGAACGGCAGACCGCCGCCCTGCTCGCCGCGGGCCACCGCGTCGTCACCTACGACCGGCGCGGCTTCGGCCGCTCCGACCAGCCCTGCGACGGCTACGAGTACGACACTTTCGCCGCCGACCTGAACGCGGTCCTCACCTCGCTCGACCTGCGCGACGCGGTTCTCGTCGGCTTCTCGATGGGCAGCGGCGAGGTGACCCGCTACCTCGGCACGTACGGCTCGGAGCGCATCGCCAAGGCCGTCATGATCGGGGTCGTCCCGCCCTTCCTGCTGAAGACCGAGGACAACCCCGGCGGAGTCGACGCCGGCGTCTTCCGGGGCATCGAGGAGGCCATCAGGGCCGACCGCTTCGCGTTCCTGACCGCCTTCCTCGCCGACTTCTACAACGTGGACGTGTTGGGTGGCGAGCGGATCAGTGAGGAAGCCGTGCGGGCGAGTTGGAACGTGGCCGCCGGCGCCTCCGCCAAGGGCACCCTCGACTGCGTCCGGGCCTGGCTGACCGACTTCCGCGCCGACCTGCCCCGCATCGACGTCCCCACCCTGATCATCCACGGCGACGCCGACCGGACCCTGCCCATCGAGGCCACCGCGATCCCGCTGTCGAAGGAGATCGCCGGCGCCGAACTGCACGTCGTCGAGGGCGGCCCGCACGGGCTCACCTGGACCCACGCCGACGAGGTCAACGCCGCACTGCTCGCCTTCATCGGCTGACCGGACCCGACCCCCGAACCGCGCACGGGGACACCGCCGACCCCTCTCGTGCGGCGTCCCCGTGCGCACCTCCCGCCGCCGCACCCACCCCGCGCCCGCAGCGCCCACCCGGTCGGGCCAATCACGCCACACGCCGGGCGGTCTCCCGGCCCGGAGCGGTCGCCGGTGTGATCCTGAACGCCGCGATCACCCCGGCCGCCCCCTGCCACGCCCCGCCCCCGACCCTCCGAAGGAGCACCGTCATGACCAACCGTCAGCCCGTACTGGAAACCGCCGCGCAGGCCTTCGCCAACGCCACCGCGCAGCCGCCGTACCTCTACCAGATCCCGCCCGCCGACGGCCGCAAGGCCGTGGACGACGTACAGAACGGCGAAGGCGTCTCGCTGCCCGCCGTCGACGAGGAGTGGATCACCGTCCAGGGCGGCCCCACCGGGGAGGTCCGCACCCGGATCGTCCGCCCCCGGGGCCTCACCGGCCCCCTGCCCGTCATCCTCTACATCCACGGGGCCGGCTGGGTCTTCGGCAACGCGCACACCCACGACCGACTGGTCCGCGAACTCGCCGTCGGCGCCGGCGCGGCCGTCGTCTTCCCCGAGTACGACCTCTCGCCCGAGGCGCGCTACCCCGTCGCCATCGAGCAGAACTACGCCGTCGCCCGGTGGATCGGCCGCGAAGGACGGGACAAGGACCTCGACGGCACGCGCCTCGCCGTCGCCGGCGACTCGGTCGGCGGCAACATGAGCGCCGCCCTCACCCTCATGGCCAAGGAACGCGGCGACGTCACCGTCGTCCACCAGGTGCTCTTCTACCCGGTCACCGACGCCGCCTTCGACACCGAGTCGTACGAGCAGTTCGCCACCGGCTACTTCCTGCGCCGCGAGGCGATGCAGTGGTTCTGGGACCAGTACACGACCGACGAGTCCGACCGTGCCCGGATCACCGCCTCGCCGCTGCGCGCCTCCCTCGACGAACTCACCGGACTGCCTCCCGCCCTGATCATCACCGCCGAGGCCGACGTCCTGCGCGACGAGGGCGAGGCGTACGCGGCCAAGCTGCGCTCCGCCGGCGTGCCGGTCACCGCCCTGCGCGTCCAGGGCACGATCCACGACTTCGTCATGCTGAACGCGCTCCGGGAGACCCGGGCCGCGGAACTCGCCATCGGTCTCGCCGTCGACACCCTGCGCGAGGCCCTCGCGTGACGGCCGGCATGCCCGTCGGAGGCATATCCCCGGCCCCCGACGGGCGGCTACCGGCCGCCGACCTGATCGTGCGCAACGCCAAGGTGTTCACCGGGGACCCGGACCGGCCGGCGGCCCGCGGTGTCGCGATCCGCGACGGCCGGATCGTGGGCATCGGCGACGACCACGAGCTCGGGCGCCTGGTGGGCCCGGCGACCAGGGTGATCGACGCCCTGGGGCGCCGGGTCGTCCCCGGTCTGAACGACTCGCACCTGCACGTCATCCGGGGCGGCCTCAACTACGTGCTGGAGCTGCGCTGGGACGGCGTGCGTTCCCTGCGCCACGCCCTGGCCATGCTCCGCGAACAGGCCGGCCGGACCCCCAAGGGGCAGTGGATCCGGGTCGTCGGCGGCTGGACCGCGGAGCAGTTCGTCGAACGTCGGATGCCGACCGTGGCCGAGTTGAACGCCGCCGCGCCCGACACTCCGGTGTTCGTGCTCCACCTCTACCAGTCGGCCCTGATGAACCGCGCCGCGGTGCGGGCCGCCGGATTCGACCGCGACACCCCCGACCCGCGCGGCGGACAGATCGTGCGCGGCAGGGACGGCGAGCCGAACGGCGTGCTCCTGGCGGCGCCGAGCGCGCTCGTCCTGTACTCCACCCTCGCCAAGGCGCCCACCCTGGACGAGGCCGACAAGCGCACCTCCACCCGACACTTCCTGCGGGAACTGAACCGCTTCGGCCTGACCTCGGCGGTGGACGCGGCCGGCGGCTTCCAGAACTTCCCCGACAACTACGCCACCGTCACCGACCTGGCCCGCACGGGAGAGCTGACCCTGCGGATCGCCTACCACCTGTTCCCGCAGACGGCCGGCCAGGAGATCGCCGACCTGACCCGTTGGACCGAGACGGTCAGTCCCGAGGACGGCGACGAGTGGCTCCGCCTGAACGGCGCGGGCGAGAACCTGACCTGGGCTGCCGCCGACTTCGAGAACTTCTCCGAACCGCGACCCGAACTCGCCGCCGGCTACGAGAGCGAGTTCGAGACGGCGGTGCGGCTCCTTCTGGAGAAGGGTTGGGGCTTTCGCCTGCACGCCACCTACGACGAGACGATCCGCCGCGACCTGGCCGTCTTCGAGAAGCTCGCCGCCGAAGGACTGTTCCCGGGAGCCGGCCGCTGGCTCTTCGACCACGCCGAAACGGTCTCCGACGACAGCCTGGACCGCATCGCCGCGCTCGGCGGCGCCCTGTCCGTCCAGAACCGGATGTCGTTCCAGGGCGCCGCCTTCCTGGACCGGTACGGGCACGAGGCCACCTCCCGCACACCGCCGGTCCGCGCGATGCTGGACCGCGGCCTGACCGTCGCCGCGGGGACGGACGCCACGCGCGTGTCCTCGTACAACCCGTGGGTCTCGCTGCACTGGCTGGTGACGGGCCGGACCGTCGGCGGTACGTCGCTCTACCCGGCCGGGAACCTCGTCGACCGGGAGACGGCGCTGGTCCTCTACACCCGCGGCGGTGCCCGACTCACCGGCGAGGACGACGTGAAGGGCGTCCTGAAGGAGGGCTTCCTCGGCGACCTCGCCATCCTGACGCAGGACTACCTGACCGTCCCCGAGGACGCGATCCCCGACATCGAGTCCGTCCTCACGGTCGTCGGCGGTCGGATCGTCCACGCCACGGCCGAGTACGAGGGCCTCGACGAGCCGGTCCCGCCGGTCAGCCCGCACTGGAGCCCGGTGGCCCACTTCGGCGGCTACCAGGCCCGGCCGGCGTACGGGGCGGGCGGGGCCGGCGGTGTCCGGCAGGCCGACGCGATGGCGGAGGTCGCGGCGGAGTCCGAACACCACCGGCTCTGGCGTGTCGCGCGGGGCGAGGCGCCCGACGCGGCGCCGCCCGTCGCCGACCCCTGCTTCACGCACTGACGGCCCCGCACACGCCCGGCTTCACGCTGAACGGTCCCACGCACCGAACGGTCCCACGCACCGAACGGCTTCACGCACCGAACAAGGGAACCCACCACATGAGTACCGCCTCCGTCCCCGGCGAGGCCGGGGACACCGAACCGGCGCCGCCCGGCCGCCGGTTCGAACCGGACCTCAGGGCGATGACGCGGATCAACCTGCGGCCGATCGCCTCGCCCATGCCGCTCGGCTTCTTCACCGTGGCCATCGCCTCCGTGATGACCGGCTGTCTCCAACTCGGCGTCTTCGAGGCCGGGGACCGGCGTGCCGTGGCCCTAAGCGTGCTGCCCGCGTTCGCGCTGCAACTCGTGGTGAGCGTCCTCGCCTTCGGGGCCCGGGACGTGATCGCGGCCACGCTCATGGGAACCTTCGCGGGCAGTTGGCTCGCGTACGCCCTGGTCGTCGGTACCGGAGCCGCCGGCGGGCACCGGGTGCTCGGGGTGTTCAACCTCGCGTTCCTGTGCTTCGGGGCGCTGATGGCGGCCGTGACCCGGCCCAAACGGGCCCTGTGGCTGGTTCTGGTGGTGTCCCTGCCCCGCTGGGCGGCCACCGGACTGGCCGGGCTGACCGGGGCCGACTGGATCGGGTACACGGCGGGCGCCCTCGGCATCGCGGTGGCGCTGGTCGCCACGTACGCGGCCTTCGCGTTGATGCTGGAGGACATGCGCAGTGAGGAGGTCCTCCCCATCGGCCGCAGCGGGCCCGCCCACACGGCCGTCGAGGGCGACCTCGCGGTCCAGCTCCGGAATCTCGAACGGCAGGCGGGTGTGCGGCGCACGCTCTGAACGGCCGTGCCGGTGCGATGTCGCAGGTCACCGGGGTGCGGCGGGCTTCGACCCCGCACGGCCGGGCCCGCCGGCCCGCTGGGGAGACCGCGTCAGGCGGGACCCCTTGAAAGATCAAACTGGTGTCGGGTTAGCATATGAGCGCCGCCTAGCTCGAAAGATAAACCTGTGACTGTCAATGACGACTCGTTCACCAACTGGAAAAACCGCGAGGAGATCGCGGAATCGATGATCCCGATCATCGGGAAGCTGCATCGCGAGCGGGACGTCACCGTCCTGCTGCACAGCCGCTCCTTGGTGAACAAGTCGGTGGTCAGCATCCTGAAGACCCACCGATTCGCCCGTCAGATCGCCGGCGAGGAGCTCTCGGTCACCGAGACCCTGCCGTTCCTGGAGGCGCTCACCCCGCTCGACCTCGGTCCGTCCCAGATCGACATCGGGATGCTCGCCGCGACCTACAAGAGCGACACCCGAGGCCTCTCGGTGGGCGAGTTCACGGCCGAGGCCGTGTCCGGCGCCACCGGCGACAACAAGATCGAGTCCCGCGAGTCGCGTGACGTCGTCCTGTACGGCTTCGGCCGCATCGGCCGCCTCGTCGCCCGCCTGCTGATCGAGAAGGCCGGTTCCGGCAACGGTCTGCGCCTGCGCGCCATCGTCGTCCGCCAGGGCGGCGACCAGGACATCGTCAAGCGCGCCTCGCTGCTGCGCCGCGACTCCATCCACGGTCAGTTCCAGGGCACGATCACCGTCGACGAGGCGAACAGCAAGATCATCGCCAACGGCAACGAGATCAAGGTGATCTACGCCGGGGACCCGTCGGAGATCGACTACACGGCGTACGGCATCAAGGACGCCATCCTCATCGACAACACCGGCAAGTGGCGCGACCGCGAGGGCCTCTCCAAGCACCTGCGCCCCGGCATCGACAAGGTCGTCCTGACCGCTCCGGGCAAGGGCGACGTCCCGAACATCGTCCACGGCGTCAACCACGACATGATCAAGCCGGACGAGCAGATCCTGTCCTGCGCCTCCTGCACCACCAACGCGATCGTCCCGCCGCTCAAGGCGATGGCGGACGAGTACGGCGTCCTGCGCGGCCACGTGGAGACCGTCCACTCGTTCACCAACGACCAGAACCTGCTGGACAACTACCACCCGGCCGACCGTCGAGGCCGCTCCGCGCCGCTCAACATGGTCATCACCGAGACCGGCGCCGCCTCCGCCGTCGCCAAGGCGCTGCCCGAACTCAAGGCGCCGATCACCGGCAGCTCGATCCGCGTCCCGGTGCCGGACGTGTCGATCGCGATCCTCAGCCTGCGGCTCGGTCGCGAGACCACCCGCGAGGACGTCCTCGACTACCTGCGGAACGTGTCGCTGACCTCGCCGCTCAAGCGGCAGATCGACTTCACCACCGCCCCCGACGCGGTGTCGAGCGACTTCATCGGCTCGCGCCACGCCTCGATCGTCGACGCGGGTGCCACCAAGGTCGACGGTGACAACGCGATCCTCTACCTCTGGTACGACAACGAGTTCGGCTACTCCTGCCAGGTCATCCGCGTCGTCCAGCACGTCTCCGGGGTGGAGTACCCGACCTTCCCGGCCCCGGCGGTCTGATCCCGCCGCACGACCGACCCGGTGTCCCGCCCGACGGGGCGGCGGCGGGCCGGCGACCGATGCCGACGGCATCCGGTCCCGGCCCCACCGCCGCCCCGTCGGCGTGTGCGGGCCCGGCGGTCGTGGCCCCTCCCGCCCCGTGCGTCCTTACCGTGCCGTGAAGCCTCCCGCTTCCCGCGCGCATCAGCCGGGCGCCGCTGGGAAGGACAACCTCATGAGCGTTTCCACCCCGCCTCCCGGCCCGCACCGTCCGACCGCCCACTCCCGGACGGTCCGCCGTCTCCCGGCCCGGATCACGGCGGTCGGGGCAGCCGCCGTCCTGTGCCTGGTGGCGTCCACCACCGGCGCCCGGGCGATCGTCCACGGGAAGGACTCCACCGAGGCGTATCCGTTCATGGCATCGATCCCGATGACGCTGGACGAGGGCCCCGCCTCCCTCGGCGGAGTCTGTGGAGGCGCGCTGATCGCCCCCCAGTGGGTGGTGACGGCCGCACACTGCGCCCAGGACGTCGGGGCGACCCACCCGACCGGGACGGTGCGGATCGGCAGCGCCGCACGGCATTCGGGCGGCACGGTCGCCAAGATCGTCCAGAAGGTGGTCCACCCGGGGTACGACGGCCTGGGCGAGGAGCGTTCGACCAACGACATCGCCCTGCTGAAGCTCGACCGCCCCGTCCGGCAGAAGCCCGTCGCCATGGCCGACCACGCGCCGAAGGTGGGCGCGTCCACCCGGGTCATCGGCTTCGGAACCGTCGTCGACGCCCTGGACCCCGCACACTGGGTGTTCCCCGAGCGCCTCCAGGAACTCGACACCCGCAGCATCGCCACCGGCGAGTGCGCCGAGATCAACGGGAAGAGCGAGCTGTGCACTGCCGCCCGCACCCCCCGGGCGATGGCCTGCTCCGGCGACTCCGGAGGTCCGCAGATCCAGCGCCTCGCCGGCCGCTGGCAGCTCGTCGGCGCCACCTCCGGCGACGGCGACCACGCCGCCGACCCGCACTGCGCCGGCGGCCCCGGGATCTGGACCTCCGTGCCCGCGCACAAGGGCTGGATCACCAAGACCATCGCGGCGCACCACTGAGCACACCCGGGGCGCCGGTCCGCTGTTCCCTCAGGGAACGATCAGGGTCTTGCCGCGGGCCTCGCCCCGGTGCATCGCGTCGATCGCTGCCGGAGCCTCGGCGAGGGGGCGGACGCCGTGGATGGCCGGCGTCAGTTCACCCGCCTCGACGTGCCGCCCGAGGACGTCCAGGTCGGCCCGGCGCTCCGCGGCCATGAACGGCTTGAGGGTGTGCCGCACGAACGGGTTCAGCAGCGCCGCGCGCAGCACCCGGGCCATCGTGCCGATCCAGCGACCACCCCCTTCGCCACCGACGAGGACGAGCGTCCCCCGAGGGGTCAAGGCCCGTCTCAGGTGCGAGAGGGCGCGGTTGCCTGCGGTGTCGAGTATGAGGTCATAGGTGCGGACGCCGTCGGCGAACTCCTCGCGGGTGTAGTCGACGACCTCGTCCGCGCCGAGCGAGCGCACCAGCTCCGTCTTCGAGGTGCTGCACACGCCGGTGACGTGCGCGCCGTACGCCTTGGCCAGCTGTACCGCGTACGTGCCCACCCCGCCCGCCGCGCCGATGACCAGGACCCGCTGTCCCGGTCGGACGCGGCCCGCGTCGCGCAGGGCCTGGAGCGCGGTGAGGCCCGAGACGGGGAGGGCCGCCGCGTGCTCCGGGGGAATGCCCGCGGGCACGGCGGCGATCTTGTCCTGTCGGGCGGTCGCGTACTCGGCGAACGAACCCTCGCAGATGCCGAACACCTCGTCCCCCACCCGGAAGTCGGTGACCCCCTCGCCGACGGCCTCGATCCGCCCCGCGACCTCCCGGCCCCGCACGGGCACCTTGGGTCTGCGCAGCCCGTATCCCATGAGGCGGACCAGATGGGGCCGGCCGGTCATGAGGTGCCAGACCCCGGCGTCCAGGGCGGCGGCCCGGACCGCGATCAGCACCTCGCCGCCGCCCGGGGTGGGCGTTTCGACGTCCCGGAGCTCCAGTACCTCGCTGGAGCCGTACATGTCCTGTGTGATCGCCTTCACGGCGCCGTCCCTTCCTCGTGCGTGTGCTGCTCGTCGTACTGCTCGTCCGTGTACTGAAAGACCTGCTCGAGCGGGACGGCGAAGACGCGGGCGATCCGGAACGCCGTTTCGAGGGAGGGCGAGTAGCGGCCCTTCTCGATCGCGATGACGGTCTGCCGGGTCACGCCGATGCGTTCCGCCAGCTCCGCCTGGGTCATCTCCGCGTGCTCGAAGCGCAGGGTCCGGATCCGGTTCGTGATGCCGGTCGCCTTCACCACGACTGGAACCCCCACCGGTAGGCGGCGAGCTTCACGGTGGAACCGAGCAGCGCCGACAGGACGAACCCCAGGTAGATCACGTTGGAGATCCAGAAGTGGTCCGCCTCGGCCATCGACAGGGCCAGTGCGGCCACGGCGCCGATGACGAGGAAGGACTGTCCGGCGAGATCGCCGAGGCGGCCGATCTCCTTGTCCCGCTGATCCTTCGCGTCGGCCTCGCGGGGCGAGGCCAGTGCGACCGCGATGTTCAGGGCGATGGCGGCGACGATCGCGCCGCCGACCGTCCACAGCAGCGGGGCCGCGTACGCGACCTCCGCGAGCGGCACGCCGCCGCCGGACCGCCCCAGCACGACGGCCAGGTAGACGGCGTACCCGGCGACGGCCACCACCGCCGCGATCCATGCGCGCTTCTCCTCGAAGGCCACGTCCGAACCCACTCCCGTGTAAAACAACTTTGACACGAGGAATGTAAAGTCATTCGTACACGGTGTCAATAATTCCTTACATGCCTCCTCGGGTGGCCTCGAACGGGCCGCCCGGGCCGAAGGCCAGCTCGCCGAAGCGCTCACCGATGCGGCGGTGTCCCGCGGGGTCCGGGTGCAGATCGTCGGGCAGGGGCAGTTCCGCGAAGTCGGCCTCGCCGTACAGGGCGCGACCGTCGAGGTGGTGCAGGTGCGGGTCCCCGGCCGCCCTCCGCGCGGTGATGCGGGACAACTCCTCGCGGATGACGGTCAGCGTCAGCCGGCCCGCGGCCACGTCCGCGGGGTCGCCCGTCGCGCGAAAGCGGAGCCGCTGCCCGTCGAACTCCGGCGCGAGGGGGCCCGGGGTGTTCTCCTGGAGGGGGCAGAGCACGGGGGAGACCACCAGCAGGGGCGTGTTCGGGTGGCCCTCGCGGATGGTGTCGAGGAAGCCGTGGACCGCCGGGGTGAAGGCGCGCAGCCGCATCAGGTCGGTGTTCACCAGGTTGATGCCGATCTTGACGCTGATCAGGTCCGCGGGCGTGTCGCGCATGACGCGCGCGACGAACGGGTCGAGCAGGGCGTTGCCGCCGAAGCCCAGGTTGATCAGCTCCACCCCGCCCCGGGCGGCGGCCAGCGCGGGCCAGGTCGAGCGGGGACGCTCGGCGTTGGAACCGTGGCTGATCGAACTGCCGTGGTGCAACCACACGCGGCGGCCGTCGGCGGGCGCCGCCTCCACCGGCGCGTCGGTGCGCAGGGCGATCAACTCGGTCGTCTCCGTGTGCGGCAGCCAGATCTCGACGTCCTTCATCACGTCGGGCAGTCCGGTGAACCGTGCGACGCCGGGCGGACCCGCGGTGGTGACCGCGGTCCCCGCGGCCATGTCGACGGTGTGGACGTTCCCGCCGGTCACGCTCGCCCGACCGGCGAGCTCCCCGTCCACGAGCAGGTCGTACACGCCGGCGGGCCGGGGCGGAGCGCCCTGGTAGGCCATCCGGGTGGGGACCGTCTCCAGCTCGACGGTGGTGGCGCGGGTGCGGAAGACGACCCGCACGCCGGAGGTCTGGGCCTCGGCCATGGCCAGGCCCGGATCGGGGAACTGCTCGCGGACCCAGGCGGGCAGCCGGTGCGGCAGGATGCCCCGGGCGGTGTGTTCCAAGTCGATGGCGCCGCGCACGAAGGCGGGCTCGACGGGGGTGGTGATCCAATCGGTCATGTCGGGTCCTCGGGTGTGGTCAGGCACGGGCTCGGTGAACGTCCACGCACCGCCGCGATCGTGACGGCACGTGACATCCAGCGTGCAACACCGTGCGCACCCGTACCCGCACCGGTCCCGGTTCCGAGGCCCGAGGCTCAGCCGCAGGGCCGGCGGGGCGGTGTCAGGCCGCGAGGCCCGCCAGTACCGAGACGCCCGGGAGTTCGGCGAGCGCCCACCCCGGCAGGATCAGCTTGCCGCGCCGTCGGCCGCTGCCGACGAGAACGTACGGGGCCTCGACCACGGCCGCGTCGATCAGCAGCGACCACGCCGCGGGCAACCCGAGCGGGGTGATCCCCCCGTACTCCATGCCGGTCTCCTCGACGGCGGTGTCCATGGGGGCGAACGACACCTTCCGCGCCGAAAGGTGCTTGCGCACCGCGGTGTTGACGTCCACCCGGGTGTCGGCGAGGGCGAGGCAGGCGGCCAGGGTGGTCTCCCCGCCGCGCTTCGCGGCGACGACCACGCAGTTCGCGGACGCGTCGAGGGGGACGGAGTACGCCTCGCAGAACGCGGCGGTGTCGGCCTTCGCGGGGTCGGTGTCCACGTACAGCACGGACCGTGCCGCCTCCCGCGATGCCCACCCCCTGAGGGCGTCGGCGACCGGCTGCGCGAGCCGGTCGGACACGTCCAGGGCGGGCTGGACGGTGGTGAAGTCTCCGAAGGGGGCGCGCACCTGATCGTTCATGGGCGGACTGTAGCGAACCGTGCCCTCGGAGGACGGCGCCGGCCCCCGCGCGCAGACGTGCCGCCGGCCACCCGGCGGGGTCACGGAACGCGCGCGGTCCACTCCTCGGAGCCGAACTTGTCGGCGGCCAACTCCCGTGCCCGCGCCATCTCCTCGGGCGTGACCGAGCCCTCCGACAGCCCGTACCGGTCCCGGAAGGACTCGATCATGCGCCGGATCACCGCGTCCCGCGGCAGCCCGGTCTGGCGGCGCAGCGGGTCCACCCGCTTCTTCGCGCTCTTCGTCCCCAACACCCAGTCGTCGAGGTAGGCGTAGCTGTCGGCGAACGACAGCCCCCGCACCAGCGCGTCCGGCACGCTCAGGGAGTACGTGATGGTGTTGCCCGGCTCGATGAACATGGCGCCGCCGCCGCTGATCCGGCGCACCACCGTCATCCCGTGCTCTTCCAACGCCCGCGCGTCCAGCTCGTTGCGCAGCGACTGGAAGCTTCGGCGGACTCGACGTCCAGGTCCACGACGACGAGCTTGCCACCCGGCACCTTTACTCACCGTGCACCGGTGTGCCTCCCCTTGCTGTCCGTCCGCTGTCCGCCCGCAGTTGCGTCGACGGCCGGCATGGCCGCGAACACCGTCAAACCGTATCGCGATCCTCACCTGCGTCGTTCGGGCGCTCCGGGCGGTCGAGGTGCTCCATGCGCGCCAGGCGTTCCAGCCGCGAGCGGGTCTCCTCGTCCAGTGGTACGTACGTCAACAGGCGCGGCCCCGCCGTGGGCCCCAACCACAGATTGGTCTGCTCGACGTGCAGCAGTCCCACGTGCGGGTTGCGGATGTACTTGGACTTGCCGGCCAGGCCGACCACCTCGTGCCGTGCCCAGATCTCCCGGAACTCCGCCGAGGCCGCGTCCAACCGGGCGAGCAGCGTCTTCCAGGCCGGCTCGGTCAGGTGCTCCGCCATCGACGCCCGGAACTTGGCCGCCATCACCCGGTTCACGTCGGGCACGTCGACCATGGCAGCCCGCCATTGCGGATCGGTGAACGCCAGCCACATGCAGTTCCGGTCCTCGGGCGGCAGGCTGTCCAGGTCGCACAGCAGCCGCCCGTAGGTGGAGTTGTACGCGAGGATGTCGTACCGACTGTTCTGCACGCACGCGGGGATCGGCCCCAACTGGTCGAGCATCGCCCTCAGCGCCGGCGTCACGCTCGGGCAGGGGGTGTTCGGCGCCGGGTCGAGGCTGCCGGCCAGCGAGAACAGGTGAGCGCGCTCGGTGGGGTCCAACAGCAGGGCGCGCGCGACGGCGTCCAGCACCTGCGGGGACACCTGGATCTCCCGGGCCTGCTCCAGCCACGTGTACCAGGTGACGCCCACCGCCGACAGCTGGGCCACCTCCTCGCGACGCAGCCCGGGGGTGCGCCGGCGGCGCCCCGGCGGCAGCCCCACCTGCTCGGGCGTGATCCGCTCCCGCCGGCTGCGCAGGAACTCGGCCAGCTCGTGCCGGCGGACGTCGCTCTCGGGGGCCACAGTGGTCATGAGTCCAGGGTGCCTCACGGCTCAGACGGTTGCCAGGTACTGCTGGTACCAGGATAAGGAGACTCTGGTACCCGGCTCCGAGGAGGAGGATCGTCATGGACGTGAGTGAGACAACGGTACGCACGACCCATCCGACGCGGGCCCCCACGGCCACCGCCCCCTCGGCCACCGGCCGCACGGCCACCGGCCGCACGGCCACCGCCCCCACGGCCACCGGCCGCACGGACCCCGCGCCCCGGGGCGCCGCGGGCATCACCCCGCTCGGCCTGTTCACGGTCCTCCTCGGAGCCGCCCTGCCCCTGATCGACTTCTTCATCGTCAACGTGGCACTGCCCACCATCGACCGCGACCTGGCCGCGGGCCCCGCGCTGCTGGAACTGATCGTCGCCGGCTACGGGGTCACGTACGCCGTCCTGCTGGTCCTCGGCGGTCGGCTCGGCGACATGGCGGGCCGGCGCCGGCTCTTCCTGATCGGCATGGCCGCCTTCGGGCTCACCTCGCTCGCCTGCGGCCTCGCCCCCACGGCCTGGACCCTCGTCGCGGCGCGCGTGGCCCAGGGAGTCGCAGCCGCGCTGATGCTCCCGCAGGTGCTCGCCACCATCCAGGCCACCACCCAGGGCGCCCACCGGGCCCGCGCGATGAGTCTGTACGGGGCCACGGCCGGGCTGTCCATGGTCGCCGGGCAGATCCTCGGCGGAGTCCTCGTCGCCGCCGACATCGCCGGCACCGGCTGGCGCTCGGTCTTCCTCGTGAACATCCCCGTGGTGATCGTCGGCCTGATTCTGGCGGCCCGCGCCGTCCCGGAGACCCGCTCCGAACGCCCCGCCTCGGTCGACGTGCCGGGAACCCTGCTGCTGGCGCTGGCCTTGGTGTCCCTGCTGCTGCCGCTGACCGAGGGGCGGGCGGCCGGCTGGCCGCTGTGGACCTGGCTCTCGCTGGCGACCTTCCCCTTCGCCGCCACCGCCTTCTACCTGACGGAACGGCGCGCCGACCGACTCGGCCGGAGCCCCCTCGTACCGCCGAGCCTGCTGCGCCTGGACTCGCTGCGGCGCGGACTGGTGATGCTGGTGCCGTTCTCCATCGGCTTCAGCGGCTTCATGTTCGTGATCGCGGTCGTCCTCCAACAGGCCCTGCACATGGGCCCCGTGGCGGCCGGACTGACCCTGGTGCCGATGGCGCTGGCCTTCTTCGCCGCGTCCCTCGCCGGCCCCCGACTCGTCGGACGGTACGGCACCCGGGTGGTCACGGCGGGCGGCCTGCTCCAGGCGGTCGGCGTCTGCCTGATGCTCCTCGCGGTGCGACGGGACTGGCCCGATCTCGGAATACTCGCCCTGGCTCCCGGCGTTGCCGTCGCCGGGCTCGGTCAGGGCCTGCAACTCCCGGTGCTGATGCGGCTGATGCTCTCCGACGTACCGGCCGACCGGGCCGGCGTGGGCGGCGGCGTCATGGTCACCACCCAGCAGTCCGCCCTCGCCCTCGGTGTCGCGACCGTCGGCAGTCTCTTCCTCGCCCTGGCCGCGTCGAGGGGCATGCGGGACGCCCTGGTCGTGACCCTGATCGTCCAGTTGGGCCTGATCGCGCTGACGGCCCTGCTCAGCCTGCGCCTGCCGCGCGTCATGCGGTGAGCCGGCGGCGGATCGTGCGAGGTCGGCCCAAGGTGCCCGATCGAGGCCCGGGGGCCGCCCGTTGGGCCCGGGGCGCCGGCGGGGTCTGAGGTAGGGGGCCGTGTCGAACCTTGGATAGGGTGCCGTTCGAGAACGGTGTTCGGTACGGGGGGACGTGAAGTGATGAGCGGTCAGGATCCGCGCACGGGCCGTGAAGTGCAGGTGTTCCAGCCGCTGGGTGGGGACGACCCGACGACGATCGCCGGATACCGCCTGGCCGCCAGGCTGGGTGCGGGCGGCATGGGCAAGGTGTACCTGTCGTACACCCCCGGAGGTCGGCCCGTCGCGATCAAGGTGATCCGTCCGGAGTTCGGCGAGGACCCCGAGTTCCGGCGCAGGTTCGCCCAGGAAGTCCGTTCCGCGCAACGGGTGCAGGGCCTGTTCACCGCCCCCGTCATCGACGCCGACACCGACGGCCCCCACCCCTGGTTGGCGACCGCCTATGTGCCCGGGCCCTCCCTCGCCGACGCCGTCGTCGCCCACGGAGCCCTGCCCGTCGAGGCGGTGCTGCTGCTGATCGCCGGCATGGCCGAGGCCCTGCACGTCATCCACGGCGCCGGCATCGTGCACCGCGACCTCAAGCCCTCCAACGTCCTGCTGGCGGCCGACGGCCCCCGGGTCATCGACTTCGGCATCGCCCACGCCGCCGACGCGACCTCGCTCACCGGCAGCGGGGTGGCCATCGGCACGCCCTCCTTCATGGCTCCCGAGCAGGCAGCCGGCGGCAAGGTCACCCCGGCCACCGACATCTTCGCCCTCGGGCAGGTCGCGGCGTACGCGGCGACGGGCACCCCGGCCTTCGGCGAGGGAACCTCGCACGGAGTCCTGTACCGGATCGTCCACCAGGAGCCCGACCTCGGCGCGGTCCCGGCCCCGCTGATCGAGTTGGTCACCCGCTGCCTGTCCAAGGACCCCGCGGCCAGGCCCACGGTCACCGAGGTCATCGCGCTCTGTCAGTCCGCCAACCCGGAAACGGTGCTCCGTCGGTCCGAGGACTGGCTGCCGAGCCCGGTGAGCGCCGACATCACCGCCCGCACGGCGGCCCCCGCCCCGCCCCGGACCCCGCCGCCGCCCACCTCCGCCCCGGTCGGCGCGCATCCGCCGACCGCCCCGGCCGGCCCGCCGGCCTCGCCCGCCGGGTTCCCGCCCGCGCAGCAGGCGACCCCGCCTCCCGGCTACGGTCCGGCGCCCGCGTACCGGCCCGCGCCGCAGTACCTCCCGCCGCCCGGCCACGCGTATCCGGGCCCGCAGGGTCGGGGAGAACCCCGGCCGGCCCCGGGCGGCGGCGGCAGACGGGCCGTGCTGCTCGCCCTGGCCGCGGTCGTCGTGTTCGCGCTGGCGGGCGCCGGCACGGCGTACGCCCTGTTGGCCGACCGGGACCGGGAGACGACGGCCGGAGACGGGCCGGACCCCTCGGGCGCCGCCGCCGGCGCGGGCGGATCCGCCCCGTCCGGTTCGGCGAAGGCACCCGCCCCCAAGGCGTCCGCCAAGCCCGACCCGACGCCCGTCGACCACAAGAACGTCAACCTCGTGTCCGGCTACAACCTGACGCTCGGCGATGAACAAATGCGACCGCATGAGGGAAGCGACAGCGCCGCTGACCTCGTCTACCAGGCTGGAAGGCTGTACGCGGAGGGCGAGGGGGGCAAACTCGTCCTGCTCGACCCCGGCCAGGAAGGGTCCCTCGCCGCCTGCCGTCAGGAGACCCGCTTCGCCGACTCCGTCTATCTGACCGACCTCTCCAAAGGGCGACAGATCTGCGTCTTCGGCGGCTCCGGCGACATCGGACTCCTGACGATCCGGGGCTTCTCCGGAACCGACTCGCCCAGCCGGTACGTGACGCTGGACCTGACCGTCTGGCGCGGGGCCGCCGCGCCCCACGCCGGCGGCTGAACACCCCGCGCGGGGCGGGTGGTCTCAGCGCGGGGCCGCGCTCCGTACGACGAGCGCGTACGGGGCGCCCGGCGGGCCCGCCGGCAGGCGCAGGGGGCGGGCTCCCGGGGTGATCGAGCCCAGGACACGGGGGCCGGTCGCGCCCGTGCACGGCGGGGCGTTGCCCGGCAGGCCGTGCAGGGTGAGGTACCCGAGGACCGCGAACGCGTACGCCTCCTTCGCCGCCGCGGGCAATCCCAACTCCTCGGAGGTCCGCAGCACGCCGGCGCCCAACTCCTCGCGCAGCATGCCCATGAGGGTCGGATTGCGGACGCCCCCTCCCGAGGCGAAGACCTCCCTCGCCCCGAACGGTCGCAGCGCGTCGGCCACGGTCCGGGCCGTCAGCCGGGTCAGCGTGGCGATCACGTCCGGCTCGGGCAGCCGTTCGAACCCCGCGGGCCGGGTGCCCGCGTAGCCGGCGTGGAACAACTCCTTGCCCGTGGTCTTCGGCGGGGGCAGACGGTAGTAGGGCTCCGCCAACAGCCGCTCCAGCAAGCCCTCGTGTACCCGCCCGGCCGCGGCGAGGGCGCCGTCCTCGTCGTACGCGAGGTGCCCGGAGGTCAGTTCGCGCACCGCCGCGTCCATCAGCGCGTTGCCGGGGCCGGTGTCGAACGCCACCGGGTCGCCGGTCGGCGTCGAGACCGTCACGTTCGCGATCCCGCCGATGTTCAGGGCCGCGGACACACCGGGCCGCCCCCGCAGCAGCATCAGGTCGATCAGGCTCACCAGCGGGGCGCCCTGGCCCCCGGCGGCGACGTCGCGCGGCCGGAATCCCGACACCACCGGACAGCCCGTCTCCTCCGCGATCCAGGCGGGCTCGCCGAGCTGGAGCGTGCCGTGCACCCGCCCGTCGGCCACCCAGTGGTACACGGTCTGGCCGTGTGAGGCGATCAACTCCGCCGCACCGGAGCAGAGTTCACGGTCGGCGCGGGCGGCCAGCCGGGCGAAGGTCCGCCCGATGCCGGTGTCGAGCCGACAGACCTCGGCCAGGCTCGTGCCCGACGGCGGCAGGGCCGCCGCGAGCGCCGCCCGCAGATCGGCCGGATACGGTTCGCCGATCATGCCCAGCGGTGTGAGGCGCAGCTCCCCGGCCTCGTCACCGCGCCCCCGTTCGAGGTCGCAGGCGGCGGCGTCGACGGCGTCGTACGAGGTGCCCGACATCAGGCCGATCACTCTCATCGCAGGGGCTCCCGATGGTCGTCGCCGCGCAGGGTCAGCAGAGCCGCGCAGCTCAGGGCGCAGACGCCGGCGGCGTAGTAGGCGGGGACGGCCGTGTTCCCCGTCCGGGCGGTCAGGGCGGTGATGACCAGACCCGCGCAGCCGGAGAACACGGCATTGGCCAGGGCGTACGCCAACCCGAGCCCGGTGCAGCGCACCCGGCGCGGGAACATCTCGGCGAGCATCGCCGGCCCCGGGCCCGCCATCAGCCCGATCAGCGCCCCCGCGAACAGCAGGGCCGCCGCCTTCACCCCTGGCGCGGCCCCGGGTGACTGGAGGACCCGCAGGACGGGGAGGGCGAACACGACGACACCCAGCGCCCCCGCGAGCATGACCGGGCGCCGGCCGATCCGGTCGCTGAGCATCCCGGCGGGAAGAATCGAGGCGGCGAAGCCCAGGTTGGCGAGGACGGCGGCCGGCAGGGCCTCACGGAAGGAGACGCCCAGGGCGGACTGGAGGTGGGACGGCAGGACCACGAGGAAGGTGTACCCGGCCGCCGACCAGCCCATGATCCGCCCGACACCGAGGACGACGGCGCGCGCCTGCTCGCCCCTTCGCCGCGGCTCGGGGGCGGCGGTTCCTCTCGGAGCCCCGTCCGGGGAAGACCCGGGGGGCTCCTCCAGCGCGGTACGCAACCACAGCGCGACGACACCGAGCGGCAGGGCCAGCAGGAACGGGACCCGCCAGCCCCACGCGTACAGCGCGGACGGGGACAGCACCGCGGCCAGGCCGGCGGCCGTGCCGGCGCCGGCGAGCAGACCCAGAGCGACGGTGAACGACTGCCACGCGCCGTGGAGACCGCGACGGCCCACCGGGGCGGACTCCGTCATCAGGGCCACCGCCCCGCCGAACTCCCCGCCCGCGGAGATCCCTTGCAGCACCCGCAGGAACGTGAGGAGCCAGGGCGCTGCGGCCCCGACGGTGGCCTGCGTGGGCAGCAGCCCGATCAGGGTGGTGGCGAGCGTCATCAGGCCGACGACCAGGATCAGGGTGGGGCGCCGTCCCAGACGGTCCCCCAGCCGCCCGAAGAGGAGTGCCCCCACCGGGCGGAAGAAGAACGCGAGCGCGAAGGAGGCGTACGTCGCCATCAGCGCCGCGGCCCCGCCCGTCCCCGGCCCGGCCCCGGCACCCGTGGCCGGGGCGAAGAAGTTGGCGGCGATGACGGTGGCGAAGGCGCCGTACACGCCGAACTCGTACCACTCGACGAGATTGCCGACCGAACCGGCGAGCAGCGCGCGGCGGGCGGTGGAGCGCGGGGGCGGAGCCGGCCGCAGGTCGGTCGAGGTCACCCGTGCTGCGTGCCCCTCGGGCGCCGCCCCGACGCCTCGCGGTACCCCGGTTCAACCGATCGGCCGCGCGGCGCGGCGACCGCGTCGACCGGGAGGTCCGTGTGGCGTCCGGGGCGGCGTGAGCGGCCGTACACTCGGCCCATGGACCGCACACGCATCACGGGGGAGTACCGGCACCGCGCCGGGTCCCCCGCGCGTGCGGCCGCCGCGAGCCGTACGGGCGTGAGCCCCCGGACCGCGGCCGAAGGCCAGGCCCCCACGGTCGGCCGCGGCGCCCTGCACGGCCACGGCTAGCGAAAGCCCACCGCTCCCGGCCCGGCGCGTCCCCTTCCGTCGGGCAGCGCCCCGGAGCCGCCCTCCGAAGCCGCCCTCCGGACCCGATCGCCGCGCCCCGACCTCCGTACCCGGCACCGGATTCCGCAGCCCGCACCTCGCATTCCGCGCCCTCCCCGCACCTCGCGCCGCTCACCCACGCGCGCCACAGGACCCGGGTGCGGGCGCGCACCCTCGCACCTCCCGCCATCACCGCGGTTCCGACGCGCCGTCGGGGCCGCCGCCCGGCGGCGGCCGCAACCCGGCCCCCGCCGCCTTCGAAGGGACCACCGTGAAGTTGAGCGGGTTGCTGACAGGCCACGACCACCACGTCCTCCAGGGAGACACCGAGGCCACGCGGATCACCGCGGGCACCACCTTCGACGTGGACCGGGTGACACCGGGCTCGCTCTTCATCGCCGTGCCCGGCCACGACGCCGGCGGCCCCGCCGCCATCGGCGCGGCCCTCGCCCGAGGCGCCGTCGCGGTACTCGTCGACGACGACGGGGCGGCCGCCGCGCACCGGGGCCCGGCGGCAACGCCCGGCGTGTGCGTCGTGCGCGTGTCCGACACCCGGAAGGCGGCGGCGGTCGTCTCCTCCCGCTACTTCACCGAGCCCGGTCGGCAGATGGACATGGTGGCCGTCACCGGGACCAACGGGAAGACGTCCATCTCGTACATGGTCGAGTCGCTGCTGAGGATCGCCGAGGGTGCCGCGGTGGGGGTGATCGGGACGGCGGGCAGCCGGATCGGCGACGAGATGATCCCGATGCCGCCGTCGGTGCTGACCACACCCGAATCGCCGGACCTCCAGTACCTGCTGGGCCACATGCGGGACCGGGGCACCGGCACCGTCGTGTTGGAAGCCACCTCCATGGCCCTGCAGACGTACCGGGTCGACCGGACCTTCATCGACGTCGGCGTCTTCACCAACCTGACCCAGGACCACCTGGACGACCACGGCACGATGGCGCACTACACGGACGCCAAACTGCGCCTGTTCCAAGGCCTGTGCCGGCAGGCCGTGGTCAACGTCGACGACCCGGTGGGGGCGGGGATCCAGACGATGATGCCGGGCGCGGTCACCACGTACGCCGTCGACACCGAGGCCGATTACCGTGCCTCGGACCTGGTGGCGGACGCCTCGGGGACCCGCTTCACCCTGCGTCACGCCGGCCGGGAGTACGCGGCGGCGATCCCCGTTCCGGGTCGCTTCTCCGTGTCCAACGCGCTGGCCGCCGTGGCGGCCTGCCACGTCCTGGGGCACGACCTGGACGGACTGGTCGCCGCGCTCGCGCTGATGCCGGCCGTCCCCGGCCGCTTCGAACGCTTCGTGACCCCCGCCGGCACCTCCGTCATCGTGGACTACGCGCACTCGCCCGACTCCCTGGACAAGGTGCTCACGGCGATCCGCGGCTTCGCCCGCGGCCGGGTCATCACCGTCTTCGGCTGCGGCGGCGACCGGGACACCACCAAGCGGGTGGAGATGGGCCGGATCGCCGGAACCCATTCCGACCTGTGCGTCCTCACCTCGGACAACCCCCGCAACGAGGACCCCGAGGCGATCCTCGACCAGATCGCCCCGGGCATCGAGTCCACCGGCACACCGTACGAGCGGTCGGCCGACCGCCGCCGCGCGATCGGCCTCGCCCTGTCCGCCGCAGGGCCGCAGGACGTCGTACTGATCGCCGGGAAGGGCAGCGAACCGCACCAGATCGTCGGCGAAGCCCTCCTGCCCTTCAGCGACATGGCCACCGTGCGCGACCTGGCCCGCCCGGCCGGCTGACCGGCGGGTTGGGAGGTTCGGGGGTACGGCGGCCGGTTCAGTCGGAGCGTCGGTAGTGGTCGAGGGAGACCGTCACCGGGCCTCCGTCCGTGCTCGTCGCGAGGACGTTCACCACGGCGATGTCCCGGCCGTCCCGGTCCCGCACGCAGAAGGACCGCCCGGCCCCGAGCGCGCTGAACGGGAGAGCGGTCACGGGGCGGCTCTCGATGCCCCGCACGCACGCGCCGGGATCCGGTCGGCCGCCCTCGGCGATGTACGCCTCGCTGTCCTCCGGTACGTAGAACTCGGACGCCGTACGACCCACGAACCACGCGGCGGTGTCCTGCGGCGCGACCTTCCCGGCCCGGATGTCGAACTCGTGGCCTTCGTCCGGGGAGGTGAGTTCCGTGCCCGTGTAGGCGGGGACGTAGCCCGGCGTCGTCCTCGACGGCGAGGGGGAGGGGGGAGGTGAGGTCGGGAGGGGCCGCGCGTCGGCGGCATCGGCCGTCGGCTCGTCCTCGTACGGCTCGTCGAGCAGGTACACGGCGCCACACGCACCGAGGACCAGGGCCGCCGCCACGGCCAGGACGGTACGCCCGGAGCCGTGCCCCCTCGGCGCCGCGCGCCGGCGGGACGAGGGCTCGGGCCCCCGCGCGGTGATCGGCGTGGGGTCGGCGGACGGCGCGGGGCCCGCGGGTGACGCGAGCGTGGGGGGCCCCGCGGAGGTCGGGGGACTCGCGGGCGAGGTCTCGGTGAGGGATGGGGGCGGCGCCGAGGGGAGATCGGCGCGGCGCAGTATCTCCGTGCCGATCCGGCGGGGCAGCCAGTCGTCGGTGAACCTGAGCCGCCCCCCGATCGACGGGTGGTCGCGCACGACCTCGATGAGCTGCGCGGGCGTCGGCCGATGAGCGGGGTCCTTGGCCAGGCACCGGTGGAGGAGCGGGTGGAGTGCGCCGGGCACGCCCGACAGATCGGGATCCTCGTGCACGGTGCGGTACAGGGCGGTGGGCCCGGGGGCGTCGCCGAAGGGCGGCGTCCCTCCGATGGCGTACACGGCCAGTGCCCCGAGCGCGAAGACGTCGGTGGCGGGGGTCACCGCCCGGCCCAGGGCCTGTTCGGGAGCCATGAAGGCCGGCGAGCCGATGACCAGGCCGGCGCCGGTGAGGGCGGTCGCGTTCGCGGGGCGCGCGATGCCGAAGTCGATCACGCGGGGTCCGTCCGCCGCGACCAGTACGTTCGCGGGCTTGAGGTCCCGGTGCACCACCCCGGCGCCGTGGATCACCTGGAGCGCCTCGGCCACGCCGGCCGTGAGCAGCAGCGCGGTGCGCAGCGGCAGGATGCCGTGCTCGTCGATGACCTGCTGGAGCGACGGGCCGGGTACGTAGGCGGTGGCCAGCCAGGGGCCGGCCGCCTCGGTGCCCGAGCCGACGACCTGTGCGGTGTAGAGGCCGTGGATGCGCCGGGCGCTGGCGACCTCCTGGGCGAAGCGCCGGCGGAACTCGTGGTCCGCGGCCAGTTCCGGCCGGACCACCTTGAGGGCCACGGGGCGCCCACCGGGGGTGTGGGAGAGGTAGACGCGGCCCATTCCGCCCGAGCCGAGCCGGGCGACGAGGCGGAAGCCGCCCACTTCGCGCGGATCGTCCGGGGCGAGGGCCGTGAAGGGGCGCGTGAGGGGGAAGCCGGGGTGTTCTGGTGCCATGGAGACATCTTGACTGAAATTTCAGTCAGTGCAAGGGTGGTGCGGAGCCGGCGACCGCTCGATCACGCACGCGGCCAGTGGTCAATGAGGGGGTGTGGGCCGGGGAGCAGGCGTCGAGCGGCTGATACGTTAGCTGTCCATGACAGGTATACCGGGTGCCCCGTCCCGCCCACGCGATCGTCGTCGAACCTGGGGCATCGGCCTGATCGCCGCCGCGTCCCTGATCTGGCTGTGGCTCGCCTACCAGCTGCTGTTCCCGTTCACCGTCGACACGAGCCGCGGGTGGACCGAGGAGTGCGACTCCCGGATCTTCTACTACCAGGGGGAGTGGCGGAGGGGCCCCGACGAGTACGTCGACGCGGAGGGCAACACCTGCGCCGTCGCGCGCGACCTCGCCGAACTTCTCGCCGCCCTCGTGCTCTCCATGCCGCTCGCCGTCACCGGGACGATCCTCTACACCACGGAACGACGAAGCCGCGACGGGGAAGGCCGGGACGAGGCCACCCCGATCACCAAGGGATAGGCGCCGCACGTGAAAGCCCCGCATTTCGCGTGCCGCTGACAGGAGTTCAGGGCGACCCGGACACGAACTACTCGCGGCAGCCGTGTACCCGGTGGCGCCCGAGTCCTACGCGGCGTTGCGAACCGCCGTCCCCCGTCTGGAGTTCCGGGCCGGCCTGGACTAACAGATCGGCGGATTCCGCCTGCCCTGGGTTCGCTCTCCCCATCGCCTGACGGGCCACCCCCTGTACGCCGTGGTCCCGCGGGGGCGGCTCGCCTCGGACACCCCGCCGAGGGCGCTGTCGGTGCCTGCCGCTAATGTCCCGTGTTTGTTCGACCAGTGAATAGACGGGGGCGGGAATGAGTGGGCAACTGAAGGATACGGCCACGGAGTTGGCCGAGGTGCTGTGGCGGGAACACACCGTCTACCGGGACCGGACCGGCGGCGTCGTCATCCGGGGGGAGCACGTCCAGCGTTGGATCAGCCTGGCACCCAGCGCCGGGCGCGACGAGGTGCTCCTGCGGGCCGGTCGGATACTCGAGGGCGGGACGACGGCCCCCGCGCGCAGCGAGGCGGTCGCCAGCCTCTCCGCCGGTACGGGGCAACTCGCCGCGGTGTGCCGCCGTCTCCTCGCGGAGACCGCGGCCGAGCCCTCGACGGCCGGATCGGCACAGCGTCGCTCGGGGCGCTCGAAGCGACGGCCGCGGCCCGCGCGGAGGGGCGGGCACACCAGCCCCGCGTCCTGGCTGGTCGTGGCCGGTGTGGTCGCCGTCGTCGGCTTCTACGTGGCGCGAGCGACCGGCAGGATCTGACCCGCCGACCCGCCGACCCGCCGACCCGCCGGGAAGATCACGCGGACCCACCCGGGCCGGATCCGCGGATCCGTCGGCACCAACCCGACCGGCCTCGCCGCTCAGGCGTCGCCCAGGGTGGGGTAGTCGGTGTAGCCGGACGCGCCCCCCACGTACATCAGGCCGTGGTCGTGGAGCGGGTTCAGGGGCGCGCCCCGGCGCAGTCGCGCGACCAGGTCGGGGTTGGCGATGAAGGCGCGGCCGAGCGCGATGAGGTCCGCTCCGGCCGCGAGGAGGCGTTCGCCCTTCGCGGCGCCGCCGTCGGCGGGCAGCGGGACGCCCCAGCCGAGGATCGGATTGGCGATCAGCGTGCCGCTCCAGTCCTCGCGGATGTGCCGGAAGACCTGGTCGTCGGGATCGGCGAACACGACGTGGACGTAGGCGAGGTCCCGCGGAAGCGCGGCGACGAGAGCGTGGTGGAGATCGGCGGTCTCGTCTCCCTCGTCGATGCCGTTGAAGATCGAGCCCGGCGCGAGGCGGATGCCGACCCGGTGGGCGCCGATCGCGCGCGTGACCGCCTCGACGGTCTCCAGGACGAAGCGGATGCGGTGGGCGACGGGCCCGCCGTAGGCGTCGGTGCGCCGGTTGGTGTTCCCGGCGAGGAACTGGTGCAGGAGATGCCCGTTGGCGGCGTGGACCTCGACTCCGGCGAAACCCGCGTCGACGGCCTTGCGGGCGGCCTCGGCGAAGTCGGCGGAGGTGGAGCGGATCTCGGCGACGGTCATCTCGCGCGGCGTGACCGCGGGCCGGATGCCGGTCGGGGTGTGGATGGGCTCGGGGAGCGGCACGGGTGAGGGCGCGACGGGCGTGTGGCCGCTGTTGTCGGGGTGGCCCACCCGCCCGCCGTGCTGGAGCTGGAGGAACATCCGCCCGCCGGCCTCGGTGACGGCCTCCGTCACGGCCCGCCAACCGGCGACGTGGGCGTCGGTGTGGATCGCCGTGATGTTCGGGTACGTCTGCCCGACCGCGTTCGGCGTGGACGCCTCGGCGATGATCAGCCCGGCCGAGGCGCGCTGGGCGTAGTAGGTCGCCACCAGGGGCCCCGGAGTGCCGTCGGCCTCGGCGCGGTTGCGTGTCATCGGCGCCATCACCAGACGGTTCGGGAGCCGCAGGTCGCCCAGTCGGGCGGGTTCGAGGAGTCGGGTTTCCCCCGGTGTGATCGTCATGGCCGTACCGTAGGAGTTGACATCAATGTCAGGTTCAAGTCGATCGAGTGGGCGAAGGGATGGGGCATGCGGATCGGTGAACTGGCAGGGGCCACCGGAGTGAGCGAGAGATCGCTGCGCTACTACGAGGCGCAGGGGCTGCTCACTCCCGGCCGGACCCCCGGCGGCCATCGCGACTACGGGGACTGGGCGGTCGACCGGGTCATCCGCATCCAGGCGCTCTTCGCGGCCGGCCTCCACAGCAGGAAGATCGCCGAGCTGCTCCCGTGCCTGCGCGACGCGGACGGCGGCCCGTCCGGGAGCGCCACGCCGAAGCTGGTGGCCGAGCTGCGCACCGAGCGGCAGCGCATCGACGGGCTGATCGCCGACCTGCTCCGTACGCGGGAGGTACTGGACGAGGCGATCGACGCGGCCTCTGGCGCGCAAGCCGGTACGCCTGCCGTCCGTGTGTAAGGCCGTCGGGCCGTGGCGTGGTGCCGGGGAACGGGGACGGTCCGGGGTCTAGCCTCGGCGGCCGGACGATCATGACAGGTAGGTGCGCCGTGCCCCGTTCCGCAGTTCCCGAGACCCTTCGACGGCCGACCGGCGCCGGCCGGCGGCTCGGATCCGTGCTCGTGTTGGCGACCCTGTGCGCGTTCGGGCTCGGCCCGGTCGCCGCGGCGACCGCCTCCGACCCCGCCGTCGGGGCCGTCCCCGCCCCGCTGTACGTCTCCGACTACGGGAACAACCGGGTCCTGAAGGCGCCGGCCGACGGCAGCGGCGGCCAGAGCACGGTCCCCACCACCGACCTGGTCCGTCCCACCGGCATGGTCGCCGACGCGGCGGGCGACCTGTACGTCTCCGACACCGGCAACAACCGGGTGGTACGCATCCCCTCCGACGGAGGGCCCCAGACCACGGTCCCGACCGACGGACTGTCCCGCCCCCTCGGGCTGGCCCTGGACGACGCGGGCGACCTGTACATCGCCGACAGCTTCAACGACCGCGTCGTCAAGGTGCACGCCGACGGCAGCGGGCAGAGCACGGTCCCCACCAGCGGGCTGCTGCACCCGTGGGGCCTGGCCTTCGATGCCGAAGGCACCCTCTACGTCTCCGACTTCGTCAACGACCGCGTCGTGAAACTGGCCGCGGCCGGCGGCGGTCAGAGCACCGTTCCCACCACCGGCCTCTCCCAGCCGGCCGGGATCGTACTGGACCCCCGGGGCAACCTGTACGTGTCCGACACCGGCAACAACCGGGTGGTGCGGGTGGCGGCCGGCGGCGGCCAGAGCACGGTCCCCGCGGTCGGGCTCAACGACCCGCTGGGACTGGCCCTCGACGAGCGCGGCAACCTCTACGTCGCGGACGCCTTCAACAACCGGGTCGTGCGCCTCGCCCCGAACGGCGGCGGTCAGAGCACCCTGCCCATCACCGGCCTGAACACCCCCACCGGCCTGGCGATCCCGCCCGCCCCGACCCGGCTGCGGACCACCGACGCCACCGCCCGGCGCGAATCCGACCCGCGGGCCTTGACGGTCAAGGGCCTCTCGGGCACCCTGACCACCGCCCACGGCACCCCCGTACCCGGTCGGACGGTGATCTTCAGCGACGCCCGGCGCGAACGCACGCTGTGCACGGCCGTCACCGACAGCCGCGGCACGGCCCGCTGCGACGCCCGGATCCACGCGCCGGCCGGCGTACTGGACCACCTCTACGAGAACCTGCTGCGCCGCGGCTACCTGGCACGGTTCGAGGGATCCCCGACCCACGCGCCGGCCGTCGCCCCGGGCGCCGTACGGGCCGCCCGCCCGCACTGATCGCGTCGGCCGCGTCGGCCGCGTCGAGCGGGTTCGGGGCCGCGGGAGACCGGGCCGCGCGGCGCGCGGAGAGGGCCATAGGCTGTCGGTCCGGCGGACCGGACCTCCGTACCCGCCCCCTCCTGCGGAAAGGACGACGTCATGAGCGAGAAGGCCCGCAAGCTCTTCGACGCACTCGATCTCGACAGCGACGGCGTCCTGACGCGCGTCGAGGTCATCTCGGCCCTGCGGACGAAGGGTCCCACCCTCGCCTCCACCGGTGACCTGCCCTTCTGGGGCGTCAGTGACGTCGACGCCTCGTCGGCCCTCTTCGACCGGGCCAACCTCGACGGCGACGGGGTGCTGACGTTCGAGGAGTTCGAGCGGGAGGTCAACCGCCGCTTCGGCTGGTAACCGAGCGCGGACACGACGGCGCCCCGCCACCGGAACTCCGGTGGCGGGGCGCCGTCGCGAACCCGGGAGGGGTCAGCGGACCCAGGGACGCCAGACGTCCTCGTTCCGCTCCACCCACTTCTTCGCCGCCTGCTGGGGCGACAACTTCTCCTCGGCGATCATCAGGGCGACCTCGTTCTGCTCCTCCACGGTCCAGTGGAACTTCTTCAGGAACCCGGCGGCCTTCCCGCCGTCGTCCGCGAACCGCGCGTTCAGGTACTTCTGCAACGGCGTGTGCGGGTAGGCGCAGGCCACCTTCTCGGGGTCGGCGTCGCAGCCCTCCTTGTACTCGGGCAGCTTCACCTCGGTCATCGGAACCCGCTCGAAGAGCCACTGGGGCTTGTACCAGTACGTCAGGAAGGGCTTCTTCTCCTTGGCGAACTGCTTGATCTGGGTGATCTGGGCGGCCTCGGAACCGGCGAAGACCACCTCCAGGTCCAGCTTCAGGTTCTTCACCAGCGCCTTGTCGTTCGTCACGTACGAAGGCGAGCCGTCCATCAGCTGACCCTTGCCGCGACTCTCGGGCGTGCGCAGTTGGTCGGTGTACTTGCCGAGGTTCTTCCAGTCGGTGACATCCGGGTGCTGCTTCGCGAAGTAGGTCGGGACGAACCAGCCGATGTGGCCCGTGACCCCGAGGTCACCGCCGTTGACGATGGTCTTCTTGTCCTCGACGTACCGCTTCTGCTGCTCGGGGTGGCCCCAGTCCTCCAGGATCGCGTCGACCCGGCCCTGACTGAGGGCGTCCCACGCGGGCACCTCGTCCACCTGGACGGTGTCCACCCGGTAGCCCAGCTCGTGTTCGAGCAGGTAGCCCGCCACGGCCGTGTTGGCCTGCGCGCCGACCCAGGACTGCACGGACAGCGTGACCGTCTTGGCGCCCTGGGCGGCCGCGTACGGGGACGCCTGACGGGTCATGTCGGCAGCTCCGCAGCCGGTGACGACGGCCAGGGTGCTCGCCGCGGCGAGCGCGGCGACGATCCGTCGGCGGGTACGTCTCACGGGAAGGGTTCGCGTCTCGGGCATCTCAGGCCTCCTTCGTCTTCGTCGCGGGCTGGGTGACACGGTCGAGCATCAGGCCCAGGCAGACGATCGCGGCACCCGCGACCAGTCCGGTGGCCAGGTCACCCTGGGCGAGGCCCAGGACGACGTCGTAGCCGAGGGCGCCACCGCCGACCAGACCGCCGATGATCACGACGGCGAGGACCAGGACGACGGCCTGGTTGACGGCCAGCAGCAGCGCCGGCCGGGCCAGGGGAAGCTGTACCTGCCGCAGCTGCTGGGAGCCGGTCGCCCCGAGGGAGCGGGCGGACTCCATCGCGGCCGGGTTGACCTCGCGCAGCCCCTGCGTGGTGATGCGGACGACGGCGGGCAGCGCGTACACGACGGCGGCGGCCGCCGCCGGGGCGCGGCCCACACCGAAGAGCGCGACGACCGGGATGAGGTACACGAACTGGGGCATCGTCTGGCACACGTCGAGCACGGGCCGCAACAGCCGCTCCGCGCGGGCGCTGCGGGCCGCGCCGACGGAGATCGCGAAGCCGAGCACCAGGGTCACCGCGACGGCGGCGAGCACCTGCGAGAGCGTGTCCAGCGCGGGCTCCCACACCCCGAGGACGCCGATGGCGGCCAGGGCGAGCACGGCGGTCAGCGCGGTGCGCCGGGTACCGACCAGGACGCCGATCGCGCCGACCAGCAGCAGGAGCAGCCACCACGGGGCGGCCTGGAGTCCGGAGCGCAGCGGGTCCAGGAGCCAGCCGGTGAAGCGGGCCGCCCAGTCGGCGGTGCCGCCGACGACGGGAACCCCGGAGTAGAGGTGGTCGGTCATCCAGGCCACGGCCCGGTTGACGGGGTCGGCGAGGGACACGTTCCAGGAGTCGGGCCACTGCGAGGTGCCCAGCATCCGTCCGGCCACGGCCACCGCGACGACCGCGAGGAGGCAGAGCAGACGCCCGTACCAGCCCGCGAAGACGCGGCGCAGGAAGTGCTGCTCGGCGGCCTGGGGAGGGTTGGTGCCAAGCCGGGCACCCGCCGCGTCGGCCGTGCGGTCGAGGACGACGGCCAGCAGCACGATCGGGATGCCCGCGGCGAGCGCCGCGCCGACGTCGACGGAGGCCAGGGCCTGGTAGACCCGGTCGCCGAGGCCGCCCGCACCGATCACGGAGGCGATGACGGCCATGGACAGGCCCATCATGATGGCCTGGTTGACGCCGAGCAGGATCTGCCGGCGCGCCAGCGGAAGGCGCGCGGTCAGCAGCCGCTGGCGGCCGGTCGCGCCGAGCGAGGCGGCGGCCTCCATGACCCCGGCGTCGGCGTCGCGCAGACCGAGAGCGGTCAGGCGCGCCATGGGCGGGGCGGCGTAGACGACGGTGGCGAGCACGGCGGCGGGCACCCCGATGCCGAAGACCAGCACCATCGGCAGCAGGTACGCGAACGCGGGCAGGATCTGCATGGTGTCGAGCACGGGGCGCAGGACGCGCTCGGTGCGCGGCGACAGCCCGGCGGCCAGGCCGAGCAGCCCGCCGACGGCGACCGAGGCGGCGACCGCCACGACCATCAGGGCCAGGGTCTGCATGGTGGGGATCCACATGCCGAGCAGGCCGCAGACAGCGAAGGCGGCCATCGACGTCAGGGCGAGCCGGACACCGGCGAGACGCCAGGCGACGAGCCCGGCCAGCGCGGTGACACCGGTCCAACCGGCGGCGAGCAGGACCACGTACACGGCACGGACGGACACCACGACCACGTTGCTGACGTGCCCGAAGAAGTAGAGGAACAGCGGGTGGCTGTCACGGTGGTCGATGATCCAGTCGCCGGCCCGGCCGAGGGGACCCGACAGGTCCACGGCAAGGGCGCCGGGCCAACTGCCCGCGCCGGGGAAGAGGACCCCGAGCGTGATCACCGCGGCCGCGGCGACGGCGAGGGGCAGGACCCGGCGACCGACACGGAAGGGGAGGCGTGACCCGGGGCGACGGGGAGAGGAGCCGTCGGGGGAGGGGGACGAACCGCCGGTGGGCGGCGTCGTGTCCGTCGGCGCGGGCGACGAGGCGGGCTCGCGCACGGGCGTCGTGGTGGAGGTCATCGCCACCACCCCCGGGGCGCGGGGACGTTGCGGACGGCGCTCGTTCTCATGCGGCCACCTCCCCGGTCCGGGGGGCGGGTATCCCGGCGACGACGGCGAGCAGCGCCGCGTCGTCGACCACGCCGAGACAGCGGCCCTGGTCGACGACCCGCGCGGGGCCGCCGCTGCGGGCCACGGCCTCGATGGCGTCGACGACGGTGGTGGTCGGGTTCAGCGCCGGGCCGTGCTCGGCCTCGGCGGCGGACGCGGGACGCATGGCGCTGCGCACCGTGAGCACCTGCTCGCGGGGCACGTCGCGGACGAAGTCCCGCACGTAGTCGTCGGCGGGGGAGCCGACGATCTCCTCGGGCGTGCCGAGCTGCACGATCTCACCGTCGCGCATGAGGGCGATCCGGTCACCGAGGCGCAGGGCCTCGGACAGGTCGTGGGTGATGAAGACCATGGTGCGGCCCTCCTCGTGGTGCAGGCGGGCCACCTCCTCCTGCATCTCCCGGCGGATCAGCGGGTCCAGGGCGCTGAACGGTTCGTCGAACAGCAGGACCTCGGGGTCGGCGGCGAGGGCGCGGGCGAGGCCGACGCGCTGCTGCTGGCCACCGGACAGCTCGCCGGGACGGCGCTCCTCCAGGCCTTCGAGCCCGACCTTGGCGGTCATCTCGGCGGCCTTGGCGCGCCGTTCGGCGCGACCCATCCCCTGGATCTCCAGGCCGTAGGCGACGTTGTCCAGCACCGAACGGTGGGGGAGCAGGCCGAAGTGCTGGAAGACCATCGCGGCGCGGTGCCGGCGCAGCTCCCGCAGCCTGGCCCGGTCCATCGCCAGCACGTCCTCGCCGTCGATGGAGAGGGAGCCCGCGGTGGGCTCGATCAGCCGGGTCAGACAGCGGACGAGCGTGGACTTGCCGGAGCCGGACAGGCCCATCACCACGAAGGCCTCGCCCCTGCGGACGTCGAAGCTGACATCACGCACGGCGGCGGTGCAGCCGGTGCGTTCGCGCAGTTCGGCGGGGGACAGGCCGGCGTGGGCGGATCCGGGCACCTTGGCGGCCGCGGCGCGGGGGCCGAAGACCTTCCAGAGGCCGTCGACGGCGAACACCGGCGGTCGGGTGTCGGGTGTCGATCCGTTGGAGCTCTCGTCGGTCGTGTGCGTCTTCGGGTTCATCGCGTGGCGCCTCCCAGCAGCTCGGCGGCTTTCTCGCCGACCATGAGCACTCCGATCATCGGATTGACCGCGGGCATCGTCGGGAAGACCGACGCGTCCGCGATCCGGATCCCGTCCAGGCCCCGGACCCTGAGGTCCGGTCCCACGACGGCCCCGGGGTCGTCCTCCGCCCCCATGCGGCAGGTGCCCGCGGGGTGGTAGACGGTGTGGGCGACGGAGCGGGCGTAAGCGCTGAGCTCCTCGTCACCGGTGATCTCCGGTCCGGGGCACACCTCGCGCTTGAGCCATCCGGCCAGCGGCTCCGTCGCCGCGATCTCGCGGGCGATCTTGATGCCGTCGACCAGCGTGCGGGCGTCGTAGTCCTCGTCGTCCGTGAAGTACCGGAAGTCCAGGGCGGGCTTCACCTCGGGGTCCGCGCTGGTCAGGTACAGCCGGCCGCGGCTGCGCGGCTTCGGGATGTTCGGGGTCAACGACACCCCGTGCGCGGGGCGTTCGTAGCCGATGCGCTCCGGGTTGTCGGTGAAGGGGACCTGGTAGAAGTGGAACATCAGATCCGGACCCGCGGCCGCGGGATCGCGCCGCACGAACAGGCCGGCGTCGCTGTCCATCGCCGAGTTCTCGGGGATGGGACCGTCCGTCTCCCACACGATCACCGACTCGGGGTGGTCGAGGAGGTTCTCGCCGACACCGGGCAGGTCGTGGACCGGGGGAATGCCGAGCGCCTCCAGGTCCGCGCGCGGGCCGATGCCGGAGTGCAGCAGCAGGCGGGGGGTGTCGACCGCGCCCGCGCACACCACGACCTCGCGGCGGGCCCGCAGCAGCGACCGGGCGCCGTCCTGGGACCGTACGTGGACCCCGCGCGCCCGGGTCCCCTCCAGCTCCAGCCGGTACGCCCAGGTCTCCAGCAGCAGGGTCAGGTTCTCCCGCACGTCCATGATCGGGTGCAGGTAGGCCACCGAGGCGGAGGACCGCTTGTTGGTCTCCGGGTGGTAGGCGAGGTCGAAGAACCCGGCGCCCTCGTGGAACGGCTTCGCGTTGAAGCCCTCGACGCGGGGGACGCCCAGCGCGTGCTCGGCCGCGTCGACGAAGTCGCGGGCGATGGCGTTCCGGTCGGCCTCGCCGACGGGGACGATGTTGTTCAGCAGCCGGTCGAAGTACGGGTCCATGGCGGCGGCGTGCCAGCCCTCGGCGCCCGCGTCCGACCACTCGTCCCAGTCGGAGGGCAGCGGCTTGAACGCGATCAGGGTGTTGTGCGAGGAGCAGCCGCCGAGGACGCGGGCGCGGCTGTGTCTGATGTGCGAGTTGCCGCGAGGCTGCTCGGTGGTGGGGTAGTCGTAGTCGAGTTCCCCGCCGAGCAGGCCCATCCAGCGGCGCAGGGTGAGGACGTCGGGACGGTCGACGTCGCTCGGCCCGCCCTCGATGACGGCGACCGTGACGTTCGGGTCCTGGGTCAGCCGGGCGGCGATCACCGAGCCGGCGGTGCCGCCGCCGACGATGACGTAGTCGTACTCCTGAATGGTTTCCTCGGCGACGTGCTGGCCGATGTCCGTGTGCGTCGTCATGAAGATGCTCCCTTTCAGCCCGCGAACCAGCGCACGGGGCGCGGCGCCAGGTTCTGGTAGACGTGCTTCGTCTCGCGGTACTCGGCGAGACCCGACGGTCCGAGCTCGCGCCCGACACCGGACTTCCCGAAACCGCCCCACTCCGCCTGCGGGAGGTAGGGGTGGAAGTCGTTGATCCAGACGGTGCCGTGGCGCAGTCGGCCCGCCACCCGGCGGGCGCGGCCCTGGTCGGAGGTCCACACGGCGCCCGCGAGCCCGTACTCGGTGTCGTTGGCCAGGGCCACGGCCTCGTCCTCGGTGCGGAACGTCTCCACGGTCAGGACCGGACCGAAGACCTCCTCGCGCACGACGCGCATCCGGCGGTCGCAGTGGTCCAGGACGGTCGGACGGTAGAAGTTGCCCGGCCCCTCGGGGCGTTCGCCGCCGGCGCGCAGCACGGCGCCCTCGGCGAGGGCGGAGGCGACGAACGACTCGGTGCGTTCCCGCTGCGCGGCCGAGACCATCGGGCCGCACTCGACACCCGCGTCGGTGCCGCGACCGAGGCGGATCTTCTCGGCGCGTCGGGCGAGTTCGGCGACGAAGCGGTCCCGCACCGACTCCTCGATGATCAGCCGTGATCCGGCCGAGCAGACCTGACCGCTGTGGATGAAGGCGGCGTTCAGGGCCTGGTCGACGGCCGTGTCGAAGCCGTTGGCGGTGGCGCAGGCGTCCGCGAAGACGACGTTGGGGTTCTTGCCGCCGAGTTCGAGGGCGACCTTCTTGACGGTGTCGGCCGCGGCGTGCGCGACCTTCGTCCCACTGGCGAGTCCGCCGGTGAACGACACGAGGTCGACGTCTGGGTGGGACGAGAGACGAGCGCCGACGGGGTCGCCGGCGCCGGTCACCAGGTTGGCGACGCCCGCCGGCAGCCCGGCCTCCACCAGCAGTTCGACGAGGACGACCGTGCTCAGCGGGGTCAGCTCGCTGGGCTTGATGACGAAGGTGTTGCCCGCGGCCAGTGCCGGGGCCACCTTCCAGCTCGCCTGGAGCAGCGGATAGTTCCACGGAGTGATCAGGGCGCACACCCCGACCGGCTCGTGGACGACCACACTGTGGATGTCGGCGGAGCCGGCGTCGACGACCCGGCCGCCACCCTCGCCGATGACGAGGTCGGCGAAGTAGCGGAAGGCGGCGCTGACGCAGTCCACGTCCACGCGACCCTCCTCCAGGGTCTTGCCGGCGTCCAGGCTCTCCAGGAGCGCGATCCGCTCCCGGTCGCGCTGGAGCAGGTCGGCCGTGCGGCGCAGCACCTCGGCACGCTCGGCCACCGGGGTCTGCGGCCACTCGCCGCCGTCGAAGGCGGCGCGGGCGGCACTGACGGCCGCGTCGGCATCGGCGGCGCTGCCCTCGGCGACCACCGCGAGCACGGTGCCATCGGCGGGATCCAGGATCTCCCTCGTGGCGCCGGTCGACGCGGACCGCCACTTTCCGGCTGTGTGAATGCTCAGTTGCTCCGACACGACGCGCTGTACCTCCGGTTTCCGCACCGCGGCGGACCCGCGGTGATGGTGCAGTGGGGCCCGCCTGCCCCCAGTCGGCGAGGTCATGTCCCCTGCGTCACGCGAAGTGACCGGTGTCACGTTCGCGAGCAGCCGTTTCCGGCTCCCGCGAAACACCGGCAAAGGCGGCGTAACCTGGTCGAACCGCCGTATCCGCGCGTGAATCATGGAGGCGGCGCATGACCGATCCGTTCGGCTTCCTCAGGACGCCCCGCAGCCCCGTCCCGGCGCGCCCCGCGGACGAACGGCTCGGCGACTGGCGCGAGGTCCACTCCGGGCAGGCGTTGCTGCCCCTGGTGTCCGAGCAGGCGAACCGGTGCATGGACTGCGGGATCCCCTTCTGCCACGCCGGCTGCCCGCTGGGGAACCTGATCCCCGAGTGGAACGCGTACGCCGCCCACGGCGCCTGGCGGGCCGCCTCCGACCGGCTGCACGCGACGAACAACTTCCCCGAGTTCACCGGCCGGCTCTGCCCGGCCCCCTGCGAGGACGCGTGCGTCCTGACGATCAACGCCGACGCGGTGACCATCAAGAACGTCGAGCAGACCATCGCCGACCAGGCGTGGGAGCACGCCTACACCGCCCCGGCGCCGCCCGGTCGGCTCAGTGGCAAGACCGTCGCGGTCATAGGGTCCGGCCCCGCCGGCCTCGCCGCGGCCCAGCAGCTCACCCGCGCCGGACACACCGTCGTCGTCCACGAGCGGGCCGACCGGATCGGCGGACTGCTCCGCTACGGCATCCCGGCGTTCAAGATGGAGAAGTCGCACCTGGACCGCCGCGTCGAACAGATGCGGGCCGAGGGCACCGTCTTCCGTACGGAGAGCGACATAGGCGGTCGGGTCGACGCGGCCGACCTCCGCAGGCGGTACGACGCCGTCGTCGTCGCGGTCGGCGCCATGGAGCGCAGGGAGCTGACCGTACCGGGCCGGGAGCTGCGCGGCATCCACCAGGCCATGGACTACCTGACCGGCGCGAACAGGGTCGTGGAGGGTGACATCGCGGAACCCGAGGTCACCGCCGCCGGACGGCACGTGGTGATCGTCGGGGGCGGGGACACCGGCTCCGACTGCCTGGGCACGGCCCTTCGCCAGCGCGCCCTGTCGGTGGTCCAGCTCGACATTAACCCGGAACCCGGCCCCACCCGGCCCGACACCCAGCCCTGGCCCGTGTACCCGAAGGTCTACCGGATCTCCCACGCCCACGAGGAGGCACGCGGCCGCCACGGCGCCGATCCCCGGGCCTTCTCCTGCGCGACCCTGCACTTCGAAGGCGACGCGACCGGCCGGGTACGGGCCCTGCGCCTGACCGGGGTGGAGCCCGCGCGACGCGGCGCCCTGCCCGGTACCGAGCGGCTGATCGAAGCCGGGCTGGTGCTGCTGGCGCTCGGCTTCTCGGGGCCCGAGCGGGCCTGTGGCCTGGGCGAGCAGCTCGGTCTCGTCCGCGACGAGCAGGGCAACTTCGCGAGGGACGACGACTTCGCGGCGCTCGGCGGTCCGGCCCGGCCGACGGACGGGGTGTTCGTGGCGGGCGACGCCGGGCGCGGGCAGTCCCTCGTGGTGTGGGCCATCGCCGAGGGCCGCTCGGTCGCCGCCGCGGTCGACCGCTACCTGACGGGCGGCACCGCCCTCCAGGCCCCGGTCCGCGCCCGGGACCGGCCGCTGCTGACGTGAACCGGGTGGGGCTGCGCACGCATGCGCCGGGTGGGGCTGCGCACGCATGTGTGGTGTGCACGCATGCACATCAATGCCTGCCCGACGGACAGACGTAGTGGTATGACCACGCAGCGAACAGATCAGTTCGATTCGGACCGTGTCGGGACCCGGCCCCGCGCCGAGGTCGAAGAGCGCCACGACGCGCTGGAGGCCGACGCCCTCGGGCCGCACGGCGGGACCCAGCTCTCCCGCGGGGCCCTGACCGGCTACCAGTGGGCCCTGGGGCGGGGCGACGGGGCCCCCGTCACCGGCGCCGTGGCCCGGAGCACGCCCGACATGGACCTGCTGACGGCCGAGGTGGACGCCGCCACGGTGCAACTGGAGGCCGGCCCGCTGAGGACCCTGCCGCGCGACTACACCCAGGGGGTGCACGACGCCCTGGCATGGGTGTGCGGCCACACCGAGGTCTCTCCCTGACGGACCGGGGACGGACCGGTTGACGGGCGCCCCCTGCCGGACAGATCGACGGACCGACGCGTTCAGTGCTCCGAGGCCCCGAACTCGGCGTGCTGCGTCCTGAGCGCGAAGTCCGGTTCCCCGGTCGGTTCGGCAGGCGGCAGACACACCCGCCGCGCCTCCGCGCGCGCCTCGATCAGGAGCTCCTCGAACGCCTCGTCCGTCATGGTCCTCACCGTCCCGGGCCGGCCCCGGCCTCGTGGTCGGTCCGCCGTACCCACCGATGATTCGTCGCCGAGCGCGGCCGGGTTTGGCGGGGCGCCGAACGACGCCCGGCCGGGTTTGGCGGGGCGCCGAACGACGCCCGGCCGGGTTTGGCGGGGCGCCGAACGACGCGCTGCGGGCCGGCCGCCAGGTGGCGGCGCGTCCGCCCGCTTTCGAGTGACGTCGGCGCTTCGTACCGCGTCATCGGCTCCGGCGTGCCCGACGATCGCAGGCGGTCGGGGATGCCCGGCCACGGTCCGCCGACGGCGGCTGGTCGCGGGGAGACGGTGTGCACATCCTGCTGGTGGCGAGCGCGTTCAACAGCCTGACCCAGCGCGTCCACGCGGAGCTGCGGGACCACGGTCACCGTGTCGCCGTCGAACTGGCCGTGCCCGGCGTCCCCCTCGCCGACGCGGTGCGCCGTCACCGACCCGACCTGATCATCGCGCCGATGCTGACGACGGCCCTGCCGCGGGAGGTCTGGGAGGCCCACACCTGCCTGATCGTGCACCCGGGACCGGTCGGGGACCGCGGTCCCTCCTCGCTGGACCGGGCGATCCTCGACCGGGCCGACCGGTGGGGCGTCACCGTCCTCCAGGCCACCGGCGAGATGGACGCCGGCGACGTCTGGGCGTTCGCCGACTGCCCCCTGCCCGAGGTGGCCAAGAGCGACCTCTACCGGGGCGAGATCGCGGACGCCGCCCTGCGGGCGGTGCTGACCGCGGTGGAACGCTTCGCCTCCGGTACCTACGTCCCGCGGCCCCAGACCACGCACCACACCCGGCCCTACCTGGGCCAGGAGGACCGCCGGATCGACTGGGAGACGGACCCGACCGAGCGGGTCCTGCGCACGCTCCGCGCGGCCGACTCCCGGCCCGGCGTACTGGACGAACTGCTCGGCGGCGCCTGGTACCTGCATGGCGGTCGCCCCGAGTACGAGCTGCGAGGCCGCCCCGGCGAACTGCTCGCCACCCGCGACGGCGCCGTCTGTCGGGCGACGACCGACGGCGCCGTCTGGATCCCCGAACTCCGGGCCCGCCGCCGGCCCGGGCAACCCGCTCCGGTCAAACTGCCCGCCACCCTGGCCCTCGCCGACCGACTGCCGCCCCTGCCCGAACTGCCCGCCCCGCGCCCAGGCGACCTGCCGGACGGATCGGAGGGCGTCGCCGCCCCGGGCGACATCGGATACCGCGAGGAGGGTCGGGTCGGCTTCCTGTCGTTCTCCTTCCCCGGCGGCGCCATGGCCACCGACCACTGCCGCCGCCTGCTGCACGCCTACCGCGCCGCGTGCTCGCGCCCCACGTCCGTGCTGGTGCTCGGTGGCGGACGGGACTTCTTCTCCAACGGCATCCACCTCGGCGTCATCGAGGCGGCCGACGACCCCGCCGCCGAGTCCTGGGCGAACATCGAGGCCATGGACGACCTGGTGGAGGCGATCCTGACCACCACCGACCGCCTCGTCGTGGCCGCGCTCGGCGGGAACGCCGCCGCCGGAGGGGCCATGTTGGCCCTCGCCGCCGACGAGGTCTGGTGCCGCACCGGCGTCGTGCTGAACCCGCACTACCGGCTGATGGGCCTCCACGGATCCGAGTACTGGACGTACACCCTGCCCCGCCGCGTGGGCGCCGCGGTCGCGGAGCGACTCACCACCGACGCCCTGCCGCTGAGCGCCGCCGCCGCCGAGGGACTCGGCCTGATCGACCGCACGGTGCCCTGCGCCCCGGACGCGTTCGCCGCCGAGACGGCCCGCCTCGCGGGACTGCTGGCGGACTCGCCCGCCACGCCGTCCCGGATCGCGGGGAAGAAGGCGGCCCGCGCCCGCGACGAGGCCGTCAGGCCGCTCGCCGCCCACCGGGAGGCGGAGCTGACCCGGATGCGCGCCACCTTCCACGACCCGGACGCCCCCTACCACGCACTGCGCAGGGCCTTCGTACGCAAGGAACCCGCGACCGGGACCCCGCCGCACCTCGCCGACCCGGCGTCAAGCCGGCGCGGCGACGTCACCGCAATGGCCGCACATGACAGCCCATCCGCAGTGGAGCCCTGTTACCAAGAAGGGTGAGGGCGTCGGCCCACACGCGGACGCCACCCCCACCTCCCCGCATACCTCCCCAAGGAGGCATCCTCATGGATGCAGCAACGCCGACCACGGTAGAGGACCCCCCGATCCACATCCTCTGGATCAACGCGGGACTGAGCTGCGACGGCGACTCGGTGTCCCTGACGGCAGCGATGCAGCCCAGCATCGAAGAGATCGTGATGGGCGTGCTGCCCGGTCTGCCGAAGATCGCCGTGCACTGGCCGCTCATCGACTTCGAGTGCGGACCCGTCGGCGGCGCCGACACCTTCATCGAGTGGTTCTTCAAGGGCGAGCGCGGTGAGATCGACCCCTTCGTGCTGGTCGTCGAGGGGTCCATCCCGAACGAGAAGATCAAGCCCGAGGGCTACTGGTGCGGCTTCGGCGACGATCCGCTGACCGGCCAGCCCATCACGACCAGCGAGTGGCTCGACCGGCTGGCTCCCAAGGCCCTCGCCGTGGTGGCCATCGGCACGTGCGCCACGTACGGCGGCATCCACGCGATGGAGGGCAACCCGACCGGCGCCATGGGCGTGCCCGACTACCTCGGCTGGGACTGGAAGTCCAAGGCGGGGATCCCCATCGTGTGCGTCCCGGGCTGCCCCATCCAGCCGGACAACTTCTCCGAGACCCTCACCTACCTGCTGTACCAGGCGGCCGGCTCGGCCCCGATGATCCCGCTCGACGACAAGCTGCGCCCCACCTGGCTGTTCGGCGCCACCGTCCACGAGGGCTGCGACCGGGCCGGCTACTACGAGCAGGGCCAGTTCGCGGAGACCTACGACTCCCCGAAGTGCCTGGTCAAACTGGGGTGTTGGGGTCCAGTCGTCAAGTGCAACGTCCCCAAGCGCGGCTGGATGAACGGCATCGGCGGCTGCCCCAACGTCGGCGGCATCTGCATCGCCTGCACCATGCCGGGCTTCCCCGACAAGTTCATGCCCTTCATGGACGAGCCTCCCGGCGGCAAGGTGTCCGCCACCGCCAGCGGGATCTACGGCGCGGTGATCCGAAAGCTCCGCGCGGTGACGGCGCACACCGTCGACCAGGAACCGAAGTGGCGCAATCCGGGGGAGCGGCTGACCACCGGCTACCGACCGCCGTGGTGACGCCTCCCCGCGCACTCCACCCGTAGGCCGCGGGTCCGAACCCCGCGAGACCTCACCCGGGAGAACCCCGAGAACCCCGAGAACTCGGCACCCGCGAGAACCCTCAGCACCCCCACCCAAGAAGGGTCACGGCAGACACGATGGCACCGAAGACGAAGGCGGCCGGAGACGGCAGCGGCCTGGTGGAGATGTCCTGGGATCCGATCACCCGGATCGTGGGCAGCCTCGGCATCCACACGAAGATCGACTTCAAGCAGAAGCGCGTGGCGGAGTGCTACAGCACCTCGTCGGTCTTCCGCGGTTACAGCGTCTTCATGCGCGGCAAGGACCCCCGCGACGCGCACTTCATCACCAGCCGCATCTGCGGGATCTGCGGCGACAACCACGCCACGTGTTCCGTGTACGCGCAGAACATGGCCTACGGGGTGAAGCCGCCCCACCTCGCCGAGTGGATCATCAACCTCGGCGAGGCCGCGGAGTACATGTTCGACCACAACATCTTCCAGGAGAACCTGGTCGGGGTCGACTACTGCGAGAAGATGGTCCGCGAGACCAACCCCGGCGTGCTGGAGCTGGCCGAGCGCACGCCCGCCCCGCACGCCGGGGAACACGGCTTCAAGACCATCGCCGACATCATGCGCTCCCTCAACCCCCTCGAAGGCGAGTTCTACCGCGAGGCCCTCCAGGTCAGCCGGTACACGCGCGAGATGTTCTGCCTGATGGAGGGGCGCCACGTGCACCCCTCCACCCTCTACCCGGGCGGCGTCGGCACCATCGCCTCCGTCCAGCTCTTCACGGACTACATGAGCCGCCTCATGCGGTACTGCGAGTTCATGAAGCGCGTCGTCCCGCTCCACGACGACCTGTTCGACTTCTTCTACGAGGCCCTCCCCGGCTATGAGGAAGTCGGCCGCCGGCGCGTGCTGTTGGGCTGCTGGGGCGCGCTCAACGACCCCGAGCACTGCGACTTCACGTACGCCAACATGACCGACTGGGGACGGAAGATGTTCGTCACCCCGGGCGTCGTCGTGGACGGCAAACTGGTCACCAACGACCTCACCGAGATCAACCTCGGCATCCGGATCCTGCTCGGCAGCTCGTACTACGACGACTGGCAGGGCCAGGAGAAGTTCGTCACCCACGACCCGCTCGGCAACCCGGTCGACGCCCGCCACCCCTGGAACCAGCACACCATTCCCGCGCCGCAGAAGCGCGACTTCGACGACAAGTACAGCTGGGTGATGTCCCCCCGCTGGTTCGACGGCAAGGACCACCTCCCCCTCGACACCGGCGGCGGCCCCCTCGCCCGCCTGTGGTCCACGGCCCTGTCCGGTCTGGTGAACACCGACTACGTCCAGGCCACCGGCCACAGCGTGGTCATCACCCTGCCGCGCACGATGACCAAGCCCGAGACCCGCTTCGAGTGGAAGATCCCGAAGTGGAGCAACGCGCTGGAGCGCAACCGCGCCCGCACGTACTTCCAGGCGTACGCCGCGGCCATCGCGCTGCACTGCGCCGAGAAGGGCCTCGCCGAGGTCCGCGCCGGACGCACCCAGACCTGGGAGAAGTTCGAGGTCCCCGACGAGGGCCTGGGCGTCGGCTTCACCGAGGCCGTGCGCGGCGTCCTCTCGCACCACATGGTGATCCGCGACGGCAAGATCGCCAACTACCACCCCTACCCGCCGACCCCGTGGAACGCCAGCACCCGCGACACCTACGGCACTCCAGGACCGTACGAGGACGCCGTGCAGAACACGCCCATCTTCGAGGAGAACACCCCGGAGAACTTCAAGGGCATCGACATCATGCGCGCCGTGCGCAGCTTCGACCCCTGTCTGCCGTGCGGCGTCCACATGTACGTCGGCGGCGGCAAGACGATCAAGCAGATGCACGTCCCCACCGGCCTGAGCGGACTGGGCGGATGAGCGCCCCCACCGACGCCCGCCGGGCGGGCCTGCGGGTCGAGGAGGTCCTCGACCGGCTCGCGGCCACCGGCGACCGCGAGGCGTGCGCGGCGGCCGAGGAACTGGTGCGCGTGCTCATGGACCTCTACGGCGCCGGGCTGGCGAGCATCACCACCCGCCTCGACGACGAGGCCCTCGCCGCACTCCTCGACGACGAGCTCGTCTCCGGACTGCTGGCCCTGCACGACCTGCACCCCGAGGACGCGCACACCCGGATCGCCCGCGCCCTCGCGGCCGTACGGGAACCGGTGGAACTGGTCGGCTTCGACGAGGGCACGGGCGTGCTGCGCCTGCGCTCCGCCCCGAGTTCCGGCTGCGGCTGCGGAGGCGGCGACGACGGCGGTCGACAGGCCGTCGAGGACGCGCTGGCCTCCTTCGCACCCGAGGTGACCGAGGTCCGGATCGAGGCGGCCGCGCCGCAGCAGCCGCTGCTCCAGATCGGCGTCCGCCCGAACACCAGCCCGGCGCGGGTCTCGTGAGCGCGTCACAGGGCTGGGCACCACCCGCCGCACGGACCGGCGGACCGCGCGGCCTGCGCCGGTTCGCCGGGCCGCGCGCCCCCCGCCCCGAGACCTGTGAACTGTGCGGGATCGCGGTCGCCGAGGACGGCCACCGCCACCTGGTCGAGATCGAGAAGCGCGCCCTGGTGTGCGCCTGCACGGCCTGCTCCCTGCTGTTCGACCGGCCCGGCGCGGCGACCGGACGCTACCGCGCCGTCCCGAACCGGTACCTCACCGACCCCGACCACCCGCTCGAAGACGGGGTGTGGGAACAGCTCCAGATCCCGGTCAGCGTCGCGTTCTTCTTCCGCAACGCCGCACTCGACCGCCTCGTCGCGCTGTACCCCAGCCCCGCCGGCGCCACCGAGAGCGAACTCGACCCCGCCACCTGGCAGACCGCACTCGGCGGCAACCCCCTGTCCGCACTGCTCGAACCGGACGTCGAGGCGCTCCTGCTGCGGCGCGCCGAGGGCCGGACCGACTGCTACCTGGTGCCCATCGACATCTGCTACGAACTCGTCGGCCGAATGCGCCTGTTGTGGCAGGGCTTCGACGGCGGGTCCGAGGCGCGCGCCGCCCTGGCGGCCTTCTTCGAACAGGTCGAGCGCCGCGCCAAGACCCCGGCGAAGGAGGCGCGGCCGTGACGGAGTTCGGCTTCACCTGCACCGGCGTACGGGCCGACCCGTACGCCGCCGGCCCCACCCTCGTCTTCCGGCTGGCCATCACCGCCACCGAACAGACCCGGATCCACGCCCTCGCCCTGCGCTGCCAGATCCGCATCGAACCGGCCCGACGCGGCTACGGACCGACCGAGGCCGAGGGCCTCGCCGACCTGTTCGGGGAACGCTCCCGGTGGGGCAACACCCTCCTGCCCGTCCAGTTCGCGCAGGTCACCCTCATGGTGCCCAGTTTCACCGGGTCCACCGAGATCGACCTGGTCGTGCCCTGCACCTACGACATGGACATCGCGGCGAGCCGCTACCTCGGCGCCCTGGAGGACGGCGAGGCACCCCTGCTCATGCTGTTCTCCGGCACCGCGTTCACCGGCGCCGGCGGCTTCCACGTAGAGCCCGTCCCCTGGGACCGCGAAGCCTCCTACCGCATGCCGGTCGCGGTCTGGCAGGAGATGATCGAGCAGCACTTCCCCGGCTGCGGATGGCTCAGACTGCCCCGCGACACCATGGACGAACTGCTCGCCTACCGCTCCCGACACGCCCTGGCGTCCTGGGAGGCCACCGTACGGGCCCTCCTGGACGCGGCGGCGGTTTCGGCCGTCGTCCCGGACGCGAAACCCTCACCGCAGGAACGCTTCCGGGCGGGCGCCCAGCCGTCCCGCCCCGCGGAGAGGACGGCCGCGCCGTGACGACGACCACCGGAACGACCGTCACCACCACGACGGCCGGCGCGGCGGGAACGACCGCCCTCGAAGCCCGCTTCGCGAGCGCCCGGCAGGTGGCCGACGCCGTGCTCTTCGAGGGGTACGTGCTCTACCCCTACCGGGCATCGGCGGCCAAGAACCGCTTGCGGTGGCAGTTCGGCGTCCTCGTGCCGCCCGCCTGGGCTCCCGCGCACGAGGAGCACTGCCTCCAACAGACCGAGATCCTGATGGAGCCGAAGGGGAACGCGAAGCTCGCCGTCGAACTCCGCTTCCTGCACGCCCAACGGCGGACCGTCCAACAGGCCCGACCTGACGGATCGTTCACCGACGTCACGGAGCTGCACCTCGACGACCGGGTCCTCGTCCCCTGGGACGAGGGGACCGAGGAACGCGTCGAGATGACCGTGGACGTGGCCGACCTCGCCGGGGAGGGCGTACGCGTCCCGGTCACCCGGCCCGCACGCGAGGAGACCGAGGACATCCACGACGCGGACGGCCGGACCCTCGGCCGGCTGCTGCGTCGCACCGAGAACATCGACGCCGTCGTACGACTGCGGGCGAGCGAACTCGACTGCGCCTACCGCGCCTGGAAGCTGACCGCGGTGGTGGAGAACACCAGCGCGTGGACACCGGACGAGAGCGGCGCCGACCGCGACGCCGCGCTGCCCCGCTCACTGGTCGCCGCGCACCTCCTGCTCGGCCTCGACAAGGGCTCCTTCCTGTCGATGACCGACCCGCCCGAATGGGCCAAGGGCGCCGTCGCCGCCTGCGTCAACCGACAGACCTGGCCCGTGCTCGCCGGCGAGCACGGCCGCGCCGACGTGGTGCTCTCCTCCCCGATCATCCTGGAGGACCACCCCGGCATCGCCCCCGAGAGCATCGGCGCCATGTACGACGCCACCGAGATCGACGAGATCCTCGCGCTGCGCACCGCCGCCCTGACCGACCAGGAGAAGCGCGAGGCACGCGGCACCGACCCGAGGGCCGCCGCCGTGATCGACCTCGCCGAATCCATGCCGCCCGAGGTCCTCGAACGGTTGCACGGCGCGGTCCGCGGCCTGCGGGAGATCACCGACCCCGACATCCCGGTGGACACCCCGACCGGCCTCGAACCCTTCGACAGCCAGGCCGTGTTCCGCCCCGACACCCCCTGGTGGGACCCCGCCCACGCGGACCCCGTCGACCACGCCCGGGAGCCCGTCCTCGTGGACGGCGTCCCGGTGGACGTCGGCAGCCGCGTGCTGCTGCGGCCGGGCCTGCGGCGCACCGACGCGCAGGACGTGTTCCTCCACGGCCGCTCCGCCCGCGTCGAGGCCGTGCTGCACGACGTGGACGGGGGAGTGCACCTCGCCGTCACGGTGGAGGGCGATCCCGGCGCCGACATCAGGCGCGAGCAGGGCCGCTTCCTCTACTTCCAACCCGACGAGGTGACCGCCCTGGACGAGACGGGGCCCTCGGACGACGTGATCCCCCTGGAGGACACGTGACCGGCAGGACCCTGATCGCGGGGATCGGAAACGTCTTCCTCGGCGACGACGGATTCGGTGTCGAGGTGGTGCGCGCCCTGTCCGCGCACCACCTGCCGGACCACGTGGAGGTGGTGGACTTCGGTGTGCGCGGAGTCCACCTCGCCTACCAACTGCTCGACGGCTACGACACCCTCGTGCTGGTGGACGCCACCGCGCGCGGCGGCGAGCCCGGCACGCTGTACCTCATCGAGGTCGACGAGTGCGCCGGCGCCCCGATCGGCGGCGCCGTGCTCGACGGCCACCACATGTCCCCCGACGCGGTCCTCGCGCTGCTGGGCACCCTCTGCGCGGGCACGGGTGGCGCCCCGCCCCGACGCACGCTGGTGCTCGGCTGCGAACCCGCCTCCGTGGAGGAACGCATGGGCCTCAGCGGCCCCGTGGCCGCCGCGGTCCCGGAGGCCGTGCGGACGCTCGTGGGACTGGCTCGGGAAGACCTGGTGACAACGGAGGAGAGAACCCCATGAAGAAGGAAGTCCTCTGCGGCGTGGCCCTCGCCGCCCTGTTCACGGTGGCCGTACTGGTCGCCCCCGACATCAAGCGCTACCTGCGCATGCGCAGAATGTGACGCCTCCCGCACCCCCTCGCACGCCCCGGCGCCCGAATGGCGTACGGGGCGTGCGACGCGTCGGCGTGCCCGCCCGTGCCATCCCCCGCCTGCCGGTCTAATGAGCCCCGGCAGGACGGAGCCCCGATGCACGAGATGTCGATCGCCATGGCCGTGGTGAGCCAGGTGGAAGAAGCGGCCCAGGCAGGCGGGGCGCGCGTGGTGACCTCGGTCCGACTCGAAGTCGGCGAGCTCGCCGGAGTGGTCCCCGACGCACTCGCCTTCTGTTTCGAACTGGCCTGCGCCGGAACGGTTCTGGAGGGCGCCGCACTCGTCACCGAGCCGGTGGCGGCCCGCGCGCGCTGCCACTCCTGTACGGACGACTGGGCGGTCGGCATGCCGCCCGAACTCTGTTGCCCCGGATGCGGCAAGGCCACCGACGTCGAACTCACCGCCGGCCGTGAGCTGCGGATCCTCTCCGTGAACTGGGAGGACTGCCCCGCCCCCACGCGCCACCGCCAACCGATCCCCGAGGAGCGCTGAACATGTGCCGAGTCGTCGACCTCAAGCAGGCGGTGCTGGCCAAGAACGACGAAGCCGCCCGGACCCTGCGCGCCGAACTCGCCGCCCGCGGCACCACGGTCGTCAACCTGCTCTCCAGCCCGGGCAGCGGCAAGACGGCGTTGCTGGAACGCGAGCTGCTGCTCGCCCGTGAGCGGGGAGTGGCCGTCGCCGCCCTCACCGCCGACCTCGCCACCGAGAACGACGCGGTGCGGCTGGCCCGTTCCGGCGTACCCGTCAAGCAGGTGCTCACCGACGGGCTGTGCCACCTGGAGGCCGGGATGCTGAGCCGGCACCTGGACGGCTGGATGCCCGACGACACCCGGCTGCTCTTCGTGGAGAACGTCGGCAATCTGGTCTGCCCGGCCTCCTACGACCTCGGGGAGTCCCTGCGGGTCGTCCTCGCCTCCGTGACCGAGGGCGAGGACAAGCCGCTCAAGTACCCCACCGCCTTCGGGCTCGCCCACCTGGTGATCGTCACCAAGACCGACATCGCCAAGGCCGTCGAGTTCGACGAGGACGCCTTCCGCGCCCACGTACAGCAGGTCAACCCGGGCGTCGAGGTGGTCCTCACGTCCGCCCGCGCGGACGAGGGCGTCGGCCTCCTGCTCGACCGGGCGCTGGCCGTCGGGGCGGGCGCCGCGGTCCACGCGCCGGTCATGGCGGGACGGGACGGCGGACACCTCGACCACCACCACGGGGCGCACGACCACGATCACGACCACGGGGCCGATCACAGCCACGACCACGACCACGACCACGACCACGATCACGGTCACGTGCATCCGCGTCGGCACGCCGGCGCGTCAGCGACGCAGACCCGCTGATGGAGGCGGTGCAAAGGCGCCGGGTCGTCGTCCGGGGCGTGGTCCAGGGCGTCGGATTCCGCCCGTACGTCTACACCCGGGCCATCGCGCTCGGACTGGCCGGGCACGTCACCAACACCCCGGAAGGTGTCGTCGCCGAGGTCGAGGGCGCCTCGGCGGCGGTCTCGGAGTTCTGTGAGCGGCTCGCCGCCTGCGCCCCGCCGTTGGCCGTCGTGGACGCCGTCGACCACTGCGAGGTACCCCTCGCGGGCGGCACCGGCTTCACCATCGTCGCCTCCAGGGGCGGCGGTCCCGCCCGCACGCTGGTCTCGCCCGACGTGGCGACCTGCGCGGACTGCCTCGCGGAGCTGGCCGATCCGGCCGACCGACGACACCGCCACCCCTTCATCACCTGCACGCACTGCGGGCCCCGGTTCACGATCGTCACCGGCCTGCCGTACGACCGGGCCCACACCACGATGGCCCGCTTCCCGATGTGCCCGGACTGCGCCCGGGAGTACACCGACCCCGCCGACCGTCGCTTCCACGCCCAGCCGGTCGCCTGCCCGGCCTGCGGCCCCCGGTTGCGACTCCTCGTCGGCACACCGCCCCGGGAACCGGCCGCCGGCGAAGCGGAGGCCGGGGACCCGGTGGCCGCGGCGCGCCGGCTCCTGGCGGGCGGGGCGATCCTCGCGGTCAAGGGACTGGGCGGGTACCACCTCGCCTGCGACGCGGCGCAGCCCGCGGCGGTGGCCGAACTGCGCCGCCGCAAGGGCCGGGGCGACAAGCCCTTCGCGCTGATGGCCCGCGACCTCGACGACGTCGCACCCCATGTCCACATCGACCCGCGGGAGCGGAGCCTGCTCACCGGCGCCGTACGCCCGATCGTGCTGCTGCGCCGTCGCCCCGCCGCCGTCGAACTCGTCGGGGTCGCCCCCGGCAACCCGGACCTCGGCGTGATGCTCCCCTACACACCGCTGCACCACCTGCTGCTCGGACTGCCCGGTGACCCTCCCGGTCCCCGGCTGCTCGTCATGACCAGCGGCAACCTGGCCGGCGAGCCGATCGTGACCGACGACGCCGAGGCCCTGGAGCGGCTCGGCCGGTTGGCCGACGCCTGGCTCACCCACGACCGTCCCATCCACGTGCCCTGCGACGACTCGGTGGTCCGGGTCCTGGACGGGGAGCCGCTGATCGTACGGCGCTCGCGCGGCCACGCACCCCTGCCCCTGGACCTCCCGCTCCCGGTACCCGCGACGCTGGCCGTCGGGGGAGACCTGAAGAACACCTTCTGCCTCGGCGAGGGCCGGCGGGCCTGGCTGTCAGCCCACATCGGCGACATGGACGACCTCGCCACCCAGGACGCCTTCGCCGGCGCGGTGCGCCAACTGGAGGGCATCACCGGCGTCGCCCCCACCCTGCTCGCGTCCGACCGGCACCCCGGCTACCGCTCGGCGCACTGGGCCGCCCGCAACGCCGCGGACCGACCCGTGATCCGCGTCCAGCACCACCACGCGCACGTCGCCGCCGCCATGGCCGAGCACGGGCTGGGCGCGGACCGCCGGGTGATCGGCGTCGCTTTCGACGGCACGGGCCACGGCGACGACGGGGCCGTGTGGGGTGGGGAGTTCCTCCTCGCCGACTACGCCGGTCACACCCGGTTCGCGCACCTCGCGTACGTCCCGCTGCCCGGCGGGGACGCCGCCGTACGGCGCCCCTACCGCATGGCGCTGTCCCACCTGAGGGCGGCGGGCCTCGACCGGACACCGGACCTGCCGTGCGTCGCGGCCTGCCCGCCGGATGAACTACACGTCCTGGAAGCCCAGTTGAGGACCAACCTCAACTGCCTGCCGACCTCATCCATGGGTCGGCTCTTCGACGCCGTCTCCTCACTGGCCGGCATCTGCCACCACGCGGGCTACGAGGCCCAGGCGGCGATCGAACTGGAGGCCGCGGCGCGCACGGCCCAGGGCGCCGGCGGCGCGGACGAGGGGTACGCCTTCGCCCTGCGGCCCGCCGTGCCCGGGACCGGCGCCGTTCCCGACGCCTGCGTCCACCCCGATCCCGCCGCTCACCCCGATCCCCCGATGACCGTCGACCCGGCCCCCGTGCTCGCGGCCGTGGTGGCCGACCTGCGCGCGGGTACCCCCGCGTCGCTGATCGGCGCGCGCTTCCACCGCGCCGTCACGGACCTGGTGGCCGAGGTCTGCGTCGCCGCCCGGGAGCGGCACGGCCTGGACACCGTCGCCCTCACCGGCGGGGTGTTCGCCAACACCCTCCTCTCCTCGGCCTGCGCCGAGGCCCTGAGGGGGCACGGCTTCACGGTACTGCGCCACCACCGAGTGCCCCCGAACGACGGGGGACTGGCCCTCGGGCAACTCATGGTGGCGGCGGCCCGCACCACCGAACACCCACAGCGAGGAGAAGCCCATGTGCCTGGCGGTACCCGGCAGAGTGGTTGAGATCGCGGAGGAGAACGGCACCCGCATGGCCACCGTCGACTTCGGCGGAGTGGTCAAGGAAGTGTGCCTGGAGTACCTGCCGGACCTCCAGGTGGGCGAGTACGCCATCGTCCACGTCGGCTTCGCGCTCCAGCGCCTGGACGAGGAGTCGGCCAAGCAGACCCTGGAACTCTTCGCTCAACTCGGCATGCTGCAAGAGGAGTTCGGCGACCCCTGGGAGCAGGCGGCGGAGGCGGGCGGAGCGCCCTGGCCGTTCGAGGACGACGAATCGGACACCGTCGCCGACCCGGCGGTCGTGGGACCTGTCGACGGCGGGCACGTATCGCGGGAGGCGCGGCAGTGAAGTACATCGAGGAGTTCCAGGACCCCGAGCTCGCCCGCCGGCTCCTGGACGACATCCACGCCACCGTCACCCGCCCCTGGGCGCTGATGGAGGTGTGCGGGGGGCAGACCCACACCATCATCCGACACGGGATCGACCAACTCCTCCCCGATCAGGTCGAGTTGATCCATGGACCCGGCTGTCCGGTGTGCGTCACCCCGCTGGAGGTCATCGACAAGGCCCTGGAGATCGCCTCCCGGCCCGACGTGATCTTCTGCTCGTTCGGGGACATGCTCCGCGTCCCCGGGACCGGCCGCGATCTCTTCCAGGTCCGCAGCGAGGGCGGCGACGTACGTGTCGTCTACTCCCCGCTCGACGCACTGAAGATCGCCCGGCAGAACCCGGGCAAGGAAGTCGTCTTCTTCGGGATCGGCTTCGAGACCACCGCCCCGCCCAACGCCATGACGGTCCACCAGGCCCGGAAGCTCGGCATCCGCAACTTCAGCCTGCTCGTCTCCCACGTGCGCGTCCCCCCGGCCATCGAGGCGATCATGCAGTCGCCGAGCTGCCGCGTCCAGGGCTTCCTGGCAGCCGGGCACGTGTGCAGCGTCATGGGCATGGGGGAGTACCCGGGGCTGGCCGCCCGGCACCGGGTCCCGATCGTGGTCACGGGCTTCGAGCCGCTGGACATCCTCGAAGGCGTACGGCATGCCGTGCGCCAGCTCGAACGCGGCGAGCACACCGTGGACAACGCCTACGCGCGCGCGGTCCGCCCCGAGGGCAACCCGGCGGCCATCGCCATGCTGGAAGACGTCTTCGAGGTCACCGACCGCGCCTGGCGCGGCATCGGCGTCATCCCCGACAGCGGCTGGCGGCTCTCCGAGCGCTACCGGGAGCACGACGCCGAACACCGCTTCTCCGTCACCGACATCACCACCCGCGAGCCCGCGGAGTGCCGCAGCGGCGAGGTCCTGCAAGGCCTCATCAAGCCGAACCAGTGCGAGGCCTTCGGCACCACCTGTACGCCGCGCAACCCCCTCGGCGCCACCATGGTGTCCAGCGAGGGCGCCTGCGCCGCCTACTACCTCTACCGCAGGCTCGACCTCACCCCGGTCCGCGCCACCGACCCCATCGCACGGACCGCACCGCTGGAGGCGAGCCCCGTTGTCTGAGACCACCACCCTCGACGTCACCGGCTGGACCTGCCCGGCCCCCCTGCGGGACCGCCCCCGCGTCGTGATGGGCCACGGAGGCGGCGGCGCGCTCTCCGCCGAACTGGTGCAACACCTCTTCGCCCCGGCGTTCGGCGGCGAGGTGCTGGCCCAGATGGGCGACGCCGCCGCGGTCACCCTCGGCGGCGCCCGACTGGCCTTCTCCACCGACTCGTACGTGGTCCGGCCGCTGTTCTTCCCCGGCGGCGACATCGGCGACCTCGCTGTCAACGGCACCGTCAACGACCTGGCGATGGCCGGCGCCCGCGCCGCGTACCTGTCCTGCGGGTTCATCCTCGAAGAAGGCGTCGAGATGTCCGTGGTGGCCCGGGTGGCGCGGTCCATGGGCGCTGCCGCCCGCGCCGCCGGCGTGGAGATCGCGACCGGGGACACCAAGGTCGTCGAGACGGGCCACGGCGACGGCATCTACGTGAACACGGCCGGCATCGGCCTCATCCCGGACGGGGTGGACCTGCGCGCACAGCGCGTCGTGCCCGGCGACGTGGTCATCGTCAGCGGTGAGATCGGACTGCACGGCGTGGCCATCATGAGCGTGCGCGAGGGCCTGGAATTCGGGGTGGACATCGAGAGCGACTGCGCGGCGCTCGGCGGCCTCGTCGAGGCCATGCTCGCGGTCACCTCCGACCTGCACGTGCTCCGCGACCCCACCCGGGGCGGGGTGGCGGCCGCCCTCAACGAGATCGCGGCCGCCTCCGGGACCGGTGTGGTCCTCCAGGAGGGCAAGGTCCCGATCCCGGACCCGGTCGCCAACGCCTGCGCGATCCTCGGCCTCGACCCCCTGTACGTGGCGAACGAGGGGAAGCTGGTGGCGTTCGTGCCGCGCGAGCACGCCGACGCGGTCCTCGACGCGATGCGCGCCCACCCGCTGGGACGCCGCGCCGCGGTGATCGGGGAGGCGGTGGAGTCCCACCCCGGTCTCGTCGTCGCCCGCACGGGCCTGGGCGGGACGCGCGTGGTGGACCTGCCGCTCGGGGAGCAGCTGCCGCGGATCTGCTGATCCCGGGGGCCGCCCGGTCCTGCGTCGCACCGGAAGAAGGGATGATGTTCGACATGACTTTCGAACATCCCGCCGAGAAGAACGAGGACGGCCGCGTCGGTCCGTTCGAGAAGCTGGCCGAGCTGGCCTCCAACTTCACGAGTTCGGCGGCCTTCTTCGTGGTGTGCGTGGCCCTGGTGGCCAACGTGGTGGTCGTCCACGCACTCCACCTGTCCACGAGCTGGCAGCACCTCGCGGGCGACGCCGTGGCCTCCGTCGCCCTGCTCCTGCTGGCCCTGCTGAAGAACTCCGAGCGGCGGGCCGAGCACGCCATCCAGCGCAAGCTGGACGCCATCGCCGCCGCGCTGCTGGAACAGCACTCGGGCAAGCCCGGCACGGCGCACGAGGAGCTGGAGAAGGCGATCGGCATCGAGGAGCGCCAGTAGGGCCGGTCGTCCGGCCCGGTCGAAGTCGACCACCTGAGAGCATCGACCATCACAGGCAGGCAGGCAGGAGCCTGAGCCGCTGCGAAGGCCGGCTCTCCGGCTCGGAGAGTGCTCAGTCGATGCAGAACTCGTTGCCCTCGATGTCCTGCATCGGGATGCACGCGTCAGTGCCGTCGTACAGCGTCCGCACGTGCACCGCGCCGAGCGGTTCCAACCGCGCGCGCTCGGCCTCGAGTGCGGCGAGGCGCTCCTCACCCACGAGTCCGGTGCCGACCCGCACATCGAGATGCAGCCGGTTCTTGGCGGCCTTCCCCTCGGGCACGCGCTGGAAGTACAACCGCGGGCCCACGCCCGAGGGATCGACGCAGGCGAACGACGCGTCCCGCTGCTCGGGTGGCCGCGAGCCCTTGAACTCGTCCCAGGTGGCGAACCCCTCCGGCGGCGGCGGTATGACGTACCCCAGGACCTCGCACCAGAAGCGGGCGAGGCGCTCCGGTTCCGCGCAGTCGAAAGTGACTTGGAACTTCTTGATCGCTGGCATCGGCGCACCGTAGCAGGCGGCGCTCGCAACCCCGAGATCGATTGCGGAGGACCCTCAGGCGTCGACGCCCGAGAGGGGATCCCCGCCCGCGGTGTCGTCGGGGGCCGCCGCCGCGGCCAGGGCGGCGTTGCGGCGGCCGACGACGACGGTCGCCGCGGCCGCGCTGAGCGCGAACGCCAGCGCCAGCACGGCGGGCCGGTCCAGCCGGTGCCGGGTGAAGTGGTCGACGGAGTAGCGGCCCGGCCCGGCGAGTCCCAGCCCGGCGGCCACGTAGCCGAGGAAGGCCGGGTACTCGAAGCCGCCGCCCTGGGCGAAGAACCCCGCCGGCGCGTGCACGGACACGGCGCCCGCCATCGCGCCCGCCGCGGCGGCGCCGGCCGCCGGGGTCGCGAGTCCGAGCGCCAGGAGGGCGCCGCCGCCCGCCTCGCCGAGTCCCGCCGCGAGCGCGCTCGGCCGGCCGGGGACGAAGCCCATGTGCTCCATCGCCTTCGCGGTGCCGTCGAGGCCGCCACCGCCGAACCAGCCGAAGAGCTTCTGCGTGCCGTGTGCCATCAGCACGCCGCCCGCCCCCAGTCGCAGGGCGAGCAGTCCGAGGTCCTTGCGCCGGTAGATGTCCATGAGGCCGAGGCCTTTCCGTGGGCGTGTGCGGGGTCGGTCGGTCCGGGTCCCAGCTTGACGGGGGCAGGGGGCCCGCGCACCCGATGCGTACGCCGGAAGAGGTCGAGCCCCGCACCTCACACGGGGGCGGGTGGACGCAGTGACTGCCGGACGGCCCAGGCAACCGACACCAGCGGCACCGCGACCACCGCGCCGACGACGCCCGCGGCGATGGCGCCGGCCACCACCGACAGGGCCACGACCACCGGATGCAGCCGCACCGCCCAACTCATCACGAGCGGATGCAGCAGATGGCCCTCGATCTGCCCGATGATCACGATCAGCACGACCACCAGGCACGCCACCAGCGGCCCCTTCGCGGCCAGGGCGACGACGGCGGCCACCGCGAGGGCGACCGGGGATCCGATCAGCGGGATGAACGCGGCGAAGAACTCCAACAACGCGAGCGGCACCGCCAGCGGCACCCCCAACGCGAACAGCGCGACGCCGACGAGGACGGCGTTCGTCCCGGCGACGAGCAGGATGCCGTGGGTGTAACCGGTGAACGTCCGCCACGCCGCCCGTCCGGCGGTCGTCACCCGGTCCTCGGCGGTCGGCGGGAGCTGGGTGCAGAACCAGGCCCACTGCCGATCGCCCGAGTGGATGAAGAAGACCGAGCAGAACAGCGCCAGGGCGATCACGGTGAAGATCTCCACGAGCCGGCCGGCGCCACTGACCGCGGTACTGAGCAGAGTCGACCGGTGGCTCGACAGGTAGGAGGTGATGCGCGCCTGCAAGTCGTCCAGGGCGTGGGGGTCCAGCCGCAGCGGCGGCTGCTCCAGCCAGCGCTGGATCCGGCCCAGGCCGTCCTTGAACTCCGCGAGCAGGTTGGTCCACTCGGAGGCGATCGTCTCGCCGACGAACGCGAACGCGCCGAGCAGCAGCAGGATGCTGCCGATCAGCGCGCAGGCGACGGCGAGCGGGCGGGGCATCCACCGGGCCAGGAGACCCGTCAGGGGCCGGAGCACGGCGGTCACCACGAGGCCGAGGAAGACGGCCACGCCGACCTCGTGGAACCGGCCCAGGACCACGAACACCGCGTACGCCACGGCCCCCACGGCCAACAGCCGCCAGGAGTACGCGGCGACCGTGCGCAGCAGCGGGGAGACGTGGGGGGTGCCCGCCGGCAGCGGAGGCCTCGGGCGTCGGGGGCGGGCGGTCGCGCGCGGGCGGGCGGGCCGGGGTGTCGACCGCTCCGCGGATCGCCTGGTCATGGCAGTGCCCCACCTCCGGAAGTGTTCCTCGACAGGTTCCACGGCACGCCGCGGCCCCCGCGGGCGCGACGGCACATTCGCCCGAACGAACCGCCGGATACCCCCGTTTCACCCGCCGGCGTTTGTCCGGGAGGGAGGTCGGGCAGACGGTGCGTCATGGCTGAGCTCACGGGTGGGAACCAGGGGACGATCACGACCAGCGTCCCCGCGCGACTGGACCGGCTGCCGTGGTCGCGGTGGCACTGGATGATCGTGATCGGGCTGGGGACCGTGTGGATCCTCGACGGCCTGGAAGTCACGATCGTCGGCAACATCGCCGGTCGGCTCTCCGAGGACGGCAGCGGCCTCAGCATCACGGACGCCCAGGTCACCGGTGTCGCGGCGGCCCTGTACGTGGCCGGGGCCTGCGCCGGTGCGCTGTTCTTCGGACGCCTCACCGACCTGTTCGGCCGCAAGAAGCTCTTCCTCATCACCCTCGGCGTCTACCTGGCGGCGACCGCGCTCACCGCCGTGTCCTTCTCGCCCTGGTGGTTCTTCGTCTTCCGCTTCCTCACCGGTTTCGGCATCGGCGGCGAGTACGCGGCCATCAACTCCGCGATCGACGAGCTGATCCCCAGCAAGTACCGCGGGCGCGTCGACCTCATCATCAACGGCAGCTTCTGGCTCGGCGCGGTCGCCGGCGCACTGCTGTCCGTCCTCGCGCTCGACACCGACATCTTCCCGGCCTGGCTCGGCTGGCGGCTCACGTTCGCGCTCGGCGTCGTCCTCGGCCTGGTGATCCTGCTCGTCCGCCGGCACGTGCCCGAAAGCCCCCGGTGGATGTTCATCCACGGCCAGGGCGAGGAGGCGGAGGAACTCGTCTCCGACGTCGAACGCCAGGTGGAGCGAGAGAAGGGCGCCCCACTCCCCGAACCGGGGGAGGCCATCACGATCGAGCAGCGCGGCAGCATCGGATTCGGCGAGATCGCCAGGACGGTCTTCCGGTCCTACCCGCGACGGGCCGTGCTCGGTCTCTCCCTCTTCGTCGGGCAGGCGTTCCTCTACAACGCGATCACCTTCGGCTTCGGCACCATCCTCGTCCGGTTCTTCGACGTCTCCAGCTCGGTCACCGGCTACTACTTCGCCGTCATCGCCTTCGGCAACTTCCTCGGACCGCTGTTCCTGGGGCGGTTCTTCGACACGATCGGCCGCCGGCCGATGATCGCCGGCACCTACGTCCTGTCCGGCCTGCTGCTCTTCGGTACCGCGTGGCTCTTCGGGGCCGGCATGCTCACGGCCTTCACGATGACCGCCTGCTGGTGTGTGGTGCTGTTCTTCGCCTCCGCCGGGGCGAGTTCGGCGTACCTGACGGTCAGCGAGATCTTCCCGATGGAGACGCGGGCGATGGCCATCGCCTTCTTCTACGCGGTGGGCACGGCCGCCGGCGGCATCTCGGGTCCGCTGGTCTTCGCGGACCTCACCTCCAGCGGAGTGGTCGCCGACGCCGTGCTCGCGTTCTGCATCGGGGCCTCCCTGATGGTGGCGGCGGGCCTGGTCGCGGTCTTCTTCGCGGTGGCGGCCGAGGGCAAGTCCCTCGAATCGATCGCCACGCCCCTCTCCGCGCGCGCCACCGGGGAGCGGGACGGAACCGACGGTGGGCCGCGGGCGACGGACCGTGCGGAGAGCCGCAGCCCACTCGGATGACGGCCGTCCCGGGCAGGACCTCACGCCCCGGGTCACGCCCCGGCGCACGGCCGGGCGTGACCCGGACGGCTGTGGACAAGTCCTTCGAACACGACAGGCCCCCGCCGTGCTCGTAGCGTCGTCGGCATCAGGGGGCCTGGTGCCCCGAAGGGCGAACTCTCCTGACGGGAGGGCATGCCGATGCCGGAAGACGCTTCCGTGTCCAGCCTGCTGCGCGTCCACCGAGGCTCCGCCGAACCCGAGGAACTGGCCGCGATAGCCGTCGTGGTCGCCTGCCTCGCCGGGCGCCTGTCCCGGGCGCCGAGCCGTCCCCGGGAGAACAGGCGCCACCGCCCGCATCCGCGCCCCGGAGGCCACGGATGCTGGGCGGGGTGCTGGGCCTGCCGGTGACCCCGGGCAGGCCACACGGACCTCAGTCCCGCCGGAGGACGGCCATCATGGCCGACAGGAGCGCTTCCTGAGGGTCGCTCACCGCGTCCTCGCAGCGCCAGGCCACGAACCCGTCCGGCCGCACGAGCACCGCGCCTGCGGCGCCGATCTCGTGGACCTCCGTCCAGTCGGCGTCGGCCGGCTGGATCAGGTCGGCGTCGGCCGAGGAGCCGATCGTGTACCCGGCCAGGCGCGCGGACAACTGCTCGGCCACCTGCGCCGCCGCCGACCGCCACGGGGTTCCCGCCGCGCTGAGCAGCACGAAGGACCGCTCGTACAGGTCGAGCAGCGAGATGCGCTCCCCGGCCCTGGTCACCCACATGTGCGGCGCCCTGGTGCCGACGTCACCCTTCAGGCGCAACGCCTCGGGGATGATCGGCCGGTCCGGGTCGCCGCCGACGACCGCGCCCTGCGGGTAGCAGTACCCCATGGCCGTGGTGAGGACCCCGCTGCCGGGGCCCCCACCCATGGTCGGCGGAGGGGTGTACCCCGGGTGGCTGTGCTCCGCGGAACGCGCCGAGGCGCGCAGGCTCGTGGCCCGGGCCACGGGCAGCCGCTCGGCCTCGTACGTGTCGAGCAGCTCCTGGCCGGCCGCCCCCTGGAGCACCGCCGCGATCTTCCAGGCGAGGTTGTGCGCGTCCTGGATACCGGTGTTCGAACCGAACGCCCCGGTCGGGGACATCTCGTGGGCCGCGTCGCCGACCAGGAAGGCCCGGCCCGACGAGTACCACTCCGCCACCCGTTCGGCCGCGTGCCAGGGCGCCCGGCCGCCGATCTCCACGTCCAGGTCGGGCATGCCGACCGCCGCGCGGATCTGCCGTGCGCAGCGCTCGTCCGTGAAGTCCTCCAGCGTCTCCCCGTTCTCGGGGTGCCAGGGGGCGTGGAAGACCCACTGGGTCTCGTTGTCGACCGGCAGCAGCGCCCCGTCCGCGCCCGGGCGCATCAGGTAGCAGACGATGAACCGGACGTCCCCGAGGACCTCGATGAGCTGCTCGGAACGGAACGTGATGCTCACGTTGTGGAACAGTTCACCGCTGCCCGTCTGAGGAATGCGCAGCGCCTCCCTGACGGGACTGCGCGGGCCGTCCGCGGCGATGAGGAAGTCGGCGCGCACGGTGAGGTGCTCGCCCGTCTCCCGGTCCTTCACCAGGGCGGTGACGCCTTCCTCGTCCTGGTCGAAACTCATCAGCTCGGTGGAGAACCGCACGTCCGCGCCTTGTGCGCGGCTCTGCTTGGCCAATTCCGGCTCGATGTTGTTCTGGCTGCACAGGCACCAGCCGGTGGGGCTGAGGCGGGCGAGCGCCTTGGACGGGTCCACGCCCTTGATCAGCCAGTTGAACTCGCCCCCGACCAGGGACTGGGCCTGCAGGATTCCGTGATTCTCCTCCAGAGCGGCCGCCGCGCTGCGGATCGCCGGCTCGGCCTGCGCCGTCCGGAAGAGCTCCATCGTGCGTGCGTTGATGCCACGGCCGCGCGGGTGAACGGACGTACCGGCGTGCTTCTCGACCACCATGTGCCTGACGCCGTGACGGCTCAGGAACAGGGAGGTGGACAGGCCCACGAGTGAGCCGCCCACCACAAGGACCGGTACACGGACGTCGACTTTGTCTTCGATCAACTGAGGGCTCCTGTTTCTGTGCGGGGCGGTGCACTTTCTTATGCCCCGATCAGCCGGCGGACCCGGGTGATTCGTCACTTCTCACCCGGACGATCCTGAGATCTGGCGTTCTGCCCACTGCTGGATGACGATGAGCGACAGCGGATCCACGCATATGCCCCCTTTCGTCCACCCTGGCAAAGGGGGAAACGGCCCGGACCGCTCCGACCGGCGCAGCGGACGCGGCGCACCCCGGGAACACGTCCCGGGCGACCACGTCCCGTGACCGAGACCCCTCACGAAGGAGTGAGCAGATGACAACCGCCCTGTCCGAGAGGGTGTCCCAATCGGCTTTCGACGGATCCATGCTCCGGGTCGTCCTGCTGATGGACCTGCACGAAGGCGTCCAGCAGCAGTTCTTCGACGCCTACGAGCAGCTCCGCCACGACATCGCCTCGGTTCCGGGGCACCTCGGCGACCAGCTGTGCCAGTCGTTCGAGAACCCCTCCCAATGGCTCATCACCAGTGAGTGGGAGAGCGCGCCCCAGTACCTCGCCTGGGTCAACAGCGAGCACCACGCCGAACAGGTCAAGCCGCTCGGCGCCTGCGCCCGGAGCATGCGACCGCTGAAGTTCACCGTGCTCCGGGAGACCGGCAAGCGCTACGACCGGCCCGAGCTGACGCCCTCCGTACGGCTCCAGCCCACGCCTCGTCTCGGTGCCGGGATCGTCCGCCACGCCCTGACGTTCACGGTCAAGCCGGGCAGCGAGAAGGCCGTCGCCGATCTGCTGTCCTCCTACGACTCCCCGGCGGCCGAGGTCGACGCGCACACCCGTCTGTGCCGCACCTCCCTCTTCATGCACGGCAACCGGGTGGTCCGGGCCGTCGAGGTCGAAGGCGACCTCACGGCGGCCCTGCGCCACGTGTCGGAGCAGCCGGAGGTCCGCGCCGTCGAACAGGCCATCAACCCGTACCTCGAACAGGACCGCGACCTGGCCGACCCCGAGTCCGCCCGCCTGTTCTTCATGAAGGCGGCGCTCCCGGCCGTCCACCACGTGGCCGACCACGGCGCCGACGACGCCCCCGTGACCCGGCACGCGCTGTTCTACCCGGCACGCGAGGGGCGCGGCGCGGAGCTCGCCGAGTTCCTGTCCCAGCAGGACGAGCGGGCAGCGGCGCGGCCCGACGGCCCGGTCCGCAGCAGCAGCATCTTCCAGCGCGACGACATCGTCGTGCGCCTCCTCGACGTGTCCCTCCCCGCGGGCGCCGACCTCGCCGCCGCCTTCGAGATCGAAGGACCGCGCGCCGAGGCCACCCTCGAACGGCTGCTCGCGGCGCCGTCCGGGGCCGGCGGCCCGGCAGCACCCCACCCCATGACCCCGGTCACCGACCGCCGGGCACCCGAACGGTCCTGAGGACCGCCCGGTATCCGCGGCCCGCCCGGGCCACAGCCACCACCCCGCCCCGCGCCCCTGTTGAGGCGACCCGCACGCCTGGAGGAAGTCAGTCATGAGCACACATCGCCCACGCATCGTCGACCTCAGCGAGACCCAGCCCAACCGCAGGCGCGGAGGCGACCTGAGAGCGGTGCTCACCCCGACCTCGGTCGGCTCGACCAGCGGGTTCATGGGTCTCGCGGTCATGGCCCCGGGCGAGTCGATCGCCGAGCACTACCACCCGTACTCCGAGGAGTTCGTGTACGTGGTCGCCGGCGCCCTGGAGGTCGACCTCGACGGGGAGGCCCACCCGCTGCGCGTCGACCAGGGGCTGCTGGTACCGCTGAACGTCCGCCACCGTTTCCGCAACGTCGGCGACACCGAGGCCCGGATGGTCTTCCACCTGGGACCGCTCGCCCCCCGGCCGGAACTCGGCCACGTCGACACCGAAGAGGCCCCGCACCCGCACGAGTCCGCGTGGGACCAGCGGCCACCCGAGCACTCGGAGGTCGTCGCATGACCCGCCGACGGGTGGCCGTGACCGGGGTCGGCGTCGTCGCCCCCGGTGGCATCGGCACCCGCGCCTTCTGGGACCTGCTCTCCAACGGGCGGACCGCGACACGGGGCATCACCCTCTTCGACCCGACCGGGTTCCGCTCCCGGATAGCCGCCGAGGTCGACTTCGACCCCGCCGACCACGGGTTCGGCCCCGGCGAGGCGGAGCGACACGACCGGTACATCCAGTTCGCCCTGGTCGCGGCGCGCGAGGCGGTGGCCGACGCCGGCCTCCACCTCGACTCCGACGAGGCCTGGCGCACCGGAGTGTCCCTGGGCACCGCCGTCGGCGGAACCACCCGCCTGGAGCACGACTACGTCGACGTCAGCGACAAGGGCGCGTGGTGGGACGTCGACCACCGGCTCTCCTCGCCCTTCCTGCACCGGGCGTTCACCCCCGCGACGCTGGCTTCGGCCGTCGCGGAACAGACGGGCGCCCGCGGGCCGGTACAGACCGTCTCGACGGGCTGCACCTCGGGTCTCGACGCCATCGGGTACGCGGTCCACGCCATCCAGGAGGGCCGGATGGACGTGTGCGTCGCCGGCGCCTCGGACTCTCCCGTCTCCCCGATCACCGTGGCCTGCTTCGACGCCATCAAGGCGACCTCGCCGAACAACGACGACCCCGCCCACGCGTCCCGGCCCTTCGACGCCGACCGCGACGGGTTCGTCCTCGGCGAGGGCGGGGCCGTCCTCGTCCTGGAGGAGCTGGAGCACGCCCGCGCCCGCGGCGCGACCGTCTACTGCGAGATCGCCGGGTACGCCACCTTCGGCAACGCCCACCACATGACCGGCCTCACCACCGAGGGGCTGGAGATGGCCCGGTCCATAGAGACCGCCCTCGGGCAGGCCCGGATCAACGCCGCGGAGATCGACTACGTCAACGCGCACGGCTCCGGGACCAAGCAGAACGACCGGCACGAGACCGCCGCCGTCAAGCGGGTGCTCGGTGACCACGCCTACCGGACGCCGATGACCTCCATCAAGTCGATGGTCGGTCACTCGCTCGGCGCCATCGGCGCCATCGAGCTCGCCGCCTGCGTCCTCGCGATGACCCACCACGTGGTCCCGCCGACGGCGAACTACGAGACCCCCGACCCGGAGTGCGACCTGGACTACGTGCCGAAGACGGCCCGCAGCCACACCCTGCGCAGCGTGCTCTCCGTCGGCAGCGGATTCGGCGGATTCCAGTCCGCCGTCGTCATGACCCAGCCGAAGGAGGTGCGCGCGTGAACAGTCGCTCCGAGCGAGCCTCGGTCATCACCGGCATCGGGGTGGTCGCGCCCAACGGGATCGGGATCGAAGCCTTCTGGAAGGCGACCCAGGCGGGCGACAGCGTCCTGGACCGCGTCAGCCGACAGGGCTGCGAGCACCTCCCGCTGCGCATCGCGGGAGAGGTGCGGGGCTTCGACCCGGGGACCCTGGTCGAGGACCGCTTCCTCGTACAGACCGACCGCTTCAGCCACTACGCGCTCGGCGCCGCCGACCTCGCCCTGGAGGACGCGCGGCTCGCCCAGGCCGACTACGCCGACGACGCCTTCTCGGTCGGGGTCGTCACGGCGGCCGGTTCGGGCGGCGGCGAGTTCGGGCAGCGTGAACTGCAACGGCTGTGGGGGCAGGGCCCCCGCTACGTCGGCCCGTACCAGTCGATCGCCTGGTTCTACGCCGCCAGCACCGGACAGATCTCCATCCGACGCGGGCTCAAGGGCCCGTGCGGGGTGGTCTGCGGGGACGAGGCCGGCGGGCTGGACGCCTTCGCCCACGCCGCCCGGGCCATCCGGCAGGGCAGCCGGGCGATGCTGGTCGGCGCGACGGAGGCACCCCTCGCCCCCTACTCGGTCGTCTGCCAGCTGGGCTACGAGGGTCTGAGCACCGACGACGACCCCGAGCGGGCTTACCGCCCCTTCACCGCGAAGGCGTCGGGCTTCGTGCCCGCCGAAGGCGGCGCGATGTTCGTCGTCGAGGACGCCGAGACCGCGGCGCGGCGCGGTGCGACCGTCCGCGCCGTCGTGGCCGGCCACTGCGCGACCTTCACCGGGCCGCACCGCTGGGAGGAGTCGGGCGAGGGCCTGTCCCGCGCCATCCGCGGCGCGCTCCGCGAGGCGGACTGCGCCCCCGAGGAGATCGACGTGGTCTTCGCCGACGCCCTCGGGATCCCCGCGGCCGACACGGCCGAGGCGTGGGCCATCACCGACGCCCTCGGCAGTCGCGCGAGCCGGGTGCCCGTCACGGCGCCCAAGACCGGGATCGGGCGGGCCTACTGCGCCGCCGGCACCCTCGACGTGGCCGCGGCCGTGATGGCACTGGAACACGGCGTCGTCCCACCGACGCCGAACGTCTTCGAGGTCTGCCACGACCTCGATGTGGTCACCGGGGGCGCGCGCACCGCACGGTTGCGGACCGCGCTCGTGCTCAGCCGGGGCCAGATGGGCTCGAACTCGGCCCTCGTCCTGCGCAGAGGACCGGAATCCGCCGTGTAGGGCGCGCCACGCCGGCTCGGCCGGCCCACCCGCCCTCGTAGGAAGAGAGAAGGCACCATGTCCGACCGCCTCACGATGGAAGAGCTGGCGTCCCTGATGAAGAACGCCGGCATCACCGTCGATCCCGTCGAGCTGACGAGTCGCCCGGAGTCCCGGTTCGACGAGTACGGCCTCGACTCGCTGGGCCTGCTCGGCATCGTCGGTGAGCTGGAGAACCGGCGCGGCCGGGCACTGCCCACCGACGCCGACCGCTGCGCGAGCCCGCGCGAGTTCCTCGACCTCGTCAACAACAGCCTCATGACAGGAGCCTGACATGCCCGGCCACACCGACAACGAGATCACCGTCAACGCACCCGTCGACGTGGTGTGGGAGGTGACCAACGACCTCCAGAACTGGCCGCAGCTCTTCAGCGAGTACGCCTCGATCGAGATCCTCGAACGCGTCGGGGACACCACGAAGTTCCGACTGGCCATGCACCCCGACGAGAACGGCGTGGTGTGGAGCTGGGTGTCGGAGCGGACCGTCGACCGCGAGGGCCTCACGGTCAAGGCGCGGCGCGTCGAGACCGGCCCGTTCGCCCACATGAACATCCACTGGGAGTACCACCCGGTCTCCGGCGGTGGCACCCGGATGCGCTGGGTCCAGGACTTCGCGATGAAGCCCGACGCGCCGGTCGACGACGCCTGGATGACCGACAACATCAACCGCAACTCCCGCACCCAGATGGCCCTCATCCGGGACAAGATCGAACAGCTGGAGCGGGAGAGCCGCGAGCCCGTGACCAGTCAGCGCTGACGGACGAAAGGCAACAGCACAATGCACCAGGCTCTCATCGTGGCCCGCATGGCCCCCGGTTCCGCGCCCGACATCGCCGGCCTGTTCGCCGCGTCGGACGCGGGCGAACTGCCCCACCTGGTCGGGGTCAAGAGCCGCAGCCTCTTCCAGTTCGGGGACGTGTACCTCCACCTGATCGAGTCCGACAAGCCTCCGGCCCCGGCCATCGCCCAGGTGACGGACCACCCGGAGTTCCGGGACCTCAGCGACCGGCTCTCCGTGTTCATCAGTCCCCACGACCCGCAGACCTGGCGGAGTCCGAAGGACGCCATGGCCCAGCAGTTCTACCGCTGGGAACGCTCGGGCGGCCGGTAGCCGACCCGGCGTCCACGCCACGGACCCCAGCCACACCGCGACGGCTCTGCCCCGTTCCCAGGGGGCGGAGCCGTCGGCGTGCGCGGCCGGCCCGATCAGCCGAGTTCCGCCCGGCCCGCGGCGGCCACGACGTGGTCGCGCGAGGCCCGAGCCACCTCCCGGAGCGCGGACAGATCGACGTCGAGGACCCGGCCGTCCCACTTGCGGACCTCTCCCGCCACGAACACGGCGTCGACGTTGCGCGCGTCCGAACCCAGCACCACGGTCCCCACCGCGTCGTTGAGCGGCATGTTGTTGACGTCCTCGGCGCGGATGACCAACACGTCCGCCTGCTTGCCCACCGTCAGCGAACCGGTCACGTCCGCGAGCCCGTTGGTCCGCGCGCCCTGGAGGGTCGCGAAGTCCAGCACGTCGAGCGTGCCGATCCGCGACGGCTCCCGGGCCGTGCCGTACACCGCGGCCACGGCGCGCATGCGTTGGATCGCGTGCAGGGTCCGCATCTGCGTGAACATGTCTCCGGCGAGCGCCACCTCCACGTCGATGCTCAGACCCGGCCGGACACCGGCCCCGAGCGCCTCGTCGACCGCGGGGACGGCGCTCTCCAGGCCGATCTGCGCGTCCGAGGTCGGGGCCAGTGCCACGGTCGTCCCGCTCGCGCCGATGGCTCGCCAGGCATCGGGGGTCAGGCCCGTCGCGTGGATCAGCGTGACGTCCGGCCCCAGCAGTCCCGCGCGTTCCCACCGCGAAACGGCCCGCGAGGAGGCGGCGCCGAACACCGCGTCCACACTGACACCCACACCCAAATCCCTTGCGATGCAAGCCAGTTCCGGCCCGTAGGCAAGCCCGGGGCCGGCGATCTCGTCCGTTGCCAGGGCGGCGAGCCGGAAGGTCAGCAGGTCGCTGCCGTACGTGTCCCGGAGCCGACCGAGGTCGGCCGGCCACTGCTCGTCCCAGTCGCCGAAGTGCGGACCCATCGCCGCGTGCACCCCGCGGATGCCCGTGTCGACCAACGCCCGCACGGCGCTGTCCGAGTGCTCCGCGCTGCGCGAGTTGTGCGAGAAGTCGAGCATCGTCGTGATCCCGCAGTCCAGCGCGGACAGCGCGGCCAGCCGGGTGCCGACGTACATGTCGTGCGGCCGGTAGACCGGCGCGAAGCCCGCCAGGGTGGTCCGTACGTAGGCCCCCAGGTCGTCCACGTCGGGCATCACCCGACGCAACTGGCCCTGCCAGGCGTGCCGGTGGGTGTCGACGAAACCGGGAGTCAGCACGCAACCGGTCGCGTCGACGACCACGGCGTCGACCGCCGCGCCCCGAGCGGCGAGGCCCCGGCCGACCGCGGCGATGACCTTTCCCTCGATCAGGAGGTCGCCCACGGGCAGGATGCCGATGCGGGGGTCCATGGTCACCACGGTCGCGCCGGTGAGCAGGACGCGGCGCCGGGCGTCGGGAGTGCGCAACCGGTCGAGCAGCGCCGCGCGGATGGTGTCGTTCAGGTACATCGGGGAGCGATCCGATCGGGGGAGGGCGAGGCGGTCTCGGGTCGAGCCGGCCCACTCATCGTGCGACCCCCTCCGCGTCCGAACCAGGCCCCGCCGACCCCGGGTGGGCCACACCCCGGACCCGCACCACCGTTGTGCCGCACTGTCATGCACTGGCGTCACAGGGGAACCATTCGCCCCTATGGTGCGTGAATGGAGGAAAGCACCCTGACACCACGGGAAAGGCAGACCCTTGAACACCACATCGACGGCACAGGGCTCGCGTCGACGCGCGATCCTCGCGCTCGGGGCCGGGGCGGCGTTGACCGCGGCCCTCCCCATGGGCGGGACCGCGTACGCCTCGGACCCGGAAGGCGACCTCGTGGCACGCCGGTTCGGGGAGCTGGAGCGGCGACACTCGGCCCGCGTCGGCGTGTTCGCCCTCGACACGGCCACCGGCCGGACCGTGAGTCATCGGGCCGACGAACTCTTCCCGATGTGCTCGCTGTTCAAGACGCTCGCCGCGGGAGCCGTCCTGCGTGATCTCGACCGCGACGGCGAGTTCCTCGCCAAGCGCATCCACTACACCGAGAAGGACGTCAAGGACGCCGGCCACACGCCGATCACCTCCAAGCCCGAGAACCTCGCCAACGGCATGACCGTCGAGGAACTGTGCTCGGCGACGATCTGCTTCAGCGACAACGCCGCCGGCAACCTCCTGTTGCGCGAACTCGGCGGGCCGACCGCCATCACCCGGTTCAGCCGTTCCGTCGGGGACAGGACGACCCGCCTCGACCGCTGGGAGCCCGAACTCAACTCGGCCGAGCCCGATCGGATCACCGACACCACCACCCCCCGGGCCATCGCGCACACCTACGCGCGCCTCACCCTCGGCGGCGCGCTCACGGCCCCCGACCGGGAACGGCTCACCGGCTGGATGCTGGCCAACACGACCAGTTCCAAGCGGTTCCGCGCCGGCCTTCCTCCGGAGTGGACGATCGCGGACAAGACGGGAGGCGGCCGGTACGCCACCAACAACGACGCGGGCATCGCCTGGCCGCCCGGCCGTCCCCCGATCGTCCTGGCGGTGCTGACGACCAAACACGACCCCGATGCCCCCGCCGACGACCCGCTCGTCGCCGACTCGGCCGCGCTGGTGGCGTCCGCACTCGGCCACCGGGGGTAGACCCGGTCCTGCCCGCGCCCCGCACCGCCGACCGGCCGAACCCTCAGGGCGAGACGGTCGGCGGAGCGGGCACCGGATGAAGAGGATCCCCCCGCTTCCGGGCCGGCCGGGACGGGAATCGCACGCATGATCGAGCCGTCCCATCTGATCGCCGTCAGGGAGTCGTACGACGCTGTGGGGGGACCACATCGGTGAGGAACCGCTGAATCCTGCCCGGGCCCACGGCCATCCGGTGACCTGCACCTCCTACCTCCTCCCCTTGGACCGCGTGGCCGACCTGCTCGGTCGAGCCGGACTCACCGTGACGGCAAGACTGGTGCAGGAGCCCGGAGAAGGGGTCAGGAGGCCGCAGGCCTGCCTCCTCGCGCGCAGACCCGAACACCCCTGACGGGCCGCGCGCCGACGACGTGCCCGGCGGCTCAGGAGCGGGCCGCGAGATCGGCCAGGAGTTCGCGGGCGGCGCGTGTCCCCGAGGCCATGGCCCCCTGTACGGAACCCGTCGCGCGGTGGTCGCCGCACACGTACACCCCGTCCTCGACCCTCGTGGTCCGGCTGAGGGGCCAGGGGGGCGGCATCGCGGGCAGCGCGCCGGGCACCGTGACGGCGGCCACGGCCTGCCACCGGGTCGCGTCCGTCCCGTACACCTCGGACAGGACGGAAACCAACGCCGATCGACCCGCGGGGGTGTCGCCGCCGAGCACCGAGGTGGACACCAGGGCGCGGCCGTCGACGGCGTAGCCGGGAGCCACCTCCGTCAGCACGCACGTGTTGAGGAACCGCCGCCGGCTGTCTACCAACAGGGTCGGTTCGCGCAGTGGTGAGGTGGGGGTCGCGTGGTAGTAGGTGGTGACCGTACGCGTCGGGCCGGGCTCACCCAGTGCCGGTACGAGCGCGGACGCGCACGCCGTGTCGGTGGCGACCACGACGCCGGTGGCCTCGTGTGCGCTGCCGTCCGCGAGGACCACGCCGGTGCCGGAGACGGCGGAAACGCGCGCCCCGAGCTCCAGGCACCCTTCGGGCAGGCCGGCCGCCAACTGCTCGGGCACCGCCCCGATCCCGTTCGAGGGCAGGGTGAGGGTTCCCCGGATCATGCTGCGCCAGGTGAGGTGGAACATTCGGCTCGACGTCTCCAGATCGTCCTCCAGGAAGACGCCTGCCAGGAACGGGCGCATGAAGGAGTCGACCAGGGCGTCGCCCACCCCCCAACGCGCCAGTTCCCGCCGGGTCGTACGCTCCGGAAGCCGCCGCAGCGCCCGAACGGGAGCCGCGGTGGCCACGGCGGTCAGCGCGCCGAGTCCGGCGAGTCCGCGGAGCGGGACGCGTCGCCCGGTCAGCAGCGCGGCCGCGTCGCCCGGGCGCCTCGTCGGGTCCCCGAACCGCACCCGACCGCCGTCCGGCATGTGGGTCAGGACTCCCGGGGTGAAGGGGCGCAGCCGCAGGCCGCGCAGGTTCACGCGACGCTTGACCTGCGGGTAGGCGGTGTTGAACACCTGGAATCCGCGATCCAGCACGAACCCGTCCCGAAGGTCGCTGCGCATCCTCCCGCCGACCCCGTCGGACGCCTCCAGCACGCGCACCCGTACCCCGGCCCGTGCCAGGTCGAGCGCGCAGGTGAGCCCGGCGAGCCCGGCCCCCACGACGATCACGTTGCCCTGCCGGTCACGACTGCTCACGGGTACCTCCTGGTGGCGGCTTCACCCAGTGTTTCGCCGGCCGGGACCGGATCGGATGCGATGGATCGCCGCCACGCGTCGATTGCGGAGATCGGGTGATCATTCGATCCGGGTCGTCACGGGCGTCCACACTGTGTGTCCTACGGGCATGAAATCGGTTCCCGGGCCGTCCTCGACCCGCCGCACGCCCGCACGGGGCCAGATGAGGAGGCGCGCTCGGACCCGCACCTGGTGGGACGGGCTTCCGCGGAGGAGGATGGCGTCATGAACCTGCCCGCGTCGTCGGGTCGCGGTCCACGGGAGCGACTCGGCGCCGCCCTGTTCGCCCGCGTGGCCGGACCCGAGGGCCGGGCGAACCGCGCCCGCATCCACGGTGCCCCCGGACCCCGCTGGTTCGGACCCGAGCGTCCCATCCGTACCGTGCACGGGGACGCCTCGATGTTCGTCGGCGGGCTCAGCGCCCTCCTGCTCCAGTCGCTGCACCCGCCGACGATGGCCGCGGTCGCCGCGCACTCCGGATTCCGCGGGGACCCGTGGGGGCGGCTCCAACGCACCAGCACCTTCCTCGCGGTGACCACGTACGGCACCGCCGAGGACGCGCAGCGAGCCGTCGACCGGGTACGGGCCGTACACGAACGGGTCCGCGGCCGGACGCCCGACGGCCAGGCCTACCACGCGGCCGACCCGCACCTGCTGGGCTGGGTCCACGCGGCGGAGGTCGACAGCTTCCTCCGCGCCCACCAGCGTTTCGGCGGCCACCCCCTCGACGCCGCCGGTTGCGACGCGTACCTCACGGACGCCGCCCGGGTGGCCCGCGCGCTCGGGGTGCCGGACCCGCCCCTGAACCGGGCGGAGCTGGCCCGACTGCTCGCGGAGTACCGACCGGAACTCCGTGCCACGCCCCAGGCGCGGGAGGCGGCGCGCTTCATCCTGCGTCAACCGCCGCTGCCCGGGGCGGCCCGCGGACCCTATGCCGTGCTCGCCGCGAACGCGGTCGCCCTGCTGCCGCCGTGGGCCCCGGGGCTGCTGGGGCTGTCGGGGGCGCGCGGCGGCGTGAGCGGCGGCCTCGTACGACTCTCCGGACACGCCCTGATCGGATCGATCAGGTGGGCGATGGCCCCGCCGCCGCCCGGACCACCGGGGCGACCGGCAGCGGACGACGGCTGACGTCAGGGCCCGACCCCCGGGACCCGCGCTCCAAGACCTGCCCCCCCAGGACCCGCACACCGGAGGAGTACCGATGACCGGATGGATCGTCGCCCCCGACGCCGGGCGCGTCGAAGAGGTGAGCTGCGGACATCTCGACCGGGCGCCCGACGAGGAGCCGCCCGCGGCCGTACGCGGCTGCGAGGAGTGCCTCGCGGCCGGCGGCACATGGGTGCACCTGCGGAAGTGCCTGATCTGCGGTCACGTCGGCTGTTGCGACAGCTCCCCGGGTCGGCACGCCTGGGCGCACGCCGACACCACCGACCACGCGCTGGCGCGCTCGTTCGAGCGGGGCGAGGCCTGGGCCTGGTGCTACCAGGACTCGCTGTTCCTGCTGCCCGAACAGGCCTGAGCGTCCAGGCCGGCCCTTTCGGATCGTGCCGGGACCGCGGCGCCCGGCACCGCGGCCCTGACCGGCAGGATCCGAAAGAGACGACCCGGGCCGGCCGCGGTGTCACGGGGCACGCCGCCCTCCCGCCTCAGGTGAGGGGGCGCAACCGTGACGGGGCGTGGGCCACCGCCGACGCACGCGGCGCGGCAGGCCCCAGCGAGGGTTCGGTCGCGGCGGCCAGCGCACTGCCGGCCTGCCAGGCCGACCAGTCGAGGTTCCAGTCGCCGAAGCCGTTGTCGAACGCCGTCATCCGCTCCCCGCCGCTGTTCACCACCTCCACGATGTCCCCCTCTTTCACCAGGTCGAAGAACCAGGCGGCATCGGCGGTGCTCATCCCCGTGCAGCCGTGGCTGACGTTCTCCTCGCCCTGCGCCTCCACCGACCACGGGGCGGCGTGCACGTACTCGCCGCTCCAGGTCACCCGGGTCGCGTAGAGCACCGGCAGGTCGTAGAACTCGGTCGTGCCGCGCTTGATGCCGACCGTGTCCCCACGCATCCGCACCTTGGCCTCCTTGCCCAACACCACCTTGACGCCACTGCGGGTCAGGAACCCGGCCTTCCCGGTGGTGACCGGGATCGAGCGCAGGACCCGGCCGTTGCGACGAACCGTCATCCGGTGCGTGGCGGAGTCGGTCACCGCCTCGACGCGTTCCCCGATGGTGAGGTGCGAGGGCTCCGACGGGCCGCCGTGCAGTTCGCCGATCTCGACCCCGTCGAGACCGCTGTGCACGCGCACCTCGGTGTGGGCGGGCCAGTAACCGCGCGGCCGGTAGTGCAGGGTCGAATCGTCGACCCAGTGCCAGGCCCCCTCGACGGCGGGCTCCGAGGTCACCTGGAGCGCCCCTTCGAGGCGGGCCCTGGCCGTCCGGTCCGCCGCCGGGACGGGGTGGCTCAATGAGGCCGTCACGATCTGGCCCGCCCCGTACGTCCCCGGTCGCGGGCCGAACTCGACGGTCAGCCTGTCGTGTTCACGCGGTGGCGCGGTCCGGAACGCCATGGTGACCCCGACCGGGGTGCCGGCGGCGTCCTGCGCGGCCACGCGCACGGTGTAGTGCTCGCCCGCCCGCAGCGGCTCGGTGTTGGTCCAGCGGTGGTCCACCGCGCCGAGCGCGCCACCGACATGACGGCCGTGATCGTCCCGGACGGTCACGTGCGTCAACCGGCCCGGTTCGGCGAGGGAGATCTCCAGCGGGCCGCCCGCGTCCGTGGGCAACGCGACCGCCTTCGCCCCGCCGTCCGGACCCGAGGCCGTCGATTCGCGTACCACCGACCCGGCCCCGTGCGCCGTGGCCAGGACTCGCTGGCGCTGCAATGCGCCGCACAGGCCCGCCCGGAAGGCCTCGCCCCCGCAGCGTTCGACCCCGTCCTCGTCGCCCTCGTCGCGTTCGCCGGTGTCGAGGATCCGGCCGACCAGCAGTGCGACGGTGGCATCGGGGCCGTCGGCGCCGTGACGCGCGGCAACGGGCGCGGGCGCCGCGGCGGCCACGAGCGCGGTTCCGACCACCGCACCGCCGACCAGGCTCCACACCTTGTTCCGGCGTCGTCCTCGCGCACGGTGTGTCGATGACGTCGTCATGCAGCCCTCCCATTTCACCCACGGCCGGATGGCAGCATCAGAACGATTTCAAGGCAGGATGATGATCATGACTCGGGCGTTTGAGGCCGAACGGGGGGACAAGTGAACCCATATGGAGCAGGCCGACTGGCGCCCGCCGTCCAGTGCCCGTAAGGGGCGAGCCGCCCGCGAAGGGTCCGAAGCGGAAGGTCGGCCGAGTGGGCGTCACCGGAGGATGACGCCCACACATGGCCGGAAAACGTCTCCCGAACCCGAGGTCGTGGCTCCTCTCGTGGCTGTCCCCAGCCAAGATCTTTCGTAGGCTCAGAGCCGTTGCCACCCACGGAGGTTGACCCCCTCCCACGGCACGTACGCCTTCGCATGCCCGCATTCCCATCACGAACGAGTCGAGGAACCCGTGCGCCTGCCCCTTGAACGACGCCTGACCATCAGTGCCGCCCTGCTTGCCGTCGTGGCGGGCCTGGCGCCCGCGGCCACCGCCCATGCGGCCCAGCCGGCACCGGCCGCCCCGGCGACGCGCCCCGCCGCACAGCCGCCGGCGCCCGACCTGGCGGGCCTGGAGCAGGTGTTGCGCAACACCCTGGCCGCCGGGGCACCCGGCGCGATGGCTCGTTTCACCGGGCCGGCCGGCGTGGTGAATCGAGTGGCGGGCGTCCAGGACCGGACCACCGGGGCGGCCATGGACCCCGCGGCCCGCTTCCGCATCGGCAGCGTCACGAAGACGTTCTCCACCGTCGTGCTCCTCCAACTGGTGAACGAGGGGCGGATCGGCCTGGACGACCCGGTCAACCGCCACCTGCCGGGACTGCTCCCCGACGACCGGATCACGGTGCGTCACCTGCTCACCCACCGGAGCGGGTTGTCGGACTACACGAACGTCATGTTCGCGAACACCGTGCCGGGCTTCGAGGCCGTCCGGAACAAGGTGTTCGGGTACAAGGAACTGGTCGACCTCTCCCTCGCCGAGCCCAGGACCACCGAACCGGGCGTCTCGTACAAGTACTCCAACACGAACTTCGTCGTGGTCGGGATGCTCATCGAGAAGGCCACCGGACAGCCGGTGGCCAAGGAGTACGAGCGCCGCATCATCAAGCCGCTGGGACTCCGCAACACCTCGTACGTCCACCCCTCCACGGTGATCAAGGGCGCCCACGCACACGGCTACCTCCACCCGGACCAGGAGGGGGCCCCGCTGGTCGACTCCACCGAGCAGACGGTGTCCTGGGCGCGGACCGCCGGCGCGATGATCTCGAACCAGGCCGACCTGAGCACCTTCATGTCCGCCCTGCTGCGCGGCAAGCTGGTGCCGGCGCCCCTGCTGGACACCATGATCACCATGACGCCCACCGACACCACCAACACCCGCTTCTACGGGCTGGGCCTGCGCCGCTACGACCTCACGTGCGGGACGTCCGTGTACGGCCACACCGGCACCGTGCAGGGCTTCTACACCTACGCCTTCACCACCCGGGACGGCAGCCGCAGCCTCTCCGCGATGGCCAACACCTCGAACAGGGGCGCCGCCAACACGGCGCTGGGCGGCACGCTCGAAGCCGCGTTCTGCGGAAAGCCCGCCACCGCCCCCGCCGCCAAGGCGCGCGGTCTCGCCATGACCCCGGCCGAGGCGGACCTGCCCGAGCGCCGCTGACCCGGACCGGGGCGGCACCGCGGAGAGCCCCGTTCTCCGCGGTGCCGCCCCGAAGTCCCCGACAAGGTCCGCGAGAGACGACCTAGACGACCCAGGTGTCGGCGACGACGGCGTGCGGGTCCAGATCGCGCAGGATCAACGCGTGCGCCACCCGGCCGGCGCGCTGGCCCCGGCGGACGCTGTAGGTGTGCAGAGCCTGGCGCGCCTCGTGCGGGGCGAGGGAACCGGCGGCGGCGAGCAGCACGGCCGCGGTGTCGACGGCGGCCTTCGTGGCGAGCGCGGCCTGCGTGTTGGCGACGACGTCGGCCGGGCGCGGCGGATTGGCCCGCCAGGTCGCCACCGCCTTGATCGTGACGTCGGCCATGGCCTGGAGCAGCGCGACATCCGACTCGGTCAGCGCGGTGGTGTCGCGCGTCAGCAGGTGCAACGCGCCGACCTTCTGGTCCCGGACGTGCAACGGCATTCCGTGGGCTCCCCGATAGCCGGCCCTCCGGGCCAGCGGCGCCACGTCCGGCCATGCCTCGGCGGCGGCGTCGAGATCGGGCGCGTGCACGGCCGCTCCCAGACGGAAGCTGTCGGCGCAGGGTCCCTGGGCCGGATGGAAGTGGAAGAGCTCGGTCGCCTCGGCCCCGTCGTCGGTGACGGCCGCCGCGCGCAACCGCCCGCGCACGTTGGCGAGCATCACGGCAGCGGCGTCGACCGGGGTCAGGGCCACGCAGTTCCGGACGAGCCGGTCCAGCAGGGTCAGCGGGTCGACGTCGTCGGCGAGGTTGTCGCCCAGGCCGACGAAGGCCTCGGCGAGCTGCTGGTCGCGGGTCATGCCGATGTCACCGTTCCCTCGTACGGCCCGTCGCCGGGCCTGGCCATGAGACCTGGTACGTCCCGCCATGGCCTCGCGGACCCCGACGATCATCCTTGCCTACGATCACGCCACAGGCCGGGTGCCACTCGCGGGCCGCGGCGACGGGGTGTGCGCGTCGTCGCCCCGGCGCGCCGCCGGTCGCCGAATCCGGGACCCGACGACGCGAATCCGGGACCCGGCGACCATGTCGGGACGGCGGGGGAGCACGGTACGAAGCGCCCGCCCCGCCCGCCCCGGCGCCGCGGGACCTTGCGCTACGGCGGGTTCCCGGGCAACCGTGCCGACCGGGACGGCACGATCAGGACGAGCACCGGGCACCGGGGATCCGCCCGTCGGCCGGCGGATCCCCGGATGCCCACTTCCTTTGACCGGTCGGCCGCGTACCGTGGCGAGGAGACCGCTGGAGGAACCGTGAGCGCACAGCCCGAGTACGTGTCCGTCCCCCCGCCCCCACCGGCCGCGGCCGCCCAACTCCTCGCCCGGATCCGCGCCGACCGCCGGGCGCAGCGGTGGGAGCCGGCCTTCGAACGGGACTGGGCCAAGGCGCTGGAGGACTCCCGTCACAGTTACACCCTCACCCCGCTGCACGATGTCGTGCGGGCCTGGCGGAGCCGGCTCGACTCGGCCCCGGCCGTCGACGCCTTCGTCGCGTCCGGCATGGACGACTCCGACCACGTCGCGCTCGAGGACGTCATCGGAGTCCGACCGTGATCGGTGCGCCATGGCCGGCCCGGCTCTCCCCGCAGGCCGCGAAGGTGCTGGCCGGGCTGCCCGCCCACGCCCGCGAGATGGCACGCGACGTCCTGGACATCGCCGCCCGAACGCCTTGGGGCTGGCCGCAGTGGGACGCGGGCGATCCCGCCGGGGAAGACGTCCGGTCCGCCTCCATCGGCCGGTTGAGCGTCATCTACCGCGTCAACCGCGAGGCCGGACGCCTGTCGGTCCTGGACCTCGTCTGGTTCGGATAGACCGTCCCGCCGCGTATCCGTCGTGGGGAGAGGTCACCGGCCGAGCCCCTCCCCACGGGGTGGATCAGACGACCTCGTTGAGCTTGCCGGTCGCGACGTCGAAGACGAAACCGCGGATGTGCTCCTTGTGCACGACGAACGGGTCGGCCTTGATCCGCCCCACCGACTGCCGCACGTCCACGTCGAGGTCGGTGAACGCCTCACTGGCCCATGCCGGTTTGATGCCCGTCTCCTCCAGGATGCCGCGCTTGAAACCGTCGTCGTCGAACGTCAGCATTCCGCAGTCGGTGTGGTGGATGAGGATGATCTCCTTCGTCCCCAGCAGCCGCTGGCTGATCGCGAGCGACCTGAGTTCGTCCTCGGTGACCACACCACCCGCGTTGCGGATGACGTGCGCCTCACCCTCGTTGAGCCCGAGGATGCCGTAGACGTCGAGTCGGGCGTCCATGCAGGCGACCACGGTCACGTGCTTGGACGGGGGCAGCGGCAGCGGGCCGGTGAAGTTCTCGGCGTAGACGGCGTTGTTGGCGAGCAGTTGATCGGTGACGGACATGTTCGGATCCTTGTCGTGCCGATGGAGGACCCACCCGGGCCACCGCGTGAACCGGGTGGGTTCGGACGCGGAACGGCCACGCACACGGACGGTCGCACGCGCGCGTGACCTACCGACAAGCCTCGTCGAACAGGCGGACACGACGAGTCGGCCAGAAGGCCTCGATCGTCGTCGCGCTCGTGTCCATGGGAGACAGTCAACGCACCCGACCGGCGTCCGCGCAAGGCAACAACCGTTCGAAGGGGGTGGGCGGACGTCCACCGCGGTGCCCGGTGCGGTGCCCGGTGCGTCGCCCCGGTCGGCTCGCCCCGCGGCGCGGGCGGCGCGTTGCTCCGTGCGAGGGAGGGGGTGTCACGGGGCGGGTGGCCGTTCGTTGCCCATGCATGACAGATCTCATGGTGAAGATTCCGGCCGACTGGCTGGCCCGGGTGTTCCTTTCGCTGCGCCGCGGCTCCTCGCCGGACGCGCAGAGCCTGGCTTCCGAACTGGCGCCGTTCACGGAGAAGCCCGGACAGCGGATCCCGATCCCGCGGGCGACCGTTCTGCGGACCGAGCAGGCGTTGAGAGGAGAACTCGAACGCGCCGCGACCGACGAGCGGCGGGCGCGGCTGGCCGAGGAGGCCGACTACCTGATCGGGGTCCGGGGCGGCGGGCGGATCCCCTAGTCCGTCTGCACCGTCCCCTGTCGCCCGACACCGAAGCCTGCCACCGGCCCCGACCCGCGCCCTTCGACAGGTCCGCCCGCCCCGTGTTCTCGCGGGGCGGGCGGACCGGTTCGCAGGGTCAGGTCAGGGCGGGTCGGTGCCGCCTCCGCGGCCCGGCCGTACGGTCGAGGCGCGGAGCGAGGGCGACGGTACGACCTCGACGCCGCTGCCGACCGGGCTCCCGTCGCAGCAGGAGGACGGCGAGCAACATCGGGGGGACGGTCAGGAGTATGAACGTCACCGCGGTGCCGCTTCCTCCGAGGGGCCTGGTCGGTCCGGCGGGCCGGGTGGCGCCGAGCCCTCCGCACCGTCCCCCGGCTTCCGACGGAGGCCGCCGTAAGGGGAGGGCACGGCCGGTCCCGTCGCCGCTGCCGCGGCCAGGAGGCGTTGCACGGCCCTGGACTGGTTCACCATCCTCAGGCGCCGTCCGTGCCGGCACCAGTCGTCCAGGACGCGCAGGAGCCCGGAGTCGGCGAAGGTGACGCGGGAGGTGTCCAGGACGAGCCCGGTGTAGCCGTGGGCGGCGGCCATGGCGAGGGTCACGCGCAGGGGGCGGGCGGTGTGGTGATCGATCTCGCCCGCCGGGGCGATGGTCAGGACGTTTCCCCGGGAGTGGACCGTTATGGCGCAGGGCGCGCTGTCGGCGCCGGTGTCGTGGGGGGTCGTGTGGGCCAGTATCGGGCTGCTCGTCGCTGTACTCACGAACCGGACAACGGTCCGGCCCCCCGGGGAGGCAACGCGACCGGGGGTCGCTTCACCCCTCGTCGGGGTCAAGATCCCCGGTGTGGGCGAAAACGGTCCCCCGTTCGGGGCAGAACCGCGCACGGCCGGTCGGATGGTCATCCGACCGGGAGTCGGGCTCCGGGCGAAGGCGGGCGCCTTGGGGCGGTGGTGCTCAGACGGGGATGAGTACCCGCGCTCACGACGCCGACCCCAACCGCGCCCGACCATGGAAGCACCGCAAGAAGCCCTCGTGAAAGGCACCAGCGTGCTCAGTCGCATCGCCTCCGCCGTCGTGCCCGTGTTCGGACGTCTGACCGTCACGGCCGACGTCGCGTCGCTGCCCGCCGGGGGCGCGCTGATCGTCGCCAACCACACGAGCCTGGCCGACCCCGCCGTCGTCATGGCGGCCCTGCGCCGCCTGGGCATCGAACCGGTGGTGCTGGCCACGGCGGGCCTGTGGCGGATCCCGCTGCTCGGCTGGTCGCTGACGCGCGAGGGACACGTACCCGTACGCCGGGGTACGGCGCGGGCCTCGGAAGCGCTGGAAACGGCCATCGAGGCACTGCGCGCCGGCCGGCACGTCCTCGTCTACGGGGAAGGTCGCCTGCCGCTGCGCCCGGACTCGGGGGAGGCGCCGCCGGAGGACTTCCGCAGCGGCCCGGCCCGCCTGGCGCGGGCCGCCGGCGTCCCGCTCGTCCCGCTGGGCCAGGCCGGTGCCCGGCGGATCACCTCGGGCAGCACGGGCAAACAACTGGCCGGCCTGTTGACCGCGCCGGTCCGCCGACCCCGCCTGCACGTTCACGTCGGCACCCCGCGAAGCCTTCCCGCCGACACCGGCGAGGCCACCGCCCACGCCCGACACGCCGTCACGGCCTCCTGGGAAGTGGCGACCCGCGCACTCAGCCAGGTCTGACCCGCGCCGGCGGGGGACCGGTCCTCAGACGGAACCGCCCGCGAGCAGCGCCCGCCCCAACGGCGTCAGCGTGTGGCGGACACCGTTGCCGTCCCGCCCGGTGCTGAGCAGGCCCGCCGCACGCAGGACGGTCGCGTGATGGCTCGCGGTGGCGGGGGACGTTCCGGTCCGGCGGGCCAGGTCGCCGGTGCCGGCCGGCGTCTCGGAAGGGGTGCAACGAGCCGAGCAACCCGTCAACACCGACGTCGACGGTGATCGCCGCGCGCCGCGTGCGGTCGGCCTGCGCGGTCGCCACGAGCTGCGCCCAGTAGGGGGCGACAGCCACGGCGTGGTACTCGCGCACCGTGCGGTCGACGAGCCCCCTCCACTCCCGCTCGCCCCGGTGAAGTGCATTGATCCAGCGGGGTGTTCCCGGCCGCAGGTACTCGGTGGCGCGCAGGTCCGCCGTCCACTGCCGGCGGGGCAGCGACCACGTGTGGTCGAGGCTGTCGGGGAGCGCACCGGTGGCGGCGTGGACGAACGCCTCCGGTACGTACTCCCCGGCAGCGCCCGGGGCCAGTTCGAGCAGCGGGCGCACCGTGGAGCGAAGGCCCCGGCGCGTGCGCTCGCGCCATCCGGCCAGGGCGACACCGCCCCGTTCCCCGGCCTGCAGCGCCGGCAGGCTCAGGACCGTCTCGGCGAGCGGGTCAGGGGACCGGGCGATGCGGACGCGTGCCAGGTCGGCCGGATCGAAGTGGACCCGCAACACCGTCGCTCCTTCAGAGGTCGGCACCTCGTACGCGTGGACACCGCCCGGACCAGGGCCTTCCCCGGATCGTCAGCTCGTCCCGAGGCGGGCGAGCTGTTCGGTGATGGTGTCGGCCTGGGGGAAGGTGGCTCCGACGGCGGTGACGTGCTTCCAGTGCAGGGTGCCGTCGGGGGCGATGATGAAGACGGCTCGGCGCAGCCCGATGAGGGGTGCGGTGATCCCGAAGGCCCGGGCGACGGCCCGGTCGGTGTCGGCGAGCAGGGGCAGGCGCAGTCCGCGGGAGCGGGCGAAGTCCTCGTGGCTGTCGACGCTTTGGGGGCTGATGCCCCAGACCTTGGCCCCGCCGGCTCCCAGGGATTCCAGCCCGTCGGAGTAGGAACACAACTGGGTCGTGCACACGGGGGTGTTGTCGCCGGGATAGAAGGCCAGGACGACCGGGCTCCCTCGGTGGCCGCCCAGGGAGTACTCGGTGCGGACGAACTCGTCCCCGGTCAGTTCACCTCCCGGCAGCCGGAAGTCGTCCACCACTTGGCCCACGGCTGGGGATCGGCCCACGATCGCTGTCCTCTCGGTTGCTGAAGGTGCGAGTGACGGCACCCGAAACCCGGAGCGCGGCCCCGTGCCCGGTGACCGCCGCCGGATCCGCATCGTACGTGGCGTCCCGCTCCCCGGTCTCGGTGCCCCGGTACCGACGTGCGCACGGGAGCGGGTCCCCGCTGCCGTATCCGAGGGTGAACGCGGCCGTTCCTTCGTACGCGCAGCAGCACGGGTGGCCGGCTTCCGGACCCGACCACCGTGCAGGGCCCGCAGGTCAGTGGCCGGGGAGTACCCGTACGCCGGCGCCGGGGACCTTGGCCCACCAGTGCGCGTAGCGGCGGTAGACCTGTGGCTCCCTGTCGCGGAGGAAGGCCGTCAGTGCCCGCGCCTCGACGCCGAGTCGCTCCCAGACCTCCTCCGACAGCGGGTGGAAGGCCCTGACCTCGACACCGCCCTCGGCCGGTCGCCACACCCCGGCGACGTACCCGTCGACGAGCACGGTCGCCAGCACGTCGCCGTTCCCGCGGATGACGAGGGCGCGGTACTCCGGCGGTATCACCCGTGCCCGATCGTGGTAGGCGAGCAGGACGCTGTCCCACATGGCCATCAGCCGGGGCGGCGCCGGCGTGTCGCCGTCCGGGCGCGGCGCGTGCGGCACGTCGAACAACTCCTCGCCGTCCGGCCCTTCGTGGCGTACGAGGAGGTCGCCGAGCGCGCGCAGCGCCGTACGCACCCGCGTCCGCGGGACCAGGGAGAACCGCGCGACGTCAGCCACCGACGCCGGCCCGAAACCCTCCAGGTAGCGCAGGACCAGCGTGCGCAGGGAGACGTCGGGCACCTGCGCGTCCGTCGTCACCGGCCGGACACGGGGGGCGATGTACGAGGGCCGGTGACCGAACGACCACGGGGGAGTGGTGGGCGCGTGCAGCAGCGGCGCGAACTGGCGCAGACCCCACCACGCGCCGGGCCGCGCCGGCGCGCCGAGCCGGTCTTCGAGCCATGCCTCGTAGTCCGCGTTGGTGCGCGGCCGGTCGGCGAAGGCCAGGATCTCCGGGACGAGGGCCTCGGCGTCCTCGGCGGTCAACCCGGAGGCCGTGAAACGGTCGTTGAGCCGTGCGGCGCGCAGCGACGGGTGCACGGCCTCGCGGAATGCCGGGTAGTCGTCGGCGTGCACGGCGTGCAGGGTGATCCGCATCAGGGTGGACTTGACGACCGACTGACCGGCGAACGCGGCGTCCAGGTCCGCGGGTTCGAAACCGCTCACCCGGTTCCACAGGGCGAGATAGGGCGAGGCCGCCTGCTGGGCCTGGATCGCGACCACGCGCCGCACGGCCTCGGCCGCGCCGATCGGCTCCCGGGACGACAGCAACTGTCGGGCGAGCGTGGAGCGGTTGAGTTCCCGCGCGGTGAACCTCATGTGGTCCTCATGGCGTGGTCGTCACGTCCTCGTGTCGTGAGGGGGGCCGGCGACGCGGCGGCCCCCGGGCAGGTCGACTGCCATTCTCACCGCCCCACCGACAACGCGGCCCGGCGGGGGTGCAAGTGACGCGGGTGCAGGCGTGGTTGACGCGTGACGGGCCGTGGATCGGAGCGTGGACGATGGCGTCGGGGGCGGTGGCGTTCGGACGTCGCGGTGCGGCACGTCATCATGTTCGGATGACAAGGGGAGAACCGAACAAGGCGGCGCCGTGTCCGGGGTGTGGGACGTCGGAGCACGTTCCGGTCGAACGGGCGCGCACGGACCGGAGCGGGCGGCGCGAGGACCTGGCGACGAGGCTCGCGTCGGCACCGGAGCACACGGGCGGGGGCTGTACGCACCTCGCGGAGGGCATCGTCATCGCCGGCATGGCCGTCGCGGCGGGCGCGTACGCCGCCGACGACCGGAACCTGCCATGGCTCACGGCCGTGGGCGCCGTCGCCGCCGTGCTGATCCTCGTGGCGACGATCGCGATCGTCCGCGGCGAGAACCGGGACGCGCGCAGGGTGCTCGCGGGCGCCGCCCGGGCGGCCGAACTCACCGGCGACGCACGCTACTGTCCCATCTGTCGCGGGGTGTTCTCCGCGTCGGGAGCCCCGTGGTCGCAGCCGGTGTCGCCGGAACGGTTCCGCGTGCACGTCTGGACGGCCGCCGGATACGGCGACCTGCTCGACGCGAAGGCGAAGGCCTGCGAACCGCCGTCGCCCTGATCGGCCGCGGATCACGGACCGCCGGCCGCCGGCGTCCGCGCGGCGGGCTACTTCTCCGAGCAGCGGTCGGAGCCCGCGGAACTCGCCCCGTCGCCGTCCGCGGACTTCACCCGGATCGACTCCGAGGACAGCGAGAAGTTCAGCTCCAGCCCCGAGGCGGTCGGCCGGGCGGCGGTGAGTCGGGCTCCCGCCGGCAGGTCGTCGATGTCGATCGTCCGGGGTGCGAGTCGTTCGGCGATGCGGTCCACGAGACCCCCCGCGGCGGGCAGTGAGCCCAGGGTGTCGACGGGCAGGTCGCGGCCCAGGACGCTGACCGTGGTCGGCGTCAGGGTCAGGCTGGTCGCCGTGGTGGCGAGCCGGGTGTGGACGGTGACCGGGAGCCCGAGGTCGCCCACACTGCCGGTGAGGGTCAGCCCGTTCGCGTCGCCACCCACCTTCATGCCCGCCTCCGTGGACGCGAGGCGCTTCTGGAGGGTCCCGTACGAGACGCTCGCCGTGGCACGGCCGCCGCCGACGGCTCCGTCGGTGGTGACGTCGTAGAGGTCGGCCTCGACGTCCATCTCGGTGCCGGCGCGGTGCACGCCCCGGGCCGAGATGTGGACCGCCCCCACGTCGCCGGTCAGCGAACGCAGGCCCGCGAACGAGTCCGTCAGCTCCGCGCTGACGGCCCCGTCCGCCTGGAGCCGGCACGCCGCCTTCTCCTCGATGCGCTGCTGGGCGGAGTGCTTCACGACGGCGTTGGCCGTGCCGGTCGCCGCGGCGAGGACCACGGTGATTGCGGCGGTGACGAGGGCTGAGGTGCGGCGGAGCTTCATGAAGCGGCGGTTCCGATCTGTTTCAGCATCCCGAAGGCCTGGAGCAGGAGATGGGAGGGAGGAGTCTGGGCGACGGCGTCGCTCTGGCGTCGCCTGCGTTGGGTGCGCAGGACGGCGCGCACGGTGGACATGGCCGCGCCGGCGATCACGGCGGCGCGCAGGTCGGCGTCGGGCGTGCCGTCGGGGAGCCGCCTGAGCACGAGGAGCGTGAGCCGGTCCTCGAACTCGCTGAACGCCTGCACGAGCCGGGCGGCCACCAGTACCTCGGCGCCCTCGATGGAGTGGGTCAGGGCGGTGAGGCTGGAGGCCGCGAACGGAGCCACCGCGGAGAGGAGCGCGTTGAACACCGCGTCCAGCGGCTCCTCGTCGGCGGGGCGGGCGGCCAGTTCCGATTCGACGTGGCGGAACAGGTCGGCGCTGTCGGGCAGGAGCAGGGCCTCCTTGCTGTCGAAGTACCGGAAGAAGGTCCGCTCGGAGACGTTCGCGCGGGCGGCGATGTCCGCGACGGTGGTCCCCGCGAAGCCGTGGGCGGCGAACAGCGTGGCGGCGCCCTCGCGCAACAGTCGGCGGGTCTGTTCCTTCTTGCGTTCGCGCAGTCCGGACTCGTCGGGGTCTTGAGGCATGAATGAAGCCTAGCAATGACGGCACCTCTGTCAATTGTCAGCTCTGCCACTTTATGCAAGGTTGGTTCGTGTCAGTCCTGCCACTTTTCATTTGGAGTCGATGTGCAGTTCCCCCGGCGCCCCCGGCGTCCCCGGCCGCGAGCCCGCTCCTCCCGCCCGGGCGCGCTCGGCGCCTTCTGCGCCCGGCACCCGATGTGGGTGATCGCGGCCTGGCTCGTACTGCTGGCCGGGGCCTTCCTCGGCCGCCACGCCGTCGGCCCCGCCTACAGCGACGAGATCAGCCTGCCGAGCACCCCATCGCGCACCGGCGCCGACCTCCTGGCCGCCCACGCGCCGGGCATCGGCGACCCCAGCGGCCGCGTCGTGTTCCACGTGGACTCGGGCGCCGTCGCCGATCACCACCCAGCCGTCGAGGAAAGCCTCGCCGCGCTCGCGGAACTGCCCCACGTCACCGCCGCCTCCAAGCCGGTGACCGGCGCCGACGGCCGCACCTCCTACACGACCGTCTCGTTCGACCGCCAGGTCAAGACACTCGGGCACGCGTACACCGGCTCACTCGACGAGGCCACGGCCCCGGCCCGCGCTGCCGGCGTGCGGGTCGCGTACGGCGGGGACCTCAACGAGGTGGTCAGGGAGCCCGCCAACGACAAGGCGAGCGAGATCGTCGGCGTCGTGGCGGCCCTGGTGATCCTCGTCCTCGGCTTCGGCAGCGTCGCCGCGGCCCTCCTGCCCCTGGTCACCGCGCTGATCAGCGTCGGGGTCGGCCTCAGCGTGGTGGGCATCGTGGCGGGCGTCGTCACCTTCGCGACCGCCGCCCCCACACTGGCCACCATGATCGGCCTCGGCGTGGGCATCGACTACGCCCTGTTCCTGACGACCCGCTTCCGGCAGGACCTCATCGACGGCCACGACCCCGTCGACGCCGCCGCGCGCACCACCGCCACCAGCGGCCGCGCCGTCGTCGTCGCCGCCGTCACCGTCGCGGTCGCCATGCTGAGCCTGTACGCCTGCGGCATCGGCTTCATCGGCAGACTGGGCCTGGCAGCCACCCTCGCCGTCACGGTCACCGCCGCCGGAGCGCTGACCCTCGTACCGGCCGCCCTGGGGCTGGTGGGACGCCGCATCGACCGCCTCTCCCTGCGCCGCCCCGTCGCCGAGACCACCGGCGGCCACGACAGCTGGCACCGCTACGCCGCCCTGGTGGCACGCCACCCCTGGAAGTTCCTCACCGCGGGCACGCTCCTGCTCGCGGTGTGCGCGGTACCGATGCTCTCCATGCGCCTCGGTCACGTGGACGACGGCGCCGACAGGGCGGGCACCACCACCCGCCAGGCTCACGACTGGATCGCCGGGGGCCGGGGGCCGGGCTTCGGCCCCGGCGCGAACGGTCCGTTCGTCCTCGTCACCGACCTGGAAGGGGCGACCGCTCCCGCCGACCGGATCGGAGGCGACCTCACCGCGGCGCTGCGGGACACGGACGGCATCGACCGGTTCACACCCCTCACCCCGAGCCCCGACGGCAAGGTCCTGATCTCCACGATCACTCCCTCCACCGGCCCCCAGTCCGCGGGCACCGGAGACCTGTTCACCACCCTGACCGCCACCACCGTGCCCGAGGCGCTGGAGGGCAGTGGCGCGCACGCGTACCTCACCGGCAGCACCGCGGGCCGGCTGGACTTCCGCGACACCGTCACCCGCCGGCTCCCCGTCATCATCGGCATCGTCCTGGCGGCAGCGCTCCTGCTGCTCATCGCCGTGTTCCGGAGCGCGGTGATCCCGCTCAAGGCGGTGGTCATGAACCTGCTCACGACGGGGGCCTCGTACGGCATCCTCGTCGCGGTCTTCCAATGGGGCTGGGGGAGCGGCCCGCTCGGGCTGTCGGAGCCCGTGCCCATCGAGTCGTACGTGCCGATGATGATGTTCGCGATCGTGTTCGGCCTGTCGATGGATTACGAGATCTTCCTTCTTTCCTCCATCGCCGACACGTGGCGGCGCACCAAGGACAACACCCTCGCGGTCGGCACCGGACTGGCCGTCACCGGCAGGGTCATCTCCAGCGCCGCGCTGATCATGACCGCGGTCTTCCTCTCCTTCGCCGCGTCGCCCACCGTCGTGGTCAAGATGCTGGCGGTGGGGCTGGCCGTCAGCGTCATCCTCGACGCGACGGTGGTGCGGCTCGTGCTCGTGCCGAGCGCGATGTTCCTCATGGGCCGTGCCAACTGGTGGCTGCCTCGGGCACTGGACCGGGTCCTGCCCCACCCGCGTGTGCACGCGGACGTCCCACCGGATCCGCGGGCGGCGCCGATCTCCGCGTCGTCTTCGGCGCCCGCGGGCTGACATCGGCCGCCGGCCGCCGCTGGCCGGCGGATCCTCATCCGGTCTTCGCGTCACCCACGTCGATCTCCACGCCGGACGCCCGCGGACGGTCCAGCAGGACCTCGACGAGCAAGGCCGTGACCGAGCTGATCACCATCAGCGGCATCAGGGTGATCGCGTCCTTGCCGAGCAGGGCGGCGGCCAGCACGACGCCGGTGACCGGCAGACGGGTGGCCGCGACTCCCGCGGCGCAGATGCCGGCGGCCAGGGCGGGGGCCATGCCGAAGCCGGGAAGGCCGCCACAGGCGATGCCGACCGCGGCCCCGATGGTGATGGCCGGGAAGATGGGACCACCACGGAGGCTGCCCAGCGCGATGCCCCAGCCGATCAGCTTGAAGACGGCCAGGGCCACCAGCGAGCCCACCGCCCAGGCCCCCGGGTCGGCAGCCAGCGCGCCGATCACGATCTGGCCGGACAGCGCCACCTCGCCCGGGGAACGCCCGGTGGCCAGGGCGTAGGCGGTGATGGAGATGCCGACGGCCAGGGCGCACAGGATGATCCGGACCGCGGAGACGCCCACCAGCCGGTGGGTCCGCAGGCCCAGGAGCTTTCCCGCGGCGACGAGCGCCCCGATCAGGGCCGCCATGGGGATGCCCCACAGGAAGTCGGCGGCGTCGAGCAGTTCCGAGGGCGGCTTCTGCGGGAGGGCCAGCGAACCGATGCTGAGACCGGTCCAGTGGCCGAATCCGGTGAACACCAGGGCGCCGACGCCGCTGGCGACCAGGGCGGGCAGGATCAGTACGACCAGCCGCACGCCACCGAGCCCGGCGGCCTCCAGCACCATCACGGCCGGGATCAGCGGGCTGCCGAAGATGGTGCTGATGGCGGCGGTGGAACCCGCCATCCCGAGTACGGCCGTCAACTGGGGCTGGGCGGCGCGCCGCGCGGCACGGACGCAGATCAGCGCGATGCCGCTGCCCAGCGCCATGAGGGGTGCCTCGGGTCCCAGGATCACACCGAGGGGGAGGCAGACCAGCGCGGCCAGGGCGACGCTCGGCAGCTCGCGGGGCGTGGTCGTCGCCCCGCCGATTCCGAAGACGGGTACGTGACCGCCCGCGCCGGCCATCCGGGTGATCACGGGCGCGGCCAGCAGTCCGGCGAGAGCCAGCGTGGGCAGACCCCACCACCACGGCGACACGGAATAGCCGAGCGCCTCGGGCGCGGACTCCCACACCCAGTGCTGGAGTTTGTGCTCGAAACCGATGAAGACGAAGGCGATGAGCGAGACCGGGATGCCGACGAGCGCGGACGCCAGGAGCAGCCGCAGCGTTCCCGGCGCGGTGAGGGCCTGACGGAGGGTCGGTTGTCGCTGCGACTCTGTCAAGACTGCCGAGCCCCCTCCGTGTAGCCACTGCCGGTGACGGTCCCCACCAGGTTCGGTCCACCCGACGGCATCCGCAGGGCAGGCGGGCCGGACGGGTGAGGCTCACGGAGGCCTTCCGTGCGCAGCCTCCGTCGGCGCGCGGGGGACCTCCGTACGCTTCCCTACGCTCCCGGTGCTCCCGGTGCTCCCGGTGTCCCCGTCGGCCCTGTCGGCCGCGCCGCCTCGCGTTCCGCAGGACCGACCGGCCTCGCGTCGAGGAACTCGATCACCGTGATGGCGAACAGGACCGCCAGGACGATGCCGACGACGACCCACCCGGTGGGATAGGACCACAACGCGAGCGTCAGGGCACCCACCGCCAGGACCGCCTGGACCAGCCGGCGCTTCCAGCGGTGCACGAAGGGCCCCACCGGGCCCAGCCGCATCCCCATCTGCTCGGCGGCTCCCCGGGTGGCGTCGATGCCCGCCGACCACAGGTGGCGCACCTGGCCGGCGCGGCGACCGGGACCGCTGAGCCAGGTACCCAGGGCGACCGCCACACCGAGTACGGCGACCGACCGCACGGCGGTCCGCAGGAAGCGCACCAGCTGGTCGAACACGGCGGCCGCCGCGTCGGAGGAGACCCCCGCGGGCAGGGCGTCCAGGTACAGAGCCCGGGCGATCACCAGCCCCAGCCCCAACAGCAGGGCGCCGGCGGCGATCAGCAGGGCGACGGTCGTCAGCGCGCGCCGGCGGCGCCGGGCCAGCCACACGGCCAGGGCGGCGATCAACACCACCACGACGGCCAGCCAGGTACCAAGGATCTGGAGCAGCCGAAAGCCCGTCTGGGCCTTCTTGACGTCCTTCGACTGGACGACGGTGAAATCGGTGTGGATCTCCGGGACCTTCGCCGCGACGCCGAGGCCGGCATCGACCAGTCGCTGCTTCAGCTGGTCGATCACGGGGGCGAGGTCGATGGTCACCGCGTCGTCGGTCAACTTCACGGCGCCGCCGCCCTGTCCCGTGAGCGCCTTGACCATGGCGGCGTGGATACGCCGGTTGGCATCCGTCCAGAAGGTCTGGAACCAGGAACTGGCGACGACGTTCGTGGCCTCCTTGCCGACGAAACTCGCCACGGCGCCCTCGATCGGCGACCCCAGTTTGCCCAGGGCCTTCGAGAGCATCGGGCGGTCCTCCGGCGCCGCCTCCTGTAGCAGGGTGTCCAGATCCAGGTGCTTGGTCACGGCCTGCGCCGCGCGAGCGCCCACCGCCTCCTGGACGGCCCGGTCGTCGACGAGCGGACCCATGGTGGCGACGTAGCGGTCGGTGTCGCCCAGCAAGGAGGACGTCCAGGAGGCGACGACGGCCAGCGGAGTGAGGACGAGGACGAGGACCATGAGGATGGCGGACAGGGTGGAACGCAGTGTCCGGTGCGGACGGGACAACTCCGCCACCTGGGCTCGCAAGCGGGCGACTTCCGCGTCCTGGGCGTGTGTCACGGAGTACTCCGATCGGTCGTGAGAAAGCGATTCAGCGGCGGCTCCTGCGCCAGGACCGCGCCGATGGTCACGGCGAACGTGACGGTGGCGCAGATCGCGATGAGCCAGGACAGGAGGGTCAGCACCAAGCCGAGGGAGCCGTACTCGTGCAGTGCCCGGTTGAGCGCGGTCGGCATGTAGAGGGCGGCGCTCAGCGACAGCACGGTCGTGGCGACCGAGGAGAGGACGGCGCCGGGCAACAGGGCCATCCAGCCGATCCGGCCGGCGAGGAACAGGTGCTGGGTCCACAGCCAGACGCCGACCCCGAGGAGGAAGGACAAGGGGATCCCGACCCACAGGCCCGCCCCGAACCCCTCGCGGATCGGGCCCTCCATGAAGACCACCAGCAGCAGGGCGAGCAACCAGGCGAACCAGCGCCAGACGGCGATCCGGGTACGCGATTTCGGCAGTCGCCAGGCGCGTTCGCAGACCCTTGCCATGGCGCGGCTGAAACTGGTGGCCGAGATCAGGGCCATCAGCAGGCCGATGGTGCCCGTGGTCTCGCGCAGGCTCTTGCCGGTGGAGGAGCCCAACACCTGCTGGAGTTGTGCGTCGGCCTGGCCCGTCAGGCCGAACACGGTCCGCAACGATTCCCGCAACTGATCGCGCACGCTCTGGGGTGCGAAGGCGGCCACGGCGAACAAGAGCGGCACGGACGCCAGGAAGGCCTGGGAAGCCAGCCGGGTCGCCCCGTCCAGGAGGTTCGTCGACAGGAGGCGCCCCGTCAGTTCGGTGACGACGGGGAACCGCTCCTCGGTCCGGGCGCGCCGGTCTCGCAGCCGTTCCTTCCACGACATGACACCTCCCATCACGCCGCAGGACGTGCCGACCCCGACAGCCAGTCAAGCGTCGGCAGCGGGGGAGGGCGCGCGCTGCTGGGCCGATCGGGTGGCCGTCGGGCCGTGGGGCCGGCGGTGCGAAGCGGTCGCGCCCCTCCTGCCGTTTGAAACAAACTGTTGACGTCCGAAACAAACTGTTGACGCACCCCTATCGGGAACGCGTGGTCCGGCGCACCATCCGGATACCCTCCCCGTTCCCCCGGCGTACCGCCCGGCCCGCGGGACAGGGATCCGCCCAGACTCCGTCGGGAGGCACAACGACATGGATCCACACGGCGCGTGTCCCGCCACCTCCTCGTCCGCCGTCCGGCCGTCCGAGCCGCCCCCCTCCCGGTCGCCCCGCGGAGCACCCAGCCGCCGCGGCGTGCTGACGGGCCTGGGCATGGCGGCCGCGGCTCCCCTCGTCCTCGGTGCGGCGACGCGGGTGCGGGCGAGGGACCGCCCCGGGAGCGGTGGCGGCCCGGTCGGCCGGGCCACCGTGCTCCGGAACGCGTCCCTCGTCCTGACGATGGACGCCGGCGTGGGGGACGGCCCGCTGGGCGCCGTCGAACACGCCGACGTCGTCCTGCGGGACGGCGCGGTCGCCGCCGTCGGCGCCCATCTCCCGACGCCCCCCGGCGCACGGGTGATCGACGCCTCCGGCAAGCTGGTCCTTCCGGGCTTCGTCGACGTCCACACGCACCTGTGGCAGTCCTCGATGCGGGGCGGATGCGCGGACCGCGATCTGTTCGGCTGGTTGGCGGCCTGCAATCGTCCGACGTTCCCCCGCATCACACCCGCCGACATGTACCGCTTCGTGCGGCTGGCGGCCCTCGATTCCCTGCGGTCCGGCGTCACCACGCTCGTGGACTGGGTGGACGCGATCGGCTATGACACCACCGAGCGGTACGTGCGGGCCCTGACCGACACCGGAGTGCGCTTCACCTACGCCATGTTCCAGGCGGAACCGCAGGCCGCCCTCCTGCCCCGGGTGAAGAAGGAGCTGATCGACCCGGCTCCGCTGGCGTCGGCGCAGATCGCCACCCATGCGGCCCGGCCCATCGAAGGGCTGAACCGCCTCCACTGGGAGATCGCCCAAGACCTCGGCCTCATGCTCAACAGTCACGTCCTGGAGCGCGCCGAGCAGCGCGCGGACCAGCCGCTCGACGTGCTCGGCGGCATCGGGGCGTTCGGCCCTCGGCTCCTGATGAACCACGCGATCCACCTGACCGACGAGGAGATCGCCGCCGTCGCGGACCACGACGTGCGGCTGGCGCACTGCCCGTTGAGCAACATGCGGCTCGCCTCGAGAGTCATGCGACTACCGGATCTCGGCCGGCGGGGCGTCAAGGTGGGGCTCGGTCAGGACGGCGGTACCAACGACAGTTCGGACTTCTTCGCCCTCATGAAGAGTGCCGTCGGCCTCCAACGCGCCCGCTCGCAGGACGCCGGGGTGTACCCGGGGGTCGAGGACGTGCTGCGGGCCGCCACCCTCGGCGGGGCCGAGACGATCGGCATGGCCGACCGGATCGGGTCGTTGACCCCGGGCAAGCGGGCCGACGTCATCGTGATCGACCCTGCCACGCTCAACTTCGCGCCGCGGTTCGATCGGGTCAACCAGATCGTCTTCAACGGTCGGCCGGAGAACGTCCACGCGGTCTTCGTGGACGGCCGACCACTCGTCCTCGAAGGCCGACTGCTCGACGTGGACACCCGGCGCGTCGTGCGCGAGGCCGAGGAAGCCGCCTCCCGACTCCGATCCGCCGACTGACCCGGCTCGGTCGTCTCCTCGCGCAACACGATCCACCCACAGTATATTTGACTGATCGTTTCAGAATGGTCTAGGCTCCCCGGCGTGGCCAGGACCAAGGAATTCGATCCGGACGTCGCGTTGCAGGCAGCCCTGGAGCTGTTCTGGCGGCGCGGCTACGAAGCGACGTCGATGGCGGATCTCGTCGAATGCCTCGGGGTGGGGCGGGCGAGCATCTACGCCACGTTCGGCAACAAGTACGCGCTGTACCTGAAGGCGTTGGACCGGTACGCGGAGAACCGTGATCCGGGGCTCCTGTCGGAACTGTCCCAGCCGGGACCGGCCTTGCCGGCCGTGCGTGCGGTCGTGCGCCGCTTCGCCGACGAGGCCGGATCCGACGACGGACGCCAGGACGGATGCTTCATCGTCAATGCCGCCGCCGAGTTGGGGGCGCGCGACGCGGGAGCCGCCCGCCGGGTCGAGGCGAGCTGGAATCACGTCGAGACCCTGCTGCACTCGGCGCTCACCCGAGCCCGCGCCCAGGGCGAACTGCCCGAGGGGCGCGATCCGCGCGCGCTCGCCCGGATGCTCCTGGTGCTGATGCAGGGCTTGCGTGTGGTCGGCAAGGTCTCGGGTGATCCCGCCCGGGTGCGGGAGGCGGCCGAGCAGGCGCTGGAGTTGCTCGACTGAGGGGCTGCCCCGGATCGTGTTCCGCCCTGCCTTCATTCTGGAACGTTCGGTCGAATAGCAATCGACCCATCACTCGACAAGGAGCCTCACCTCGATGCCCACACCCATGCCCACACCCATGACCGCACCCGTCTCCACGCGCTTCGTCGACAAGACCGTGCTCGTCACCGGCGCCGGCTCCGGCATAGGCCGGACCGTCGCCCTCGCCTTCGCCGCCGAGGGAGCCTCCGTGGTCGTGGCCGGCCGTACGGCCGCCTCGTTGGACGAGACGGTCGCGCTCATCGAGAAGCGGGGAGGCGCGGCCGTCGCCGTCACCGCGGACGTGACCCGCGCCGAGGACGTCCGGGCCCTGGTCGACCGTACGGTCGAACGCTTCGGCAGCCTCGACGTCGCCGTCAACAACGCGGGCATCTTCCGGGGCGGAACGGCCGTCGCCGACCTGCCCGAGGAAGAGTGGCGCACCATGCTCGACGTCAACGTGACCGGTGTGCTCCTCGGCCTCCAGGCCGAGGTCGCCCAGATGCGTCGTCAGCCGACCGGCGGGGCGATCGTCAACATCTCCTCCAACCTGGGCGCACACACCCGCGTCCAGGGCGCGGCCGGCTACATCGCGACCAAGGCGGCCGTATCCGCCCTGACCCGCGCCGCGGCCCTCGACCACATCGCCGACGGGGTGCGCGTGAACGCGGTCAGCCCCGGCCCGTCGGCCACCGGAATGTCCCTGGAGCCGGGCGAGAGCGACGAGGGCCGCGCGCTTCGCATGAAGGACGAGTCGCCCCTGGGTCGGGTGTCCTCCACCGAGGAGATCGCGGCGGCCGTGCTGTACCTGGCCTCGCGGGAGGCCGCTTCCGTGGTCGGCGCCGACCTGGTGGTCGACGGCGGCGCCTCCGCCTGAACCGTGCGAAGCCCCGCCGGGTGTGCTGTTCGGCGCCTGGCGGGGCGGGTGGGGGAGCGTGCGAGAGGGTCAGTCCACGTCGAGGTGGTACACGCCCGCCTTGGCGTCGGCGAAGAGGGTGAACCGCACCTCGGGGGCCGTGTCGCCCCGGGAGAGGCCCGAGTCCGAGGAGTCGGCGGAGTACGAGGGGTCGTTGAGGTCCGTGAGGTCCGCGAGGTCGACCTCCACGGGTTCGGCGTCGACCAGGACGAACTCGCCGTAGGCGTCGAAGTCGCCCGGCGCGTCCGCCACGCCGACGTGGATCGGGGTGTCGTCGGGGAGTCCCGCGAGGACGGACCGGAGGCGCCCGGCGGTCCAGACCTGAGGTGTGTGCTCGAACGTGTCTGCCATGAGCCGAGGGTAGTGGCGCCGCCGCGGCGCCCCCGGTACCGCCGCGCCGAGCCCTCCGGGCGGGCGCACCCCGGGCGGGCGCACCCAGGCCGGGCGCGCGCGACACGGCGGCGCGCGAACGTGTCACCCGGCCCCGGGCGCGGCCGCCGCACCGCGGACGACCGCCCGGGTCCGAGGGTTCACGACCACCGGGCAGGAGTTCCACAGCTCCACCCCGGCGGCCAGGAGCCCCCGTACCGCCCCTTCCTCGGCGGGAGTCCAGGTGGAGCACTCGCCCGCGAACAACTTCTCGTAGGCGCCGTCGTGGATCGCCTCCTGCCGGGGCAGCCGATCGACGGCGCCCAGGCCACGGGCCAGATCCTCGAAGAAGTTCCACGCCTCCAACACCGCACCCGGGGGCGCCGTGCGACCCACCGGATCGTCCAGCCATCGCTGGACCCGCGTCAGGTCCAGCAGACCGACCTCGTGGGCCGCGAGCCCGCGCCCCCGCCGATCCGCGTACGTCCTCGCCCGCCGGGCCGTCGCGAACACCGGCAGGCAACGGTGTCCGGCCGCCGGCAGGGCGACCACCCGGTCGGGCGTGTCGCCGCGTCCGCCGAGCCACAGCACCACCGCGCCGCGTTCGCGTCCGCGCACGCGGTACGCGTACAGCCGGCCGCCCCCGCCGCTCCGTCGGAACGCGTCCGGCCCGTCACCCTCGATCTCCGTCACCCGCCCACCCTGACAGGACCCGCCCGGCAACGGCACGGCAGGTCCCTCGGCGGCCGGCCCGCCCCCTGCCCCTGCGATTCCGGTGGGGGCCGGGCGTGACCAGGGCGTTTCCAGGCGGAATGCGCCGGTTCGGGTGCTCGCCCACACTGTGAGGATGAGGCGTACTCGGACGGTACTGCTCGCCCTCGCCGGCCTGCTCGCCGCGGTCGTTCCGGCCGGGACCGCCGCGTCGGTCTCCACCGCTCCGGCGCCGCGAGGCTGCGCCGCCTCGCCGGGCCCCGCCCAGGGCCGGGCGAGGCAGGTCCTCGACATCGCCGAGCGGGCACGGCGGGAGTTCGATCTGAACTCGGTGATCCTGCGCGTCACCTCCGGCGACGAGGACGTGCTCACCACGGCCCTCGGCGAGTCGATGACGGGCGTCCCCGCCCGACCGTCGATGCACTTCCGCACGGGATCCGTGGGCATCGTCTACATGGCGACCGTCCTGCTCCAGCTCGTCGAGCAGGGCAAAGTCGCACTGGACGATCCGGTCTCCCGGTGGTTGCCCGACCTGCCGCACGGTTCGGAGATCACCCTGCGGATGCTCGGCGCCTCCACGTCGGGCCTCCACGACTACGTCACCGACCCGAAGTTCCTCGCCGCCCTCGAAGCCGCCCCCTTCCGCGAGTGGACCGCGAACGACGTGAACGACTACGCCACCTCGCAGCCGCTCCTCTACAAGCCCGGCACCAACTGGAGCTACTCGCACGCCAACTTCCAACTGCTCGGCGCGGCACTGGAGAAGATCAGCGGCATGCCGTTGCAGCGCCTGCTCACCGAACGCGTCTTCGGCCCGCTCGGCCTGAGCCAGACCGGCAACCAGTACACCCCGGAGATCCCGGCCGCCGTACTGCACGCCTTCACCTCGGAGCGCGGCAGGTACGAGGAATCCACCTTCTGGAACCCGTCGTGGACCACGGCCCGCGGCGCCGTCCTCACCGGCGACATCTGCGACCTGGCCCGTTCGGCCCGGGGCATCGGCACCGGTGAGTTGCTGTCCGCGCAGTCCTTCAAGACCCAGCTCGACCCGGGCACGATCGGCCTGGGCCGCGCCACGGCCGACTGCCCGGCCACGGTCTGCCTGACGAACACCCCCGCCACGCACTTCGGATTCGGCGTCCTGGTCATCAACGGCTGGATCCTGACGAACCCGTCCTTCTCGGGATACGCGGCGATCCAGGCCTACCTGCCGGCCGACCGCCTCTCCATCGCGGTCTCGACCACGAAGGGACCCAAGAGCCCCGAGGGCAACCAGGCCGAGAAGATCGCCGAGCGCATCGCCGCGGTTCTCACTCCCGAACACCCCCTCAAGGCCAATTGACGCCCCCTCAGTCTGGTGGAGCAGCACTCTAGAGCAGTACTCTGGCGGTCATGACGGGTTCCGCCACGTGTGAACGCATCCTCACCGCCGCGCTGGACTGCTTCCTTGAGAACGGTGTCCAGCGCACGACGGTGGAACAGGTCCGCAAGCGCGCGGACGTCAGCAACGGCAGCTTCTTCCACCACTTCCGCACCAAGAACGAACTCGCCGAGGCGGTCTACCTTCAAGGCCTCGAACTGCACCAGGCCGAACTGTCGGCCGTGTTGACCCCCATGGCCGGGCTGCGCGCCGGAGTGGAAGGGGTCGTGCGCCGCCACCTCGCGTGGGTGGAGGCCAACCCGAGGCACGCCGCGTTCCTGTTGGCGCCACCCGACTGGAGCGCGCCCCGCGACGCGCCCGTGATCACGGCCCACAGCCGGGAGTTCTTCCTGACCGTCGCCCGCTGGCTGCGGGCCCGAGGCTGGGACGACACACCCGCACTCGGCGTGCTCGTCGCCGTGTGGATCGGCCCCGCCCACGCGTACACGCGCGGCCGGCTGCCCGACGAGGCCGCCACACCCGCCGCGGAGGCGACGGCACTGGCCGAGGCCGCCTGGCACGCCCTGTGCCCGCACTTCCCGACACCCCGCCCGCAGGACGGCTCGCAGGACGGTCCGCAAGGCCGCCCGGAGGACTCACGATGAACCCGACCGTCGCCCGCTACCAGCGGGCCCTGGACGGCGTCGGCGACGTCCTGCGCCGCATCCCGGCCGACCGCCTGCGCAGCCCCTCGCCCTGCCCCGGATGGACCACCCTGCACGTGCTGGGACACGTCATCGACGGGCAGCGGCAGATCGCGGCCCTGCTCACCGGAGACGGGCCGCGCGCGCCCCGACCGGATCCGCTCGAACTCGTCACGGGGGACCCGGAGGCGGACTGGCTCGCCGCGTACACGTCCATGCGGGAGTTGCTTGAGGTCACCGACCCGAACGGGCTCGTTCCCTCGCACCACGGCGAGGTGTCGTCCCAATGGGTGCTCGCGACCGCCGCCATCGAGCCGCTCGTTCACACCTGGGACCTCGCGCGGGCCGGGGGCGTCGAGGTTTCCCTGGACGACGAGTCCGTGGACGCGTGCCTGGCGGCCGTCACCCCGATGGCGGGGCGGTTCGCCGCCACGGGCATGTACGCGCCCGCCGTGCCCCTCCCCGGGCACGCGAGTCCTCGACAGCGACTCCTGGGACTGTTGGGACGCCGGGACGACGTCTGATCCGACACCCCGGGCGCCACGGGAACGTGCGCGCCCGGGGCTCCTACGGTGCGTCGAGGGGGTCGGGGCCCAGCAGTTGGAGTCCGGTGTCCTCACCGAAGAGGCCCTCCACCCAGTTGGTCTGGTAGATCGTGTCGAGGTAGCGCTCGCCGAGGTCCGGGGCGATGGCGACGGCGGTGAGGCCCGCGGTGTCGTGCCGGGCCAGCCATTGCGTCGCGCCGCCGACCACCGTGCCGGTCGAGCCGCCGAACAGGAAACCCCGTCGGGCGAGGAGGCGGCAGGTGCGGATGGTGTCCTTCTCCTCGACGCACACCGCCTCGTCCACGAAGGACTCGTCGAGCAGCGGAGGGCGAACGCTCATCCCCAGACCGGGGATCATGCGGCGCCCGGGCGCTCCGCCGAACGTCACGGATCCGACGCTGTCCACGGCGACGACGGTCACCGGACGGTGCCACTGGCTGAACCAGCGGGCACAGCCCATGAGCGTGCCGGTGGTTCCGGCTCCCACGAACAGGACGTCCAACCGGGGGAAGGCGCGGGCGATGGCCGGAGCCGTCCGGTTGTAGTGGGCCCGCCAGTTGGCCGGGTTGGTGTACTGGCTGAGCCACACGTACCGCGGGTCCCGCGCGCACAGCCGGCGCACGTAGTCGAGCCGTGCCGTGAGGAAGCTGCCGTTGTCCTCGTGGCCGGTGACGACGTGGACCTCACTGCCCAACGCCTCCATCATCAACCGGGTCGCCAGATTGCAGCGGGAGTCGGTCACACAGACGAACCGGTACCCCTTGCTCGCCGCGATCACGCTCAGTGCCACGCCCAGGTTCCCGGACGAGGACTCCACGAGGGTCGAACCGGGTGTCAGGATCCCTTCTCGCTCGGCGGACTCCACCATCTCGGCCGCGGCCTTCAACTTGACCGAGCCGGCGAAGTTGAAGCCCTCGCACTTCAGGAACAGCGGGCATCCGAGGGTGGGTCGGAGGTCCACGTACAGCTCTTCCTCGTTGAACGCCTGGGGGACGGATATGACGTGCACGATGGCCTCCTCTATCCGTACCTGCGCACTTCGTGGAAGAAGTGGTCGATGACCTGGAGTTCCCCGGACCGGTTCACCTCGTCGTAGACGTACTTGCCGACGGCCAGGTCGAGCACTCCGAGGCCGAACGGGGAGAACACGACGGGCCCGTCCCCGCCCACCGTCACCCGACCGGCCATCACGTCGTCCAACGTCCCGCGGACGAACCGGCGGTCGCCCGTGAGCTGTTCGGTCAGATGCGGGGACGTGGCGGCCCGTAGACAGTGGTCGACGTCGTCCACGATGTTGGTCGAAGCCAGCAGGACCCGCGGCGCGAGGTCGCGCAGCGAGATGTGCAGCACCACCGGAGCGTGGGCGAACCACGCGGGGTCCTCCACGTGCGGCCGGTCGGCGACGGTCGCGAAGACCACCAGGTCACTGAGACGGATCAGGCTCTCCGGGTCGTCGTGGACGGTGATCCGGCCCGGCGCGCCCGATTGTTCCAGGTACAGCCGGAAGCCCGCGCAACTGCGGGCGCTGAGGTCGTGGACCCCGATCTCGTCGAAGGTCCAGCCGGTGGCCGCCAGGAACGTGTGCACGTAGCGCGCGATCAGTCCCGTGCCGAAGAACCCGACGCGCGGCGGCCGGGACCGGCCGCGGGTGAGCCAGTCGGCGGCCAGGGCGGCGGAGGCCGCGGTTCTGCTCGCGCTGATGATGGAACTCTCCAGACAGGCGAACGGGTAGCCCGTGACGGGGTCGTTGAGGATCAGTACGGCCGAGGCCCTGGGCAGGTCCGCCGAGACGTTCCCCGGGAAGCTGGAGATCCACTTCAGCCCGTCCACGGGGTCCGCTCCGCCGATGGAGGCGGGCAGCGCGATCATCCGGGACGACGGACGGTCCGCGAAGCGCAGGAACGTGGACGGCGGGTTCACCGACCGGCCGGCGCCGTGCAGCCGGTACGTCTCCTCGACCACCTTCACCAGGTGTTCCTCGCGCCCCTGGAGGGCATGCCGGACCTGCTCTCCCGGGATCACGGCGAACGGGGGGATGGAGAGCGGGGGGACGGAGAGCGGGGGAACGGAGATCGGCTCGGGCGACGCGGTCCGACGAGCCATCGGATCCGGGGCCGGGTCCGGTGCCGCGGGCGCTGCCGGGCTCCGAGCCGGAGCCCGCGTCGGTGTCGCCGTCGTGTGGGCGTCGGTGGTGGTCATGGGACGGTCACCTCGATGGTCGGCGCGCAGTCCGGCAGCCGCAGAGGATCGGCCATGGCCACGACCACGTCTCTCGGACCCCGGAAGGGTTCCCTGGCGTGTGCGGTGCGGAGGTTGTCCAGCAGCAGCAGGTCCCCTGTCCGCCAGGGCCGACGGACGGTGTGGGCCTCGTACACCGAGTTGATGCGCCGGACGGTGTCCTCGGTGAGGGGTTCGCCGTTGCCGTGAAGGGTGTTGAAGGGCAGTCCGTCGGCGCCGTACTCGTCGACGAGGTACTCGCGGATCTCGGGGTCGAGCGTCCACTCGTTGAGGAAGGCGATCTGGTTGAACCAGCACCGTTGCCCGCCGATCGGATGGCGCACCACGGCGCTGCGACGCTGTGTGGTGCGCAGCGTGCCGTCCGGCAGCCAGTCGAAGTCGATCGCGTTGTCCCGGCAGTGGCGTGCGATCACGTCCCGGTCCTCGGTGCCGAAGGCCTCCGCGACGGAGGCTCCGATCTCGTCGTTGTAGCTGCGGGTGAGGATCCACCCCTCCCGTTCGAACCGGTCGGTCAGTTTACTCGGCAGGGCTTCGAGGACCGCCGTCGAGTCGGCCACCGCGGTGGCACCGCCCTCCTCGGGCGCCTGGACGCATCCGAAGAGCATCAGTGACGGGAACGCGTGGGCGTAGCTGAGTTCGTGGTGCATGCACATGGGTTGGTTCGTGGGCCACTTCGTCGAGGAGTAGACGCCTTCCGCGTACGTGTGACGGGGCGCGAATGCCTCCCTCTCGGTCACCGGCGGCGCACCGAGCCGGTGCAGGATCGCGCCGACCCGTGGCGCGTCGTCGATGTCCAGACCGCGTACCAGGACGGCCCCGTGGTCGACGGTCGCCGCGCGCAGCGCGTCCCGGTGTCGGGCCACCCAGTCGGTGGGGTCGGCGGTCTCGACGCGCAGGATCGGGAGTTCGTCCGGCCGGGGGCGGGTGTCGAGGAGCGTGGACGGGAGGGTGGCGGTCATCGGATTCTCCTGTCGATCGCGTCGATCGCGTCGATCGCGTCGATCGCGTCGATCGCGTCGATCGCGTCGATCGCGTCGATCGCGTCGATCGCGTCGATCGCGTCGGGCCGGCGTTCGGCCGGCGGGTCGGGGTGCGGTTGAGTCGACGGGTCGGGGCGCGCGGTGCGGCTCTCGACCAGTCGGGCGAGGTCGGCGAGGACCGGGTGTCGGGTCAGGTCCTTGAGGGAGATCGTCCGGTCCAGGGAGACGGCGACCCTGAGGGCGGCCAGCGAGGTGCCCCCGAGGTCGAAGAACCCGTCCTGGCGGCCGATCCGATCCGCCGGGATGCCCATGGCGCCGGCCCACGCGGCGGCGATGCGCCGTTCGGTGGGCGTGCCGGGCGGCCGATGCCGGTCCTCGACCGCCGGGTCGTGTGCGGACGCCAGGTCGATCAGGGCCCGCTTGTCGATCTTGCCGTTGGGGGTCAGCGGCAGGTCCGGGCGCCACTGGAACACGGACGGGACCATGTACGCGGGGAGCCTCGCGCCCAGCCGGTCCCGCACCTCGTGCGCCGGGAGCGGGCCGCTTCCCGTGTAGAAGGCCGCCAGGTACCGGCCGCGGCCCGGGCGTTCCGCGGCCACCACCGCACCGTCGCGGATGCCGGGCACCCGCGACAAGGCGTTGTCGATCTCGTCCACCTCGATGCGGAAACCGCGGATCTTCACCTGGTGGTCGCGGCGCCCGAGGAACTCCACCTCCCCGCCCGGCAGGCGACGGCCGCGGTCGCCGCTGCGGTAGAGGCGGCTGCCCGGGCGGTGCGGGTCGGCGCCGAAGACGAGTCGGGTGCGCTCCGGGTCATTGACGTACCCGCGGCCCACGCAGACGCCCGAGAGCACGATCTCGCCGGGAGCGCCGAGCGGCACGGGCGACAGGTCCGCGTCGACGACGTAGACGCGGACGTTGTTCACGGGCCGGCCGAGGGGGACGCGGGCGGAGTCCGGCGCCCGGTCCATGACGTGGTGGTTGGTGTCGTCGGAGGTCTCGGTGAGCCCGTACGCGTTGACCAGCCGTACACCGGGCTCGGTGGCGAACCAGCGCTGGACGAGTTCCCGCTTGACCGCCTCGCCGGTGACGCAGACGCAGCGCAGGTCCGGCAGTTCGCGGGGGGCGCGCTCCAGACACGACAGGACCGCGTCGAGATAGGAGGGGACCACCTGGAGCACGTTGACCCGACCCAGGACGAGGGTGTCGAGGAAGCGCGGGACGTCCAGGACGGCCTCCTGTTCGACCAGATGCGTCCGGCCGCCGGTGAGCAGGGCGGAGAGCAGTTGCCACAGGGAGATGTCGAAGCACTGGGGCGCGCTCTGGGCGACGACCGTTCCCTCGGTGATCCCCAAGTCGTCGATCTTGGCGTAGAGGTGGTTCAGCAGGCCGGCGTGCTCGCACATCGCCCCCTTGGGTTCGCCGGTGGAACCCGAGGTGAAGTAGATGTAAGCCGCGGACTCCGGGCGGACGCGCACGCCGGGGTCCGTGGCGTCCAGGCTCTCGTCGTCCGCCGCCTCGACGGGCAGGACCCGGACCTCAGGCATGGAGGCCAGCGCCCGGTCCAGCGGGTCGGTGTCACCGGACCCGACCAGTGCGAACCGGCACGCGGCCCGACCGAGCATCGCGGTGACGCGGTCGGCCGGGAAGTGCGGTTCGACGGGCAGGTAGACGCCGCCCGCCTTCAGGACCCCGAGGACGGCTGCCGTCCAGCCGAGGTCGCGCTCGCCGACCACGGCCACCACGTCCTCCGCGCACAGGCCTTGAGACAGCAGGGCGTGGGCCAGCCGGTTGGCGCGTGCGTCGAGTTCCCCGTACGTCCACTGCCGCCCGCCCCGCACGACGGCGACCGCGTTCGGGTGCGCCCTCGCCTGTCGCGCGAAGACCTCGTGGGCTCGCAGCGGCGGCAGGTCCCGCCGGGGTCCGGCGAGTTCCTCGATCTGGTGGTGGAGTTCGGCCGCGTCCAGCAGGCTCTGTGGCCCCGGTGCGGCGCCCGGGTCGGCGGTGAGCAGTTCCAGCGCGGTGCGGTGGTATCCCGCGATCCGCGCGGCGCAGTCGTGGTCGTGCGCGTCCGTCCGGTGGCGCAGCCGCCACCCGCGTCGACCGTCCTCTCGGCGCGTGACCGACATCCGCAGGGGCGAGCCGTCGTCGGGGCGGCCGGCGGGCCCGTCGTCCTCGCCGTACGGATCGAACACGATCACCGGCACGGAACCGGGGACTCGCGGTCGGTGCCCATCGATGTCGACGGACGGCTCGCGGCGGGCGGCCGGTGCGCCGGGCATCGCGGACAGCGCGCGATGCACGTCGAGCACCAGCGTTCGCCAGGAATCGGTCGTGATCGTCACGCGGCAGGGCAGCGGGTCGCGGCCCGGGGCGGGGACGCAGGCTCCCACGACCTCGGACTCCCCGGACAGTGCGCCGAGGACCTTGAGGTGCGCGGCCGTCAGCACCGACGCCGGGCTCACGCCGAGGCGGTCGGCGAGGTGGTCGAGGTCGGCCAGGAGGCCGTCGGGGATCTCCGCGCGGTGGGTGGCCGTGCCCGGTACCGGTGTACGGGTCCATCGCGGGACGGTCGTGAAACCTCCCGCCGCCTCCGTCTCCGAGTCCGTGTATCCCGTCTCCGAGTCCGTGTATGTGGCCGTGGGGTCGGGGAAGCGCTCGTCCGTCGTCCCGGTCCTGCCCATCACTCCCACCTCCGCTGCCGCGAGTCGTCGTCCGGACCGATCTGCCGGGCCGGATTCCCGCCCCAGTACGCGTACCGCGGCACCGTCTCGCCCTTCATGACGAAGGAATCGGGAGCGAGCACCGCACCCTCGCCGAGCGTCACGCCGTAGTGCACCAGGGCGCCGACGCCGAGCGTGCAGTGCGAACCGAGCGTGGTGGTGTCCGACTTGAAGGCACCGTCCTCCTGCGAGTGGCACTGCACCACGCTGCCGGCGTTGAGGGTGCAGTGGTCCCCGATGGTGACCATCGGCCGTTCGCTCAGACCGCAGCCGTCGTCGAAGAGTTCGCGGCCGATCCGCGCGCCCAGCAGCCGCCACAGCGGGCCCTTGAACGGAGTGCCGTTGTAGAGCCGCAGGTACGCGTCCGACGGCACCTTCCAGTACCGTTCGCGCCGCCAGAAGCGGACGTCGTAGATCGAGCAGAACAGCGGGCCGGGGGAGTGCGGCGCCGTGACGGCCCGCTCGACGAGCACGAAGTACACCGTGCCGAGGAGCACGACGAGCACGTTGGCCAGAGCGATCACCACCGCGCCGAGCACGTCGTAGAGCTCCGCCGCGACCGCGAAGAGCAGGGTGACCAGGAAGAAGTACAGCCAGCGCACGGCGAGGTACCACGCCATGGTGGCGGCGTTGTGCCGGTTCTTGGCGGGCAGCAGGCGCCGCAGGTCCGCACCGCTCCGCAACTCGTCGAAGCCGCTGTCCCGCAGTACCGATCGGGGAATCTCGAAGCTCGGCGAGCCCAGCAGGCCCACACCCTCCCTGATGGCCCCGTCGACGGGCACCATGACCTTCGTCGCGAGCAGGCAGTTGTCGCCCGTCCTGCCCCGGGCCGGGTAGGCGATCCGGTTCCCGAGGAAGTTGCGGGGGCCGATCGCGACCCGGGACACGCGGAACGAACTACCGGAGTATTCGGCGTTGTTGATCGACAGGCCGTCGGCGACCATGGTTCCGCTGCCCACGGAACTGAGGTACGGGGAGTCCTGCTTCACCTCCGTGCCGAAGTTCGACCCGGTCTGCACGACGCGCGAGAGGTCGTAGCCGAGGCACCACCGCAGGTGGTGGACGACGGCGGAACTGTCGCCGAAGAGGCGGTTCAGGAAGCGCCTGTTGGTCATCAGGGTGATCACCCGGTGCACCCCGTGGTGGAACCCGTACAGCCGGTACACCCGACCCGCGGTGAGGGCTCGGCTCAGGAGGCGGGGTACGACGGCGATCACCAGGAGACCCAGTGGAACGGCTCCGAAGAAGACCACCACCGAGGCGGTCAGCGCCTCGACGTAGAACGTCCAGGAGGAGAGCGCGGTGGGACCGGGCTCCAGGACCGAGGCGAGCTGCGGTGCCTCGGCAAGCAGGAGGCCCACCCCGCCGAACGTCAGCGGCAGGTACACGAGCAGCACGGCCAGGACCTGGAGGACGCCGTGCAGCGCCCGGCGCCAGGTGCCGCAGTCGGCCGGGTCGACCATCTGGAAGTCCACCGGGGCCGGCTGCGCGGGAGAGCCGTGCCAGTGCGCGCCGGCCGGCACCGTCTGCCCGCTGTGCAGGCTGGAGGCGTGAGCGAGCCGGGCGCGGTCGCCCAGGCCGGTCGCGATGTCCAGGACGGTGGCGTCGCCGACCACCGAGTCCGCGCCGAGCGTGACGGGACCCGTCTGGATCAGACCGGCGTGGGCCCGGTAGCAGCTGAGGTGGGAGTCCTTGCGGACCACCGCTCCGGCACCGATGGTCAGCAGGTCCGTGCACACCGGCACGATCCGCGAGAAGACGGCGACGCCGGGTCCGATCCGCGCGCCGAGCGCCCTGAGGTAGAGGACGTAGAGCGGCGAGCCGACGAACAGCACCAGCGGGTCGGAGCGCACGAGCGTCTTGACCATCCAGAATCGGACGTAGCGCACGCTCCAGACGCGGACCTGGGACGGTCGCCACCTGCCGATGAGCACCCACTTCACCAGGATCGGAAAGCCGCACAGCCACACGAGGACGACCAGGCCGAACAACACCGACCGCAGGTACACCCCGATGACTCCCGTCCCCGCGGAGACCCACTCGTACCCCAGGACGCCCGCGAGGGCGAGCAGGTAGGAGTAGCCGAGGAAGGCCAGCAGTTGGAGCCCGCCGCAGAGCAGGTGACGCGGCACGCCGACCGGGGGAGGGAGCACCGGCGGCCGCGGCCCGACGGGCTCGATCGCCTCGCCGGAGGGCTCGGGAGCGGGCGCCGAGAGCGCCGTCGCGAGACTTCGGATCGTCGGATTCCGGTAGATGTCCTTCATCGACACGGACGGCAGCCCCTCGGACTTGCGGACCCGCGCGCAGAAGTGCGCCATCACCATCGAGTCGGCGCCCAATTCGTCGAAGAAGTGGCTCCGCACCGGCACCCGCTCGACGTGGGTGACGTCCGCCAGTATCGAGGCGAGCATCCCTTCGACGGCGGTGTGCGGGGCGTGGGGATCGCCCCGGGCGGACGCCCCCTCCCGATCGGGGGTCAACGCCTCGGTGGGCCTTGCCGTCATGGTGGGCTCCCTCGGTTTCCGATGGCCACGGTCCGGTGCCCTCGGCATCCGGTCGGCGCGCTCATCGGGCTCCGGTGGACCGCGTCACGCGGATCGCACCGTCGGCCGCCTCAGCGGGGACGGACCGACTTCGCGGGCTCCGATCCCCGTACGGGCCACAGCCCGACGTCATGACCCTTATTCGATGCCGACGGGAGAAAAGATGGTGCGTATCGGGAATTGGCACGCATCTGTATCAATGAGCGGCCGAATCGGACGCTCCGTGGTCGCCCGCACACCCCACGAAGCGGCTCCCGCGGCGCCGGATCGGGTGCCGTGTGAGCCGCTGAGTGGCGTGTGTGCGTGCGGGCGGGGGGAGGCGGTGGGCGGAGGGATCGGGCGAGCGGAGGTGATGGGCGGAGGGAGTGCGCGAGTGCGCGCGTGGCCGGTCAGGTGGCGGTGACGAACACGCTGTGCCACCCGCTGGCGCCGTCGGGGATGGTCCGGGCGCGCTGTTCCGTCTGCACCTGACCGGCGCCGTCGGTGGCGCGGACGGTGAGGTTGTGACCACCGGGTGTGGTCTTCCAGGGGTAGGACCACTGGCGCCAGGTGTCGGTGGTGTCCTGCTCGGCGAGCTGCGCCTCCTGCCACGGGCCGTCGTCGACCCGGACCTCGACCCGCTCGACGCCCCGGTGCTGGGCCCAGGCGACACCGGCGACCATGACGGTGCCCGCCCCGGTCTGCGCGAAGGGCTTGGGGGTGTCGATGCGCGCCTGTGTCTTGATGGGTGCCTTCCGCGCCCACTTCCGCTTGACCCAGTACGGGTCGTAGGAGTCGAAGGTGGTCAGCTCGATGTCCACGATCCACTTGCAGGCGGAGACGTAGCCGTACAGCCCCGGGACGACCATGCGCACGGGGAAACCGTGGTCGAACGGCAACGGTTCGCCGTTCATCCCGACCGCGAGCATCGCGTCCCGTCCGTCCAACAGATCCTCGACCGGCGTGCCCAGGGTCATGCCGTCCACGGACCGGGCCACCAGCTGATCGGCGGGACCACCCTTCGAGGGCGCTTTGACTCCCGCCTCCCTCAACAGGTCGGCGAGGCGTACGCCGAGCCAGCGGGCGTTGCCCACGTACGGGCCACCCACCTCGTTCGACACGCACGTCAAGGTGATGTTCCGCTCGATGAGGGGTCGATCCAGCAGGTCCTGGAAGGTGTAGGTGCGCGGGCGGGGTACGCCCTTGCCGTGGATCCGCAACCGCCAGGTGTCCGCGTCCACCCTCGGGACGACCAGAGCGGTGTCTACGCGGTAGAAGTCCTTGTTCGGGGTGGTGAAGGCGCTGATCCCGGGGATCCGCAGCGCCGCGCGGGCCGGTGTCGCGGCGGCTGCCGAGGCCGGGGCGGGGAGCTTAACGGCCGCCCGGGAGGCGGCAGCCCCCTGACCGCTGCGGCCGGTCAGCGTCCTGCCGAGGGCCCCTGCCCCGGTGGAGGCCAGGGCGGTGATGCCCGCGGTGATCAGGAAGCCGCGCCGGTTCCACCCGGTGCCCTGCCCGGCCGCGTCCCCGGCGGCCCGGCCGTCGGGGGCCGGATCCGTGGAGGCGGTCCCGTTCGCTGCGTTCAGCTTGCCGATCAGTACGTACAGGACGAGCGCCCCGGCCACGGCGCCCAGCAGCGAAGGCAGGACGTCGCCCGCCCCGGCCGAGTCCGGCCGGGTCAGCGCGGCGCCGGCGCCGACGAGCCCGAACAGCAGGATGCCGACCGATCCCGTACGTCGATGGCGCAGCGCGAACAGGCCCAGCAGCGCGGCCAGGAGCCCGATGGTGGCCAGGATCCCGAGCTGGAGCACCAGCTTGTCGTTCTGTCCGAACGTGCGGATCGCATAGTCCTTGAGCCACGCCGGTGTCTGATCGATGGCGGCTCCGCCGACCACGGTGACGGGGCCGGCCTGGGGCCGTACCAGAGAGGCGGCCAGTTCGCCCACGGCCAGAGCCGTGTAGCCGGCGAGCAGTCCACTCGCCGCGGCGAGCGCGCCGCGTTTGACGGTCCTTCGGTAGATCCTCACGACCTGCATTCGAGGCCGTGGCTCCACCGGATGGGTCCGCACGCGGATCCCCCGTCCGGGGCACGCGCACCGATTCCGGCCAATCCGTGCGGGATCCGGCGACGAACAAGCAGCGAGACGCCGGACCGGACGCGGTCCGACGAGGGAGCCCCGGCAGGGACGTTTCCTCCCGTCTCCGCACCAGTACGAACCGGATACCCGATGAACCGTATCCACCGAGCGACCGCATGGGGGTGACCACGTGAAACATGACGACGAGCTCCACGCCCTCATCGGCGCCTACGCCCTCGACGCACTCACCGGTGACGAACACGACCGCTTCACCCGACACCTGCGGGACTGCGAGGCGTGCCGCGCCGAACTGCCCGGTTACCTGGACACGGCCGGTCGCCTCGCGGCGGCCGTCGCCCACGCCCCTCCCGAGCACCTCAGGGAGGCGGTGCTCCACCGGATCGACTCGGTCCGCCGGCTTCCCCCTCGGATACCGGAACCCGTCACCTCCACCGGGGTCTTCGCCCTCGCCCGGGGCAAGGCCTGGCGCTTCGGGATCGCCGCGGGCATCGCCACCGCCGCCGTCCTCGGCGGCGTCACGGTGTGGGAGGGCCGGCAGGCGGAGCGGGCCCACGAACAGGCGCTGCGGCTGGACTCCCGCAACCGCGACCTGAGCGCCGTCATCACCGCGTCCGACGCCCGCACCGTGCGCGGCGCCTTCGGCACCGGGGCCACCGCCACGCTCGTGACCTCCCGTGAACGAGGTCGAGCCGTCGTCATCACCGATCGGCTGCCCCCTGCCCCGCAGGGCAGGACGTACCAACTCTGGTTCTCCGACGGGGGAACCATGCGGCCGGCCGGACACCTCGACCACAGTGGCGCCGTCCTGCTGACGGGCGAGATCGGCGCGGCCACCGCCGTCGGCGTCACCCTGGAACCGGCCGGCGGATCCCCCCGCCCCACCGGCAGCCCGCTGCTCCTGCTGAGCCTCCCCGCCTGACCCACGCCACCGCCGGGCCGACCGGCGCAACAAGCGGAGGCAACAAGCGGAAGGAAGTAACCGGAAGGAAGTAAGCGGAAAGCAACAACCGGAGCGTCCGTACCAATCCGCTCCGGCGGGGCCTCCGAAGAACGGAAGAAACTCCACCCCGACCCGTCCGCTCCCGCGAAGGCCTCCCATGACGACCTCGACGCCCCGCCCCACCACATTCGTCCGCGGCACCGCGCCCGCTCACCCCACGACGACCTCCGCCACGAGTCGGCCCGCGGCGGACGTCCCGCAGCACCGACCGGGCGAACCCTCCCTCTGGCCGGACGTCCACCGCCTGCCACCGGCCTCGGCCGCGCGTACTGCCGTGGCCAAGGCCCTGTTGCGCCGCGCGTTCGATCGAATGCCCCTCTCCCTGAGGAGCGACGCCGCACCGACGCGCGACGCCCACGCCCCCCGGGGACCGGAACCCTCCCTCGTCCTGCACGACGCGGACGCCTTCCACCGCCGGATCGGCGCCGACGGACTCATCGGATTCGGCGAGTCCTACATGGCCGGTGAGTGGGACAGCGACGATCTCGTCGGGGCCCTGACCGTGCTCGCCTCGCACGTCGACGCACTGGTGCCCGCACCCCTGGCCGAGCTGCGCCGCGCGTGGATACGTCGCCGCCCCCACGCACACCGCAACACCCCCGTGGGCGCCCGCCGGAACATCCAGCGGCACTACGACCTCTCCAACGACCTCTTCGAACTCTTCCTCGACCCGACCATGACCTACTCCTCGGCCCTCTTCACCGCGTTCCCGGCCCGACAGGAATCCCTGGAGGACGCCCAACACCGCAAGATCGACCGCCTGCTCGACCTCGCGTCCGTGGGCCCCGGGACCCGCCTGCTGGAGATCGGCACCGGCTGGGGCGAACTCGCCCTGCGGGCCGCCGCCCGGGGCGCCGACGTCGTGACGATCACCCTCTCCACCGAACAGCGCGACCTCGCCCGCAGCCGCGTCGCCGCCGCCGGTCACACGGACCGCGTCAGCGTCGAACTGTGCGACTACCGCGACGTCCGGGGCGAGTACGACGCCATCGTCAGCGTCGAGATGATCGAGGCCGTCGGCGCCGAGTACTGGCCCGCGTACTTCGACACCCTGCGCACGGCCCTCGCCCCCGGAGGCCGTATCGCGCTCCAGGCCATCACCATGGCCCACGACCGGATGCTCGCCACCGCCCAGAGCCACACCTGGATCAGCAAGTACATCTTCCCCGGCGGGCTCATCCCCTCCCGCGAGGCCATCCGCACCGAGGCGGCCCGGGCGGACCTGCACGTCACCGCCGACCACGGTTTCGGCGAGCACTACGCCGAAACCCTGAGGCTGTGGCGCGAACGGTTCACCGGCCACACCGCACGGGTGACGGAACTCGGCTTCGACCACGTCTTCCAGCGCATGTGGGAGCTCTACCTCGCCTACTCCGAGGCAGGGTTCCGCTCCGGTTATCTCGACGTACGGCACATCCTCCTCACGGAGGGCGGCGCCCACTGACCGGCCTGCGGGATCCCGTGGCACGCCGCCGCGCGACCGGGCCGCTCCGCGCCCCGGTCGACACCCCGCAGGACGCGGAGGACGATGATGAGGGAGACGGGTGCCTCACCGCCCGGTACGCCGGCCGCACGCCCATGACGGCGCCGTCCGCCGACCGCGGAGCCCTGTCGAGGGGGTCATGCACGACGTTCCCTGACACCGCGGGAGAACCAACGATGAAATGCGCAGCGAAGAAGAGGAGCCGTGCCCGGGCCTGCCGATCGCTCCTGGCGGCCCTGGTGTTGTCGGGTGGTGCGCCGGCCGGCGCCGGATCGGCCGTGGCGGCCGACCAGGCGACGCCACAGCGGGCTCCCGCCGCACAGTGCAAGGGCGACCAACTGACGGTCAGCGGGACCTCGGGAACCGGGCAGGCGCGGGTCACCGTCGTCAACAAGGGCCCCAAGGCGTGCGTGCTGTCGGGCTTCCCCACCATCGCACTCGCCGGCCAGGGCGCACCCAACCGGAACAAGCCGCTCAGCGTGTCCCGGACGGGCAGCGCGAAGCCCGTACAACTCGCGGTCGGCGGCCGGGCGGCGTCCCAACTCACCTTCCCGCCGGTCCTCGGCGAGGCCGACGGCTACTGCGCCTCCGGTGCCAAGCCGATCGCCGCGCCCACGATGGTCGTCGGCGTCGCCGGCACCAAGACCCAGATCGCCCCGAGCGACGGCGGCAACTTCGCGGTCTGCGGCAACAGCGTCCGCGCCACCGCCTTCCGCGCGGCCTGACGTCGAGCCACCCACCGGCCCACGCTTCCCCGTCCTGGATTCTTCATCAAGGACACCGCCACCGCGCCCCACCCGTGAACCGCGGTCGCACCGCCGCGTGAAGCCGGGCGTGGTCAGGGTCGGTCGTGCCAGGAGAGCGCCGAGATCCGCCAGCCCTCCGGGGTGCGGACGAACTGGATGGTCTTGGTTCCCCCGCCCTCGAACGGTTCGCCGTCCAGGATCCCGGACTTGCGGTACTCCCCGAACCGCGACGCGATGTCCCCGGTGATCTCGGTCCGTTCGGAGGTCTCCCACTCGGAGAACTCCACCAACCGGCCGTCGGCCAGCAGACTGCGACGGGGCGCGATGAACTCCTCGACGGTGTAGACGGTGAACTCCGGGCCGGTCTTCACGATCACACCGCCCGGGAGGACGAGCCGACGGATCCGCTCCACGTCGGCACGCCTGCCGCCCCGGTTGTCGAAGGCGCCGAAGAACTCGGCGGTCAGCAGGTCGATCTCGTTACGCGACACCGCGCGACAGTAACAAGCGGACAGTGGCGAGCAACAGCCCCCGCGCACAGAAGCCATGCCCCCGACGGTCCGCCCCACGAAGCGCCGTCCCGGCCTGCCGGGCGGAGGATGGGGCCGGTGGTGCGGTGGGTGCTTCCGGCCCCGGTGTCGCGGGTCGTCCCGCCGTCGGGCAGGGGCTCAGAGCGAGCCGACGACCTTGCGCGGGGTCACGCGGAGGACCACGCGTGCGGCGTCGTCCTTGGAGGCCGGGTTGAAATCGGCGTACTCCTTGCCCGTGTACTTGCGGGAGAGGGCGTCGATCAGTTCCTGCCCGCCTTCGGTGGTGAGGGAGACGGTGCCTCGCACCTCGGCATACGTGTAGGGGGCGTTGGGCGGGTTGATGATGACCGTGGCCCGCGGGTCGCGGCGAAGGTTCGCCTCCTTGCGACGGCCGACGGTGGTGGAGATCAACAGGTCGTCGCCGTCACGGGCCAACCAGGTGACGGAGAGCTGCGGGCTGCCGTCGGGCTGGATCGTGGCCACCGTCGCGAAGACCGGGGTGTCGTCGATCAGCTTCTTGAGGTCGTCGGAGAGTGCTTCTGACACGGGACGGGTTCCTTTCCCACGATGAGCGCTGTCGTCGAAGATCAGCGAGAACAGCCTGCGGACGCCCGTGGTCCGCGGCAAGCCGGGAGGCGGCCGTGGAAGGCCGGTTGCCCGGCCGTGTGACGGGCGGTTGCCCGGCGGGCGACGGCCCCGATCGCGCCCCCGGGCCGGGCGGAGCCGCGCAGGACAGCGGCAACGTGTCGTCGGCCGCCGCCCGCCGTGTTCACTCGGACGAGTGAGTGGCCCGCCGTCCCTCGGGACGGCGGGCCGCACCGCTCACGCCTGGATCAGGTGGGCCACGTTCTGCGGGTCCAGGCCGGTCAGCTGGACGATCCGGGGCGCGGGAATGCCGGCGGTCAGGGCCCGGTGGACGAGCGCCTCCCAGTCCTCGGTCGTGTGCTTGTACTCCAAGAGCTCCGCTTCCATGTGCGTGACCGACGGGGAGGCGCATTCCTGGTGCACGCGAGCCGTCTCGTCCTCGCTCAGCGGGACGGGAAGCCGCTCCGCGTCCTCGGGAATGAGTACGTCCGACCCGGCCGGCAGGATCCTGACGTGCTCCGACGACTCCGACGTGCCGTGAGCCTGCAGCCATCCGTGGACGGCGGGAGTCTCGGCGCACTCCAGGGGCATGACGGCGGCCAGGGCCGCCCCGAGCCGCGGGTGTCGCTCGGGGAGCAGGAACAGGTAGGCGTCATCGGCCATTTCGCGAACTCGCTTTACTCTCGATCCGGGGTACCGGGAAACGGGGGAAACGGGGGAGCGGCCTCGGACCTCGTGGTCGGACCTCGTGGTCGGACCTCGTGGTCACAGGGGCAGGACGGCGAGGATGGTCTTTCCCTCCCCCGGCACGAGGGTGACGGCCAGGCTGCGGCAGTAGTGGCGGACCATGTGCCAGCCGAAACCGCCGGCGCGTCCGGCGAGGTCGGGGGTGCGCTCCTGGGGGAGTACGGAGCTGTTGTCACTCACAGCGACGCTCACACTGTCAGGTCCCGAACTCAGCTGGAGGGTGTAATGGCCGCCCCCGTGCCGCAGGGCGTTGGTGGTCAGCTCGGACACCACGAGCTGGAGGGCGTCCGAGGTGTCGGCCGGAGCGGCGGGGTCGAGACTGGCGGCGTAGACGCGGGCGACGTCGCGGGCCCGGGCGATGCCCGCCGCGCAATCGTCCTCGATCACCAGGTCAGCGGGGATTGACGTGTCTGTCGCCTGAATGTCGTTCATGCGCGCACACCCACCTTGTCGGTTCGACCGTCGGACCCTTCGTCTTCCCCGAGTGAGATCCTTTACACACAGTGACGTCGGATTGCCGAACCGGATTGTTCACGGTTCCCGCGGGGGAGGGCGGAGCCGACCGCCGCGGGTCGGGGAGCGGCCGCCCGTACACGAGGTCTCCGTCGATTCATCGTCCCGCTCCCGGCCGGCGGTGTCGAACGGGCCCGGGGAGCCCGAAGCCCCGTGGCGCCGATCGTTCGGCGACCACGGGGCTCCCGGCACGTTCCGTGTGCTCGGAGTGCGGTGGGCTCAGAGCCGGTCGAGCACCTTGCCCAGGTCCACGAACTTGAAGCCGGTGGCCTCCCGCTCCGTGTCCGCCGGGGTGTCCCGGCCGTCCTGGACGACGAGCAGACCGCGCGGGAAGCGCCTGCCCAGCGGGGCATTGAGCACGGCCGCCCCGTCACACTGCTCCGAGCCGTCGAGCGTGGCGTTCGCCGCCGACACCCGGAAGCCGCCCTCGTACGCGTTGTGCTCGTCGACCTCCCGGTCGTAGACCGCGAAGGTGTCGTCGCCCTGACTGGACGCGAGCAGGTGGCCGTCGCCACCGCGCCCCGTGATCAGGGTCAGTCCCTCGACGTCCGCGGCGAGCCGGCGGCCGCCGAAGCCCGGGTCGGCGCCGGCGACGCACTCCTCGGTCTTCTCGTCGTACACCCCGGGGACGCCGTACTCGCGGACCTTGTCGACGAGCTTCGGCGTGCCGGTGAGGTCGGCGGGCAGCCGCCAGATGCCCACGTCCTCCTGGCCCGCGTACAGGACACCGTTGGCCGGGTCGACGACCATGCCCTCGACCTGGGGCAGTTCCCCGGGCTCGGCGCAGGGGCTCCACGCCTTGCCGTTCGGAAGCCGGAACGAGGACGGCAGGTCGAGCGTGCGGACCGTGCGGTAGGTGACGGTGCCGGAGGCCGTCGGGGTGAGTTCGAGGAGGGCGAGCCGGGTCTGGTTGCGGCGGCTGACCAGCGCGTACGAGCGTCCGGTGCGGGCATCGGTCCAGGTGGCGAGACCGTAGGCGGTCCGCTGTTCGTTGATCTCGGCCTGGTCGCTGGAGAACACCGGCGGGGCGCTCGGATCGGTCACGTCGACCAGTGGCCCGCCGGGCCGGCCGGCCTGCACCCGGTACACCCGCAGCCGGTCGTTCCCGCGGTCCGTGGTCACGGCCACGTCGGCCCGTCCGCCGGACAGGCGCAGGCCGTGCACGAGGTCGACGTTGTTGAACCGCCCCGGGGCGTCGTCGGGTGCGCCCGTGGAGGGCGCGGCGACCGCCTGGACCTGGCGGGCGTCGAGGTCGTAGACGCGCAGTCCGCCCTCCTTCGCGGTGGCGATGACCAGGCTGCGATCGGGATCGGCGGCGTTGCGCCAGATCGCGGGATCGTCGGCGTTGGCGTTGCCTCCGGCCTCGTCGTCGTACAGCGTCGCCGTCTCCGACCGCGGGGTGACGGAGGGCAGCGGTCGAGCGGCCTGTGCCTGCTGCGGCGCCGCCGCGGTCAGGACGACGAGCGCGGCAGCGACGACGGATGCCGCGTGCAGACGGCGCGGAGGGGTCACGGGAACTCCAGACTGTCAGGTACATGAACAGGGCGAGGGTCGAACGGCGACGCGAAGCGGCGACCTACGCGACCCGGCCTCCGCACGTCCGCACGGTGAACACGACACGCCGGTCCCGCACACGTCCGGATGAGGGCGCCCCGAGCGGGTAGACGCCTGGGCGGAGGCCTACACCCGTGAAGCTCAGCGACTGGATGATCACCGCCGATGAACGCGGCAACGCCGCGACCCGGCTCGACGCGCGCCACCCCGACGGAGCCGCCTGGACCCGCGGGAACCAGGTGCGCCCCCTGGTGCACGGCGCCACCTACTTCGCCGAACTGCTGGCAGGGATCCGGGCCCAGCGCGCGGGCGACCTGTTGCTGTTCACGGACTGGCGCGGCGATCCCGACGAGCGGCTCGACGGCCCCGGCACGGAGATCGGCGCCGTACTGGGCGAGGCCGCGCGGCGCGGTGTCATCGTCAAAGGGCTGATCTGGCGCTCCCACCTGGACGGGCTCCAGTTCAGCGAAACCGAGAACCGCCACCTCGGCGAGGAGATCGAGGAGGCCGGCGGCGAGTGCCTGCTCGACATGCGGGTGCGTCCCGGGGGTTCCCACCATCAGAAACTGGTCGTCCTGCGCCATCCCGGGCGCCCCCACCTCGACGTCGCGTACGTGGGCGGCATCGACCTCTGCCACGGCCGCAACGACGACGCCTCGCACCGCGGCGACCCCCAGGCACCGCCCTTCGCCTCCGCGTACGGCGCCCGCCCGCCGTGGCACGACGTGCAACTGGCCGTCCGGGGCCCCGCCGTCGGCGACATCGAGGCAGGGTTTCGAGAGCGGTGGTGCGACCCCGGACCCCTCAGCCGCAGTCCGATGGTCCGGCTGCGCGCGCTCCTCGACCGGGAGGACACGGTGGCGGACCGCCTTCCCCCTCAGCTGCCCGACCCCCGACCGTGCGGAACGCAGGCCGTACAGATCCTGCGCACCTACCCCAACCGGCTGTGGCGCGGCTACCCCTTCGCGCCCGACGGCGAACGCAGCATCGCGCGCAGCTACCTCAAGGCACTGCGGCGGGCGCGGGCACTGATCTACCTTGAGGACCAGTACCTGTGGTCCCCGAAGGTGGTCGAGTCCTTCGCCCAGGCGCTGCGCGACAACCCGGAACTGCGCCTGATCGCCGTGATCCCCACGGTCCCCGAGCAGGACGGACGGATCACGCTGCCGATGAACCTCGTCGGACGGCTCACCGCGCTGGAGGCGCTGCGACGCGCGAGCGCCGACCGCGTCGCGGTCTACGGACTGGAGAACCACGCCGGGACTCCCGTGTACGTGCACGCCAAGGTCTGCGTGATCGACGACGTCTGGGCCTCGGTCGGATCGGACAATGTGAACCTCCGCTCCTGGACGCACGACTCGGAACTCAACTGCGCCGTGCTGGACGAGACCGCCGACGTCCGCCCGCCGCTCGACCCCGGAGGCCTCGGGGACGGTGCCCGCCGCCACGCCAGGGACCTGCGGCTGGAACTCTCGCTCGAACACCTCGACGCCGCGGCCCCCGACTCACGGTACCCGGCCGACCTCCTGTGTGACCCGGTCGCCGCCTTCGACGCGTTCGCTTCGAGCGCCGCCGCACTCGACGCGTGGCACGACGGCGGTGGCCGGGGCTCCCGGCCGGCGGGCCGCCTGCGGACCTACCGTCCGCCCGACCTGTCGCGCACCACGCGCGGCGGCGTCATGCCGTTGTACCGGTTGTTCGTCGACCCCGACGGCCGTCCGCTCGGGCTCCGGCGCCGCAACGCTTACTGAACGGCGGACGGCGCGCGTGCCGCCCGTCAGACGCTCCGCGGTGTTCCGGGCCCGGTGAGTCCCGCGTGGACCGCTTCCGAGGTGATCGCCCCGCCGATCGTGGCCCCGGCCGGGAACGTGTGCCGGCGTTCATGCGGAGCGTCCGTGTCATCGCCCATCGCGACGCTCGCCCAGGGTCAGGACCACCTTCATGACGCCGACCCCTCGGACCCGGCACGCAGCCCGGTGGCCAGGCCCGGGTAGTGGCGGACGAGACCATCGGCGTCGAACTCCACGTCGGCGGTGAACGAACCGGAGGCGTAGCGGACCCGGTGGCCGCCCAGTGGCGTGTACACCTGTCTCGACAGCGTCACGGCGAGATCGGGAACGGACACCCAGGCCATCAGGAACGGCCGTTCCGGGGTGCCCGCGTCCGCCAGGTGGAGCCCGTGCCGCAGCACGGGCATGGTGTTCGTCAGCGGACACAGGCCGAGGTCGCAGTCGAGGGCGCCGTCGAACTCCTCCCGCGGCTGCCCGTCGACCGTCCATCGTCCGGCCTCGTCCCGGCGCAGGTCGAGTTCACGCGTCGCGGCGCCGGGACCGTCGACGATGACGTGCAGCGCCCGCGTGACGAGCCGGGGGCCGGTCGCGAGCCGGTACGTGACCCAGTACGGGCCGTCCACCAGGCCCATCGCCCGGCCCCGCGCCCCGAGACGGTCCTCCTCGAACCTCCCCCACACGGTGTCGTATCCGCCCGAGGCGGTGACCTGCCAGGTGCGAGTGAAGTGTGCGGAGTCGTCCATGAGGAGATCCTCGCGCACGCCTCGACCGCCGTGCCAGGCCACCACGCGCGCCCGGCCGAACCCCTCCCGGCGGAGGAGAGTCCGGCCTGAAGAGGTTCGGCCGGGAGAGGTCCGGCCTGGAGGAGTCCGGTCCGGTCCCTCACATGGCGCCGGCCGAGGCGTGGGCCGGGGGAGGGGAGCCGCTGATCGAGGCCGCGGCGGGCGCGTGCGGGAGGTCGAGTTGGGCCTCCATGTCGTCGAGCGCGCTGCGCATCGCGGCGATCCGCAGACGCAGGCCATCGGCCGGCTCCGCCCCCGCGGCGTCGTCCGCGACCGGTGGGGGAGACGCGTCGGCCGTGTGCGCGGCGCTCTCCCGCAGGGCCTCGGCGGCCTCCATCTCGCGGGCCTCCTCAAGGGAGTTGAGGACGACCCCGATCAGCACGTTGACGAGCACGAACGAGGCGAGCAGGACGTAGGAGGCGTAGTACAGGATGCTGAAGGGGGAGACGGCCAACCCGGCGTGCACGGCGTCGCCCAGACCCTCCAGGGTCATCAGGAGGAAGAGGGTCAGCCCGGCGCGGCCGAGGGAGCCGTAGTGCTGCGGGTCGTGCCCGGCGAAGCAGATCCAGCCGATCATCGCGTACACGTAGAGGATCAGCGCACCGACGAACAGGAAGCTGACGGTGCCGGGCAGACTGCGGCCCACGGCGACCAACAGGACGCGCAACTGCGGCATGAACCGTGCGGTGCGCAGTACGCGCGCCAGCCGCAGGAGCCTCAGCAGGGTGGTGTTCTCCCGCAGGAACGGCACGAAGGCGGAGGAGACGACCAGTAGGTCGAACACGTTCCAGGGATCCCGGAAGAAAGCTTTCGGTCGATCGGCGTGCGCACCCAGGCGGACCAGCATCTCCAGGGTGAACGCGATCACGCAGAATCGTTCGGCCAAGTGGAGTACGGGCCCGTAGTCGACGGAGAGGCCGCTGTACGTCTCGACGCCCAGCAGCGCGGCGTTGAGGAGGATCACCGCGAACACGCCGATCGAGAACGGCGGCGCCTCGCACACCTCGCGGCACCGCGCGGCCAGTCTCCTGCGTCCCGCGTCCACCGCGGTGAGGTCGGTCATCGTGCTCCCTCGTGCAATCCGGCGGCGCCCCGGCCGGCCACCGCGTCGCGTCGCGACGGACGCCGGGGCGATGATCATGTTCCGGCTCGTGTAACGCCGGCCGGCCTGAATCGAGACGCCTTGGGGCGGCACATCGCCCGATCGGGGAGCGCGAGCCGTGCCGTGGTCTTGACACCTCACATGTGTACTGGTGGTGCACACCACTGGTGCGTATCATCGGTCATGCCTCTGCCCCGATTCGAACGCCTGCCCGCCGAGCGCCGGGAAGCCATCCTGGGCGTGGCGCGCCACCACTTCGCCGAACACGGCACCGAAGGTGCGTCCTACAACAAGATCATCGAAGCCGCCGGCTTCTCGAAGACCGCGGCGTACCACTACTTCGACGGCCGCGAGGACCTGCTCGCCGCCGTGCTCGACGGGGTCCTCGCGCGACTGCTCGGCGCCCTCGGCCCCTGGCGACCGGCGTGCGACGAGGCCGAGTTCTGGTCGCGGCTCGACGTGGGCGCGGGCTCCCTCGCCGCCCATCTCGCCAACCACCCGGACGACCTGGTCCTCGCCGACGCCGCCATCGGCCCCGCCCACGAGGGGCCGTGGACCGCCTGGTTCGAGGCGCTGGTGACGAACGGTCAGCAGTTGGGTGTCATCCGCACCGACGTGGACCGGAGCCTGCTGGTGGCGGTCACGTCCGCGGTCGTCCGGGCCGCCGACGCGTGGGCCCTCGCGCGCATGAGGTCCGACTCCGCCGGCCCGCCGGACGGGACGACCGACGCGGCGACGGAAGGCGACACGGGCGCGCCGTTGTGGAGCCTGCTGCGCGGTCTGTGGAGCGCGACCGCGGGCACCACCGACGGGAGGAACGCCACCGATGCGCACTGACCTGACGATCGCCTGGGAGATACCCGCCACCCCGCCCGGCCTCGCCGGACGCCTGGAGCGGTTCACGGGGCCGGGGAAGTCCCGCTCCGAATCGATCGTGGAAGCCGGTTGTTCGTCGCCGCGCATCTGGCCCACCTCGCGGCCGTGGGTCTCTTCGTCCTGTCCGGCGACGGAGCCTGGACCCTGGCCAACAGCGCGCTGTTGCTCGGCGGTGCGGCCACCGTGGAGTTCACACCCCTGCACCTCAAGCGCCCCGTCGCGATGGCCGTGTTGACGGCCGCCGTCCTGATCAACCTCTTCTGGCTCCCGGCGCCGGCGGAACTCGCCTGGTTCGCACCGCTGTTCTTTCTGAAACTGCTGGTCTGCCATCTCGTACCCGAGGCGCCTCTGGAGCGGAGGCGGGGTGTCTGACGCCGCCCGCCCCTGGCGGATCGACACGACCCCGGACCCGGTCGCCTGCGCCCGCACCCTGGCGGCCGCCTTCGCCCGGGAACCGGCCGTGTCGTGGATCTGCGGGCACTCGCAGGCCGTACGGACCCACTGGTTCGAGACCACCCTGCGGACCCACGCCACGCTCGACGGCGCCCGCCGGCATACCCTCGTCGACCCGGACGGCGCCGCGGTCGCCGCCGCCGTCCTCACCCCGCCCCGGGCCACTCCCACCGTCGGCGCCCGCGCGCTCTGGGTCGCCCGCACCGGCGTCCGCCCTCCTGGACCACGTCCTCACGACCACCCACGCTCCCGCGGGCTTCTTCCTCACCACTGCCGACCCGGCGAACGTCCCCTTCCACCGCCGTTTCGGCTTCACCGTGCCGCGGCGCACCTCCCTGGGCCCCCTGGAGATCACGGCGATGACCCGAACCGTCGCCGCCTGAGGAACGTCCTCACGCGGGCCCGCCGCGGCCGCCACCGCCCGGCGCGCCGCTGAGGAATGGTGCATCGCGTAGGAGTCGTACGGGTTTGGCCCGGCGGTATGGGGTGAGACGAGAGGGCACCCCAGGAGAAAGGGAAGCGCAATGAGTGTGGTGGCTCTTCTTGTCGCACCGATGATCCTTGCCGCCGTCCTGACCTACCAGGGCGGCAGTCGGGCCCGGCACCGGGCCCGCTGAGTTCACCGGGCCGGCGCCGCCCCTCGCGCGGACCGCCCGATGCCCCATCGGTTCACCGCCGGCGCGTGAGGCCTCAGGCCCTCGCGCGGCCGGCGGTGAACACCTTGGCCGACGCGGTCAGGCGCAGGCCTTCCAACGTGTCGATCTGTTCCTGGGCCCGGTCCAGCAGCCCCTGCAGTCGGTCCTCGTCGAGTCCGGGCTGTCCCGGCGCCACCACGAGGAGCGTCGCCCACAGACAGGCCTTGCCCTCGGCGCCCAGCCTCAACGCCTCCACCTCGACGAGCCTGCTCAGGCCCGAGCGCCGCACCAGGCGCCCGTTGAGCTTCAGCCGCGCGGCCCGCTCCCCGGCCCAGCCCGCGAGAACCTTGTGACGGCGGGGTGCGTGACCGAGCGCGTGCATGATGGCCAGGAGGTCATGCCGGTCCTGGGCGATCTCGTTCGCGAGCCGCGCCAGCTCCGGCCCGCGGGGTGAGCGCCGATGCGCGCGGGCGATGCGTCGGGCGAGCCCGACGCCGGCCGTGGAGCCCGCCAGGTGGTCGTTGAGGTAGATCCCGAGCATCTGCCCGTGCATGCGTGGTGCTCCTTCGGTCCGGGAACGGCCACGGCGATGCATGCCCACTCGGCGGTCCCCGCAGCGCGGTACTGCGCCACCCGGTGCCGCTTCCACTCGAACGGCGGTCCGGTCGGAGCGCCGACCGGACCACCTCACGTACCGACGTGTGACACCAACGGGCCTACTTCCCCAGTTCACGCAGGGCCGCGGCCGCAGTGGCGCGCTCCGGGCCACCCTCGGCCGTGTGGCGCTGCCGCCAGTACGGATTGTCGTGCGGCAGCTTGCCGGAGACCCGCCCGTACATCCCGAACGTCATGATCAGAAGTCCCATGAGGAAGCTGAACACGACGTTGGTCATGCCGAAGCCGAGCACGTTGGCCGGCCTGCCGAGCACGAACAGGTGGGCGAAGCCGCTCAGCACGAACAGGCCGCCGACGATCATGTTCAGCATCGAGGCGAAGTTTCCCCCGATGAGGGCGCCCACGACCAGTGCCAGCCCCACGGCCAGCGAGATCGCGCTGAGCGTGGTGTTCGTCGTCATGCCGGCGATCCGGCCGCCCGAGGTGTCGAACGGACTCAGCGCGTCCGCGAAACCGAGGGCGCTGAAGGCCAGCAGGATCAGACCACAGACGAGCGCGCCGTAGCGGTAGACCCCGGCGAGCTTGTGATCCACGGGTAGTTCGTCCTTGAGCTGCATGGTTCCTCGCCTCTGACGTACGGGGAGCGGTACGGGGGAGATGGGGACGATCGGCGGTGATCCGAAGCGTCCGTGCCTCAGCCTGGACCCCATGCGACCCGATGTCCACTTGCATCGATTTTGCCTCGGTTTGTCCAATCGGGCGTGCCGATGGACCGCACCGGCGCCGGGCCGTGCGGGCCCACCGAGAGCCGGGTGACCGGCGGGGGTGAGTCAGAATCCGGCGATGCGGGCGGCGAAGAAGGCCGCGAAGAGCACCGCCCCGAAGGCGATGAGGGCCAACAGCACCCGCGGGTGCTCGAAGATGCCGCCGTCGGCCCGTTCCTGGTGGGCCTCGGCGATGGAACCTTCACCGGGAGGGGTCTCTCCCGGCGGGACGCGTCGATCGGACATGGCGTCTCCCTGTCCAGGCGAGGACGGACCGGTGACTGGGGCCCCGGCTGTCGTCCCTGTCTCCACCATGGACGCCGGGGCGCCGTCCCGCACACCGCGTCGATCGTGCAGCGGTTGAACCGATCGGCGGCCCGGCAATGACGGGGTGAAAACAGTCCGGCCCCTCGACGCGAACGTCGAGGGCCGGGCCTTTCGTAGCGGGGACAGGATTTGAACCTGCGACCTCTGGGTTATGAGCCCAGCGAGCTACCGAGCTGCTCCACCCCGCGTCGGTGAACCCCACTGTACGCGACGCCCGGCCCGTCCCTCGCCACGGTGTGCACCGCAGCCGACGGGACGACGGCCGGGGCCGGTGTGTTCCCGGGTGCCGGGTGGGGCGTAGGTGAAGGCGGACGGAGTGCCGCCGTCCCGTCCGTGCCCGGGGGCCGCTGGTTCGGGCAGTGGCCGCCGGGGGCTTGGCCGAGCTCCGGTGGGGGAAGACCCGGAGCCCGGCGCCGCGGGCGACGGGACGGCGGCATCGTGCCGGTCGGCGGGCGCGCGGCCGGGGGGACGGGCACGCGCGCCTGCCGATCTCGACGGGTTGCCGCACCACTCGAGCGGCAACCCGCCGCACGACGCGTATGACCCGACCCGCGTGAGGTAAACCCGTTCCTGGGCAAACCCGTTCTCCCGCCCTCCACTTGACGGCCGGAGCGGTAGGGGTCGACCGTGCGGCGCCCGCCACACGGGACGGTGCGTCAATCCGGCCGGCCCGCACCGGTCCCACGGACGGGCAGTATGTCGGGCGGGGGTCCGCCATGGAGTCCCACGGGGCAGACTCGGACCACACGACCGTGTCGAAGGGCGATGGGACGGCCAGTTGAGTGACACCACCCACGAGGGCGAGAGCGGTCCCGCCGGACTGCCGTGCGTACTGTCCGAGGACGTCGCCCGGTTCATGATCGACCCGAGTCTGCCCCCGTGGGCCATGGGGTCGATCATCGCGGCCATGGTCGGCATCGGGGACACCCGCGGGCTCGTACCGGGCAGCACGACAGCCGAGGAGTGGCCGGAGTGTCGGCTGTTGCCGCTGGGCGAGGACGGGACGCTGGGCATCGTCGAGTACGTCATCGCCGAGGACGCGGAACCGCCGCAGGTGATCGTCACCCGGATCCTGCTGTACTGACCGGACGGCCCGCACGGATCGGACGTACCGCGTCGCGCGGGTTCGGGCCGGGTCGCGCACGACGCCCTCCAGGCCGGGCCGCGTTGACAGCCGACCGGGTGGCGTGCGACAAAGATCCCTGGTCGTGGACCCGGCAGACGCTCCGTCGCGCACCGCGCGACACGCCGTGCGCGCCCTGTCCGCCCGTGCTGACAGAACGCCCGCGATCCATTGTGCCGACAGGCCCGGACACGGGAATAGTTACCCCGACCGACTTCACCGCATCACCGAACGGACGTCTGACTTGACGATCATTCCTGGCTCGCGCGTCCCCGGTAGAACCTGGACGATCCGCCTCACCGGCCACGCCGACCACACCGTCACCCTCACGTGCAGTACCCCCACCTGCCGCATGCCTCCCCGGTCCCGGGACACCAACGCCATGCGCCGCTTCGCCTCCGAGCACGCCCGGGCGCACGCCCGGTCGGTCACCGTCCAGCCGCAGGCGGACTGCGCCTGTCGCGCGGCCGAGTGCTCGCTCCACGAGGACACCCGGGCGAGCTGTTTCGGCGCCCCCATGCTGTTGCTCGTCCACAACCCGGCCATCGGTCAGGTCTGGACGCTGGCCGAGATCTGCCAGGCCTGCGCACCCCTCATCTCCCATGTCGCCGTACTGGGGCGGGCCGAGCGCCCCCTCACCGCGGCGGCCGCCCCCGCGACCGCTCCGCCCGGCCCCGCGCCGGCCCGGCCCGTCGTGCCGGGGGGATTCTCCAACCCGGAACCGGCACCCGAATCGACCGTGAAGCGCCGCCGCCCCCGCTACGGCGGCCCCACCCGACTCCCGCGCTGACCCACGGCCCGGCGGGTGCCACCCGCCCGGGAGAGCCGGGAGAGGGAGCAGGCGCGTCTCGACCGGACGACACCGCGGCGGCGGACACCGACCGACGGCGCCGGCGATCCGACCGGCGCCCGCGGAACGCATGACTCGGCCCCGCCGGGTAACACGGCGTCCATGAGGAACGAACGCGGCGATGCCGCCAGACGCGGCGGCATCCTGCTGCTTCTCCCCGTACAAGTCGCCCTGATGACGGGCTTGGGCCTGCTCATCACCGTTCCCCTGGCAGGCCGGTGGCCGCTGTCGGCGGAGGACGGGGTCAACCGCGCCTTCGCCGCGCATCGCGGTGAAGGCGCCACGGAGCTCTCTGAGTGGCTCTCCCTGCTGGCCAGTACCCGGAGCGTGATCGGTCTGAGCCTCCTCTGCGTCGCGGCACTGCTGTTGCTGCCCCGTGTGGCGTGGCGCAGGGAAGCGGCGTTCCTGGCCCTGTCCGTCGCGGCGCAATCGGCCGTCTTCCTCCTCGTCACGCTCGTCGTCGAGCGCTCCCGCCCCGACGTGCCCCATCTGGATCCGGCTCCGCCGACGTCGAGCTTCCCCTCGGGCCACGTCGGGGCCGCCACCGCGCTGTTCGGAGCACTGGCCACGATCGCGGCCACCCGGCTGCACGGCGTCCGACGCGTTCTCGCGGTCGGCGCACTGGCTCTGATCCCCGTCGCCGTGGCCCTTTCCCGGCTCTACCGGGGAATGCACCATCCCTCCGACGTACTGGGCGGCCTGCTCAACGGCGCCTGCACGCTGTTCGTCGTGGGATACGCGCTGCTCCTCCCCGCCCGATCCCGACGGGACCACGCTTCCCGCTCCGGCACGACCCGCGATGCCGCACTCCCCGCGACCCGCACCCCGGCCGATGCCGACGCCGACACCAATGCCGGCGACGACCCCGAGGGCCTCAGGGCGGGTCGGGTCGTGGTGGTCCGCCATCCCCATTCCTGCGACGACGAGTTGGCCGAGCGGGTGCGCTCCGTCCTGAGTCACCGGGGCCACCCCGATCAGGTGTGGACGGAGACTTCGGCCGACGACCCCAGCGGAGGGCTCGCCGCGCGGATCGGCGACACCGGGACGACCCTGGTCGTCGCCTGTGGCGGCGACGGCACCGTACGCGCCTGCGCCGAGGTGCTCGCCGGTACGGACATCGCGTTGGCCGTCGTCCCCTGTGGAACCGGCAACCTCCTCGCCCGCAACCTGCGGCTCCCCGCTGATCCGGCGACGGCACTGGACGCCGCCCTGTCCGGGAGGACCACCCGCATCGACATGGGCAGGCTGAGCGGCGACCGGCTCGAACCCGCCCGCTTCACGGTGATGGCAGGCGCCGGCCTGGACGCGGCCATGGTCCGGGACGCCTCGGACCGGCTCAAGGAGCGGGTGGGCTGGGCCGCGTACGTGGTGTCGGCCTTCGGCCACCTCCGCGACCCCAGGATGCGGCTCTCGATCCGGCTCGACGACGGCGCCGAGCTGGAGCGACGGGCCCGCATGGTCGTCATCGGCAACGTCGGAACCCTTCAGGGCGGGCTGCCGCTCCTGCCGGACGCCCGCCCCGACAGCGGTCGCCTGGACATGGTGCTGCTCGACCCGCGCGGAGCCGCCGGATGGCTCGTCGCGGCGGGACACGTCATGTCCCGCGCCCTGCCCGGCCGGGCATCCTCCGCGACCCGCACACCCGCCGGCGCCGTGGCCGGCGGCGCACTGGAGTACTTCAACGCCGCGCGGATCGACATCCGTTTCAGCAGGCCGCAACCGCGCGAGCTCGACGGCGACGCGGTCGCCTCTGGTGCCCGCCTGACCGCCGAGGTCGAACCGGGTGCGCTGCGGCTGTGCCTGCCGACACCGCGACCGCGCGTCGCCTCCGTGAGCGTCGCGGAAGGCGGCGCCGTCACCACGGCCGGCTGAGCATGCGCGCGAAACGAAGACCTACGGATCTGCAACGGGGGGTTGGGACAGCATGGGCACAGCGACTCGGGTACCACAGCGCCGCGACGTGATGGCGGTGGAGGCGGAACTGCGGATGGAGGGCGAGGAACTCTCCGCCGAGGAGGCGTGGGCCGCGTTGCGCCGCCACGGCGGATGGCGACTCGTACGGGACGCCTTCACGAGGTTCCGCTACGCCGACGGGTTCAGCCATTCCCGGGCGCTCGCGCTCCAGACCGTACTGTCGATCGTCCCTCTGGCCATCGCCGTCATAGGCCTCTCCAGCGTGCTGCACACCGAGGACATAGGCCGGATCGCCGAACTGACGATCCGGCGGCTCGCGAGCGGCCCCAGCCAGGACGTCGTGGACGACGCCCTGCTGCAGAGCCGCCGACAGGTCGGCGACGGCAGCCAGGCCGCGCTCTGGCTCGGACTGCTGTTCTCGGTGGTCAACATCACCACCAGCCTGTGCCAGGTGGAACGCGGGGCCAACCGCATCTACGGAGTGGAACGCGACCGCCCGTTCCTGCGCAAGTACACCCGAGGGCTGATGATGGCCGTGCTCGCGGGGCTGCCCCTCGGACTGAGCTTCGCGGTCACCGTCCTCGGAGCCGACCTCACCCGGGCCGTCGCGGAGGTCTACCAGCTGAGTCCGACCACCACCCGGGTGTGGGAGGTCCTGCGCTGGCCCGTCGGCATCCTGCTGGCCGTGATCGCCACCAGCGCCATCTTCCGCCGCTCGCCGCGCCGCACCCAGCCCGGCTACACGTGGCTGGCCTTCGGCGCCGGCGTCTACCTGGCGCTGTGGCTGGCGGCGACCTGGGGACTGAGCCTCTACGTCGGGGCCAGCGGCTCCTTCAGCAACGTCTACGGACCCCTCAGCGCCTTCATGTCGCTGCTGCTCTGGTCCTACCTCACCTCGCTCGCCCTCTTCCTGGGCCTCGCGTTCGCCGCTCAACTGGAAGCGGTACGGGCCGGGGTGGCGGCCCCGGTCACGGACGACCCCGGGGTCTGACGAGGCCACCCGCCATGCTCCCCGCACGGAAAGGAAACACCCCGACGATGGTTCAGCGCACCGGCCGACCGCGGCGACTCCTGGCGGGACTCACGTCCCGCCACTTCGGACCCGACACGAGATTCGGCGTGCGGCTGTTGGCGACGGTGGTCGTCACCGCCGTGGTGGCCGTGCCCTTCGCCCTCGCCCTGGTCCTCGTCGAGTCCGGGTGGGCGCCCCTGTACCGCCTGGACCAGGACACGGCCGCACGGCTCCACGACTCCGCGCTCGGCCGTCCCGGATGGGTGCGGGTGCTCGACTTCCTCACGAACGTCGTGTGGGGGCCGTTGACGATGCGCCTGTCGGTGGCCGTCCTGGTGGTGTGGCTCCTCCTGCGGGGCGCCCGGCGCCTGGCCGTGTGGGCGGCCGTCACCGCGATCGGGAGCGGCCTGCTGGGCCTGCTCACGAAGAACGTGGTCGAACGCGCCCGCCCCCACCTGTCCGACCCCGTCGCCGACGCGCCCGGCTTCTCCTTCCCCTCCGGGCACGCCATGACGGCCATGACCTCCTGCGCCGTGCTGCTGCTGGCCCTTCTCCCCCTGGTGCCCCGCAGATGGCGGCCGCTGCCGTGGCTGCTCGCCGGCCTCACGGTGCTGGGCGTCGGCTACACGCGGGTCGCGCTCGGCGTGCACTGGGTGAGCGACGTGTTGGGGGGCTGGCTGCTGGGTCTGGCCGTGGTCACGGCGACCACGCTGGCCTTCGAGGCCTGGCGGTCCGACGTCGGGCGCGAGCGCACCACGCCCGCGGAGGGTCTGGAACCCGAGATCGTGGGCGCCGACCCCGAACCGCCCGTCGACGTCCGACGGTCCTGAAGGGGAGCCTGCGCCAGACGTGCGTCGGCCCCGCCCGGACGTTCCGGGCGGGGCCGACAGGACCGGCCGTACCGGGTCAGGTCGAGGGGGGTCAGGCCACGACAGCGGGGTCGCCCGTGTCGTACGCCGTGTCCCACGGCGCCGGACCCGTGCCGGCCGACCAGTCGTCGAGCGCCTGCCGGTCGAAGCAGAGGATCCCGCACTGCTCGGCGTACTCGACGGCGGGCTGGGTGTACTCGCTCGTGGTCACCACCGCCGCGAGCTGGGCCTCGTGCACGGCGTAGCAGGTGCCGCCGAAGCGCTGCATGTCCTGGGACCCGACCTTGTTGGTGGGGCCGTAGCGCTTGCACTGGATGACGACACGGCGGCCGTCGGGGGCGGTGGCGAGGACGTCGGCCCCCAGGTCCCCGGCCCCGCCGACGACCTCGACGTCTCGACACCCGTCCCGCTCGCAGAGGTCGGCGACGGCCTGCTCGAACTCGTAGGCGTCCAGCAGGGTGTAGTCGACGCCCCGGACCTCGTACACCCGGGCTTCCACGGCCGCCGCCTCCGCTGCCGCCACAGCCGCGGCTTCCGCCTCCGCTGCCGCCGCTTCGGCCTCGGCCGTCTCGGCCGTCTCGACCGCGGTGACCGCGGCGCACCGCAGGGTGCGCGCGGTGCGCCGCGCCGCCCTGCGGATCCGCAGGCTGCGCCGCGCGGGAGCCGAGCACCCGGCCACCGTCAGGGAGGCCAGGACGACCAGCGCTGCGGCGAGGGGGTGCTCCCGGGCGGCGTCGGCCAGGACCCGCAGGGTGAGTCCCGCGCCGCACACCGTCAGGGCGGCGATGACGAACCAGCGGGCGGTGGAGCGCGTGCTGAACCGGTACCGACGTCTGGCGGGGTACTCGGGTCGGACGGGTATGGTCATCGGCGCGCCCCCTGGTCGTGTTCAAGATCGTTGGTGGCGTCTGCCCCGACCACCCCGCTTCACGCACTGGCCTGCCGCGATCACCGCGCCGGGCGTCGTGGCCGGACCTGGTGCCGACACGGGCGGCGCGAGCCGCCATACTGGGGCGACTTTGAGGAGCATGGACATGACGGATCGAGATCTGGCGCGGCACCCCGGCGGCGCGGACGTGGCGAGCCCGGACATGGCGGACCCCGCCTCCTCCCTCGCCGACCGGCGCATTCGTCGCATCCGCCGACGCCTGGAACGGCTGATCGGCGTGGCCGCGACCGAGGGGAACAGCGTGCTTCCCCTGCGGAACGGGGACGAGATCTTCACGGCGATGCTGGACCAGGTCGACTCGGCCCGCCACACCGTGGACATGATGACGTTCGTCTACTGGAAGGGCGACATCGCGCGCCGCTTCGCCGAGGCGCTCGCCGGCCGGGCCCGCGCGGGCGTCCGGGTGCGCCTGTTGCTGGACGGCTTCGGCAGCCGCCTCATAGAGGGCGAGCTGCTGGAACGGATGAGCGATGCCGGGGTCGAGGTCGCCTGGTTCCGCAAGCCGCTCTACCTCTCGCCGCTGAAGCAGAACCACCGCTGCCACCGCAAGGTGCTGGTGGTGGACGAGGAGGTGGCGTTCACCGGGGGTGTCGGCATCGCCGAGGAGTGGTGCGGCGACGCGCGCAATCCCAAGGAATGGCGCGACACCCACGTGGAACTCCGCGGACCGGCCGTCGACGGGATCGCGGCCGCCTTCGCCCAGAACTGGGCGGAGTGCCACGACGACCTCTTCGACGACCGCGACCGGTTCGTGGACCACAAGCCCGCCGGTGAGGCCATCGTGCAGGTGGTCCGCGGCTCGGCCAGCTTCGGCTGGCAGGACATGCAGACGCTGATGCGCGTCGTCCTGGAATCGGCGGAGGAACGGGTGCGTCTGGCCACCGCGTACTTCGCCCCCGACACCTATTTCGTGGAACTGCTGTGCGCGACGGCGCGCAGGGGAGTGGCGGTCCAGATCCTGCTGCCCGGATCCCACACGGACAAGCGGGTGTGCCAGTTGGCGGGACAGCACCACTACGAGGCCCTGACCGCCGCGGGAGTGGAGATCTTCCAGTACCAACCGACGATGATGCACGCCAAGGTCATGACGATGGACGGTGTCGTCTCCCTGGTGGGCTCGACGAACTTCAACCGACGCTCCCTCGACCACGACGAGGAGGTCATGCTCGCGGTGATGGACGTCGAGTTCACGGGTGTGCTCGACGCCCACTACGACCAGGACCTGGAGGTCAGTGACCGGATCAAGGCCGGCCGGTGGAAGCGGCGCTCGCTGCGTCAGCGCGCCCGCGAGGCCGCCGTGCTGCCCATCCGTCGCTTCCTCTGACCCGTCCTCGACCGCGGTGTCGCGCGGCGAGCGATGCGGCTCGTCGTGAACGTGTGATCGGTGGGGAAAAGTGTGACCGGGTAGGGGTCGGGCTCGCCCGGCCCCTACGCGGTCACGCCCCGACGCTCGGCGGCCACGATCGCGTCGAGGAGGCCGGGGAAGGCCCCGTCCGTCTCGGCGCGCCGCAGGGCGTTCATCCGTGAGGTGCCGGCGTAGTACTGCCGGATGAGGCCCGCCTCGCGCAGGATCCGAAAGTGATGTGTGGCCGTGGACTTGCTGACGGGAAGGTCGAACGCCCCGCACTTGATGTCGGTGGGGGAGTCGCGCAGCTGTATGAGGATGCTCCGCCGCACGGGTTCGACGAGGGCTTCGAGCACCTGCTGCAGGGTGATCGTTCGCAGGTCGGGGTGGGGCGGGACGCGATCGGTGTCCATGCCCCCATCGTACGACTGCGATAAAAGTTTGACAGTCATCGCACTTTGGGATGGGGTGCATCGCGACCCTTCCCCAGGTGAAAGGACGACCCGATGACCAGGACGGTGCTGTTCCACGAACTCGGCGGGCCCGAGGTGTTGAGGTTGGAGAACACGGAGGTCGGCGAACCGGGACCCGGTGAGGTGCGGATCCGCGTGGACGCCATCGGCCTGAACCGGGCGGAGGCGCTGTTCCGAGCCGGCCTGTACATCGAACCGGTGAAGCGCTTCCCCGCGCGCCTGGGTTCCGAGGCCGCCGGAGTCGTCGAGGCGGTCGGCGAGGGTGTCACCGGATTACGGCCCGGACAGCCGGTGAGCACCGTTCCCGGCTTCTCGCAGAACGACCACGGGGTGTACGCGGAACGGGCGATCGTGCCCGCCTCCGCGGTGTTGCGCCGCCCCGAGAGCCTCGGAGCCATCGAGGGCGCCGCGGTGTGGATGCCCTACGTGACGGCCTACGGCGCGCTCGTGGAGGTCGGTGGGATGCGGCCCGGTGACACGGTCGTCCTGAACGCGGCGTCCAGCAGTGTGGGCCTCGCCGCCCTTCAGGTCGCCGAACGCATCGGTGCCACCTCGATCGCCCTCACCCGCACCGCCGCGAAGCGCGAAGCCCTGCTGGAACAGGGCGCGGCGGAGGTGATCGTCACCGATGAGGAGGACGTGGTCGAGCGGGTGCTCGCGGCCACCGGCGGCCGGGGAGCCGAGTACGTCTTCGACGCCGTGGCCGGTCCCGGCGTCCTGGAACTGGGGAAGGTGGTCGCCGCCGACGGCATGCTCCTGGTGTACGGCGCCCTGAGTGGCCTGCCGACGCCCTACCCGGGACTCGACCTGGGCATGCCCGCGCTCAACATGCGGACGTACACCATGCTCGAGACGACCGCCCGGCCCGAGCGACTGCGACGGGCGGAGGCCTTCGTGGTCTCCGGCCTGCGGTCGGGCGCCTTCCGGCCCGTGGTGGACCGGACGTTCGAACTGGACGAGATCGTCGAGGCCCACCGGTACCTGGAGTCGAACGCCCAGATCGGCAAGATCGTGGTCACCGTTTCCCACTGACCCACTGACCCACTGACCCACTGACCCACTGACCCACGGCCCCGTCGGCATGCGGCGGGGCCGCCGCCGTTCGGGAAGCGGGGGTGTGGGGGTCGGCAGGTGGGTATCGGGGCCCGGCGATCACCTCTCACGGGTGAACTGCGCCCACGACGTACACGGCCGCGAGCGTGGTTCGTTCGCCGCGGCCCACGCTCGCGCCGTCGGTTTCGCGGGCGACCGTACCGCAGTGGTGAGCGCGGCCAACACGGCGGCGAACCGGCCGACTCGGCGGTGCCGGCGGCGCACGACGGCGCTCTCCACGACGGCGCGACGATGAGTGGCGCGGAGCCGCGAGGTGTCTCCCCCGTCGAACGGGGTATCGGCGTAGGACGTTCGAGAACCGGTAGCAGTCAACCGGTCTCGGGTCATCGGAATCGCCCACACCAACACACTTCACAGGCAGCGTGGGTAGAGTCCGCACCACACACATCGATCGAGGAGCCCTCATGCCCACGCAGGAGATTCCCACTCTCAAGTCCCAGTACGCGGACAAGGTCACCGCCGACCTTGATCTGAACACCGCCGAACAGGACCGCATTCGCGGGGAGATCACCTCCCTGCAGGAACGTCTGGCCGGCTTGGAGCAGGACCACGAACTCCTTGTCGGAATGCGTGCCGCCCTCGGCGACAACGCACTCGCGGTGCCCGGGCCGCGCACCGGCAAGAAGCCCGCGACGGCCGTGAAGGCCACCACGCCCACGAGGAAGCAGACGGGAGCGAAGACCGCGACCACCGGCTCGGTGAAGAAGTCGACGGCGACGAAGACGTCGTCCGCGCCGAAGTCCACGACGGCCAAGTCCACGGCGACCAAGTCCACGACGGCCAAGGCCACGGCGCCGAAGTCGACGGAGGCGAAGGCAACCGCCGCGGTGGCCGAGTCGAAGCAGTCCGCCGCCAAGCCGGTCGCCGCGAAGCAGCCGGTCGCGAAGAAGCCCGTGGCCAAGAAGGCGGCCGCGGCGGACAAGAACCAGGTCCCCCTGACGGAACTGATCCACCAGCACCTGACCGGTCAGACGGAGCCGAAGACGGCCGCCGAGATCTCCCAGGCCCTGGCGGTCGCCCACCCGGATCGCAGCCTCAACGACAACCTGGTGCGTACGAGCACCGAGCGTCTGGTCGCCCGTAGTCTGGTCGAGCGCGCCAAGCAGGGCTCCACGGTCTACTACACGGCCACCCGGACCGACGCCGTGGCCGCCGTGGCCCCGGCGGCGACCGCCGACAAGGCAGTGGCCGCGGCCGGCGTCTGATCCGAACCACGCGTGGTGCGTCGGGGCTGTTTCCACCGGTACGGCGGAGCCTGGCCGGGAGAACAGCCCCTCGCGCACGGGGGCGCGCGGGACGTGCGACGTCGACCCGTGCGATCGGACGTGTCGTCAGAGGCCGCGGGTGCGGGTCCGTGCGTGTTCGACGGCGGCCGCGGCGAATCCGCTGATCAGCGGGTGGGCGCGGGTGACGTCCCCGTCGAGTTCGGGCTGGAAGAGCGTGGCCAGGAAGAAGGGGTGCGTGGACAGTTCGACGATGCGGACCTCGCCGGATTCGTCGGTGCCGGGAAACGTCAGCCCGTGTGCCCGCAGGAGTTCGAGGTGGTACGGATTGGGTCCGTAGGCGCAGTGGTAGCGCGCTCGGGTCCGGGCGGATCCCAGCAGATGGGCCGCGCGCGAGTCCGGCGCCACCCGAACGGTCCCCTCGTGACCCACGAGTGAACAGGACAGGGGGACGACCACGGCCTCCTCGGGGGCGGCCATCGGATCGTTCTCGGCGTGTCGGGCACGCTCCAGACCGCAGGCGTTCCGTGCGAACTCCACAAGGGCGTGCTGGAAACCGCCGCAGGTGCCCAGGAAGGGAACGCCGTTCTCACGTGCCGAACGGATCGCCCTCAGGACACCGCTCTCACTGCGGTACGGGCTGCCGGGCAGCACCCAGACCGCGTCGAAGCCGTCAACCCCCAGCCCGGCCTCCTCGGTGGGGATCCAGTAGGCGTCCAGGTCCAGCCCGTCCCGCAGGCGCAGCGCCTCGATCAAGCCGGGGACGCGCACGTGGGAGTGGACGGAGTCGGAACGGTCGCCCACGAGGGCGATGCGTGCGGTGGGGTTCATGACAGCCATCCTGCTGAACAACCCATCATCAGGTCCAACGATGATGTGCTGTCCGCGCATCAGTGATACTGATGCGCATGGATCCGCATCTGCTTCGCACCTTCGTCGCGGTCCTCGACCACCGCTCCTTCTCCACCGCGGCCACGGCCCTCGGCTACACCCAGTCCGCGGTCTCCCAACACATCGCCGCACTCGAAACGGACTTGGGCACCAGACTGGTCGAACGCCGGCCCGTGGCGCCCACACCTGCCGGTGCCCGGCTGATGGAACACGTCCCCGCCCTGCTCCTGCGCCTCGACGCCGCCCGTGCCGACATCGCCCGCCTGAACCAGGCCCCCACCACCCGACTCGCCCTCGCGTGCTCGCCCGCGGCCCTCGGTACGGCGGTCGCTCGGGCCCTCGCCCGACTGCGCGCCGGCACCCGCGTGGACGTGGAGGTGCGCGTCCTGAGCCGGGAAGCGGTCGTCGAGGACGTACTCACCGCACGGGCCGACCTGGGCCTGGTCGACGGCATCACCGCCCCCAGCGACCCCCTGCCGCTGCCGGACCTCGGCCCCACCACCACCCTGGCCGCGGCCGAGGAGCCCCTGGCGGTGATCCTTCCCCTCGACCACCCGCTGGCGGAGCGTCGATCGCTGCGGCTGCCCGACCTCACCCAGGCCCAGTGGATCGACGCCCCCGACAGCGCCGTCCCTCTCGAACGGCTGCGCGGCGTATGCCGTACCGACGGATTCCCTTCGCGGATCCGCCACCGCGGAACCGACCTGTTCGGCCTCGCCGCGCTCGCAGCGGCCGGTCACGGACTCGCGGCACTGCCCCTGTCATCGGCCACCGCGCTCCCGGCCGTCGCGGCGGTCCCGATCAGCGCACCACGCCTGATCCACCGCACCGAACTCGTACACCCCGCCAACCCCACCTCTCCCGCCCGGCAGTTGATCGACCTCATCCTCGGCACGCCGCCGATCACGTGACCTGAACGCGCCGGACGCCCCGTCACGAGGTACGCCACCTCAGGAGACGGCGTACCACTGGCTGGCCCAGCCGGTGTTGATCGTGCTGGTGGACTGTTCGGCGAGGTTCAAGGTGGCCGGGAGCGAGGTCTGTCCGGTCAGCACGGTGCTGTAGCGGAGATTCGGCGGGGTCAGCCCCGCGTTCACCGAGATCCCGGCCCCCGTCGACTTGAGGGTGAGGGCGTTGGTGGCCCAGTTCCCGTTGAGGAGCAGGGCCACGAAATAGGTGCCGGGCTCGGCGGTGAAGGACTTGGACAGGGGCAGCGGTTTGGCTATCGCGTCGGTCATGAGCTGCGGCGAGATGTCGGCGGTGGACGCGCGCAGGGTGCCGCGGGCGTCGTAGACACCGAGGTAGCAGTCGGAGAGCCGGGCGTTGGGGTCGATGCCGGCCAACCCCAACCAGATGTTGGACCACGGCGTCCGCTCGCGCAGCACGATCCGCACCAGGGTGACCCGTCCGGCCACGCCCGCGACGGACTGAGACGTCACGTGCCCCGCGTCGTTGGGGTCCCCGGTCCAGGCCAGCAGGTTCTGGTCCTGCGGCCGGGGACCCTCGTACCCTCCGGCGCCGCCGGGCGCGGTGGACGCCGCCGGAGGGGGAGTGGCGGCGCCGCTCGCGCGCGGGCTCCCGCCGGGCGAGGTGCAACCGGCCAGGACGAGCAGCGCCGCGAGCGCGGCGGCGAGGCCGGTCGATACGGCGGTGGTACGGGTGCGCATGGTCCCCCCATGAGGTGCTGATGTGGCGAGGTGCCATGGTCACACGGCACCGAAATCGGGGTGCGCCCGGTCCGGGGCGGTGTCACAGTCACCGTCGTGACCTTGATGGACGTACTCGTCGACTTCGCCCGTACCGGCCGGCTCGGCCCGCTCCACTGCGGCATGCCCCTGGCCGAGGCCGAAACGCTCCTCGGACCTGGGCGCCCCCATCCCGCCATCCTGATGAAGGGCCCCGACGTCGACGGCTACCCGTACGCGTGGGGCGGCCTCCGACTGGTCGTCACCCGCCGGGCCGTCAGCGGCGTGTGGATCACGCTCCGGCCCGGATCCGCCGTGAACCTCCCACCGCTCGTCCTGCCCGATGCCGGGGAGTACGAGGCGACGGTGCTCCGTGAGGACCTCACCACAGCCCTCGACGGCGTGGGCTGCCACCACGAGATCGACCCCGTCCTCACCTTCGACGAGCAGTCGAGCATCCGCACCCGGCCCGCCGATGTGTGCGCCGTCTTCAGCCTGCCCGGTCGGGACGACCGGGTGCCGCACCGCGATCGGCACCACCTCCACGACCTGCACAGACACACGGCCTGACGGTGCGGCCCGCCCCAGGCCCGCTCCGGCCGAAGTGCCCCGGCGCGGGGCCGGACCAGACCTGCCGTGGCGGGGCCGTGGCGGGTCATCCGCCCCCGCTGCCCGGCGTACTCGGGTTGGTCGGGCCGCTCGGAGTCACCGACGGTTGCGCCGGCGGGAGGGGCCAGACGTGGTCGGGCGTCACGATGGAGGTGACCGCGTTCCCGATCATCGAGGACAGGTTCATGCCCTTGTAGTCGATGTCGGTGTTGACCAGTACCACGAGGGTCGCGTCCTCGGCGGGGAGCTGCGCGGCGATGGATTCGTAGCCGGGCAACTCCCCGTTGTGGCCGAGCCAGCCGTTGAAATCGAGGATGCCGAGACCGTACGAGGCACCGGGAACTCCGACCGATCGGGTCTCCAGCCGCTCGGCCTGCGTTTCCTTGGTGAGGAGTGTGCCGTCCGCCAACGCCGGAGCCCAGGCATGGAGGTCGTCGAGGTCGGAGACGGCCCCACCGGCGGCCCAGGCCCACGAGGGATTCCAGTCGGTGGCGTCGGCGACGCTGTCGTTCGGTGTGAAGTCCGTGTACCCGTGGGCGTGCGGGTCGGGGATGGCGCTGTCGTCGGGCAGCGAGGTGTCGTTCAACTTCAGCGGCGTGAAGACGTGTTCCTCGAGGTAGTCGCCGAGGCTCTGCCCACTGACCTTCTCGATCAGCATGCCGAGCAGCACGGTGTTCGTGTTGCTGTACTGCCACTTGGTGCCGGGCGCGAAGTTCGGCGGGTGACTGAAGGCGATGTCCAGGAGCCCGCGCGGCGTGTAGGCCCGATGCGGGTCGGCGCGCACTTGCGCCAACCATGCTTTGTCCTCCGTGTAGTTGAAGAGGCCGCTGCTCATCCCCGCCAGTTGGCGCAGGGTGATCTCGTCGCCGCCGGGGACACCGGTGACGTACCGGGATATCGGGTCGTCGAGCGCGACCTTGCCCGCGTCGACGAGTTGGAGGACGCCCGTGATGGTGAACGTCTTCGTGATGCTCCCGATCCTCGTGAAGAGGTCGGACTTCATGGGAGTCCCCGTCCGTGTGTCCGCGACGCCGAAGGACTTCTCGTACGTGCCGCGCCGGGGGATCCACAGACCGACGTTGAGACCCGGTACATCGGCCTCGTCCATGATCCTCGTGATCGCCGCGTCCAGTTTCCGTACGGTGGTGGGATCGAGGTCCCGCTGCGCGGAGGCGACGGCCCGGTCGGGGGTGGTGCCCGCGCAGAGGGCGGCGAGCAGGACGGCCGCCACGGCGGGTACGGCGGCCCGGCTGGACCGTCGAGCATGCGACGGGCGATACCTGCCCATGGTCGTTCACCTCTGGTCCGGGTCGATCGGACAAGCGTTTCCCGAGCCCCCGACGGTGTCTCCCACCATGGTAGGAGCGCCCGACCTGCCACGCGATGTCGAAGCGACCACCGGACCGGCCGCGCCCCGCACGTCCGCGGCGCTCGTGCACCGCCAGGCCCCGCAGGGCTTCGGATCAACGACCCTTGGTCACGGCCTCCGGCCCGGGGCCGGGTCACGTCGTTCCGGTCGCCGCCCCGTCGCCGGCAGAAGCAGCGGGCCGGCCCGTTTGGCACGGCGCTGGACGAGGGCCGTCTCCATGCGGCCGATGCCGGGCAGCGCCGCCAACTCGACGGTCAGGTAGTCGTACAACCCGCCGGGGTCGCGGCACTGGAGCATGGCGAAGACCGAGGCCCGGCCCGTCGTGACGGCCGCGAAGGCGACCGCGTCGTGCCGTGACAGCGCCCGGGTCACCTCGCCCAGCGCGGCGGGCGCCACCTCCAACCACAACAGCGCCTCCACCGGGAAACCGAAGCGGGACGGATCCACGTCCACCTCGAAGTGGAGCACCCCGGCAGCCCGGAGCCCGGCGACGCGGCGACGCACCGTCGAAGCCGACCAACCGGTGACGTCGGCCAGCCGTGCCACGTCGGCCCGACCGTCCCGGCCCAGTTCCCCCGCCAGCCGTGCGTCCGCCGCGCCCCAGCCGGACTCCGACTCCCCGGCGGCGACCCGCACGTCCTCCGGGTTCTCCGCGGCCACCGGGCCCTTCGCGGCCTTCGGGGGCGCGAGGGCGTCCGGGCCGTCGACCGGCTCCCCCGGGGCGCCGAGCAGGGCCGCCCGCTCGGACGCGTCCAGGGCGCTCGTACGGCCCGCCCAGCCGCCGACCCCCGCCACCGGTCGCAGTACGCAGCCCGCCTCCACGTCCCGGACTCCGGGGGTCCGCAGCAGGTGGTCGAAGAGGGGACGCCCACCCTCGGCGCCCGCCGCGGGTGTACGCGCCATGCAGGTCAGGCGCGTCCCGCCGGCGAGCGGGGCGATCCACGAGGTGTCGTCGCGCTGGGCGAGGGCGGTGGCCAGCGCGTCGGCGGCATCGGGCGTGCAGTCGATGCGGACGAACCAGTCGAGCATCCCGATCCGCCGACTGTCCACGAGCCCGACCACCCGAACCACCAGCTCCGACCGCAGCCGGTGGTAGCGGCGCGCCACGGTCCGCTCGGGCGCCCCCAGCACCGAGGCGATCCTGCTGAACGAGGCCCGTCCGTCGATCTGAAGGGCGTGGATCAGACGCCGGTCCAGCTCGTCCAGCGTGACGGATCGCGTCATGAAAGGCCCTCCGCGCGTCTGATCCCACCGTTGGCGGCGACTGTACAGCGCCCCCGGGAGCCGCGGGCGGGACGCTGACGGGGTCGTGCAGATCCAGCGGATCGACCCGGACACCGTCCGCGGATCGGCCGCGGCCCTGACCGACGGTTCCGCCTGACCGCCAACCCCGTCTCCCACGGATCCACCGACTCGGGTTGCCTCACGGAGGGGAGTTCCGGACATGGAACCGCTCGTCACACTCGTCGCCGTCACCGGCCTGCTCCTGCTCGCCGGTGCGCTCGGGGTCGTACGGTCGCGGCCGCCGGTCGTGGCCCTGCGGGGCGGTCTGGCCGCCATGTTCACGCTCACCGCGAGCGCGCATTTCGTCGGGATGCGCGAGGAGATCGTCGCCATGGTGCCGCCGGCCCTGCCCGCGCCGGAACTGCTCGTCACCGTGACCGGCGTCGTCGAACTCGCCTGCGCGCTGGGGCTGCTGTGGTCGCGGGCGACCCGCGCGTCGGCCGCCGTGCTGAGCGCGCTGCTGATCGCGATGTTCCCCGCCAACGTGCACGCCGCCGGCGGCGACGCGCCCTGGTGGGACCGGCTGGGCCCGCGGGCGGCCCTGCAGGCCGTTTTCCTCGCGGCCACGGTCATCGTGCTGACCCGCCACGGCCGGGCGGTCGCCCGAACGCCGGCACCGCCCACGCGCGACTCGCCGACGAGGTGACCGCAGCCGCGCACGGAGGGGCGTACGGAAGGGCGTACGGGGCGGGCGGTGGCTCGCGGGATCCGGGATCCGCTCGGCTCGGTCGGGGCCGGCCGGCGCCGCCGGCTCCCTTCCATTCGGGGCTACACCACACCCTTGCGGGTGACGGTTCGGAATGGTGTGCGGATGTGTACGGGGTGAGCGTGCGAGGTTCTCTCCCGGACAGGGCTGTGGCCCACATCGTGCGTGGAGACCTCGGCCTCCCGACACGGGTCGGCAGGCGGCGGCGCGCGGATCGGGCGTCGATCGCTCCTGTCCACTCACGCCTGCCCTTCGTGTCGTCGAAGGTCAGGCTCGCACCCACCGGAAGGAAGCACATGAGGAAGCTCGCTTGGGCTGCACGCGGTGTCGCGGCAGTATCGGGGGCCATGCTCCTGGGAGCGCTGGCAGTGCCGTCCGCGGTCGCCGACGGCCCGGAATCCAAGGGCGGCGCCCCGGCCTCGCCCGACAGCCGCAAGTGTCAGACGGACCGTGACGTCAGCTCGGCCGTGGTCGATTACGGCGGGAGTGTTCTGTTCGAGACCGTGTTCCGCGCGGCGACCGACCGTCAGGGCCACGCGTTCCTCAACGACAGCCGCAACCCGGGTGTCTGGATCAACCTCGGTCTGCTCGACGGCGCACCCAAGTGCACCCGCGGCACCGCCGTCTCGGTCACCGAGGAGAGCCCCGGCCACCTCTTCATCACCCTGCTGGGCAGCAACGGGAAGCTGCACCAGGCCCGCTGCGTCACCAGCAGCACTGTGCCGTTCACGCCCGCGACCCTCCCCGCGGCGTGCGCCCCCGGCTTCACGACCCTCGCGGGCACGCCCGTTTAACCACTGGGCCCGGTCCTGCCCGTCAGCGCACCGGACCTGAGTGGATGCCCGCCGTCACGGCCGGCCGCACCGCGCGGTCGGCCGTGACGCGTGTCCGGACGGGGCAATTCTTCCGCCGCGGTCAGACCTGCCCGAGGTCCGAGCTCACCCACCGCTGCGGACGCATGTGGAACACGAGCTGCGCGCCGTGGTCCTTCCAGGCGAAATCGACGTAGCCGTCCACCTTCTCCGCCGGCAGGTACCGTGAGGCGATCTCCACCAGCTGTTCGCGTCGGGCGGGCGCGGTCGAGATGACCGGACCCTCGACCGACACGTACCGGATCGTCGGCTCCAGACGGTCCACCATGAGCGTGAACCGGCCTGCGGACCCGATCAGTTCGGCCTTGCGGGAGTCCCGGCCGGTCATGATCCAGAGGTCGCCGCCGGGAGCGTACTGGTACCAGATCGGGACGGTCAGCGGTGCGCGTTCACCGTCCGCGCCCGCGCTCACCGCGAAGGCGGCGACATGGGGCTCGGAGAGGAACTGCTCACGCTCGGTACGGGACAGGGCCACGGCACACTCCTTCGGTGGGGAGACCTTCCATGAGAGGAATCTGCCCCGCTTCGCCCGCATTCCCCGCTTCTCACCCGCATGGCGCAGGGGGCCACCGAGACGCCCGGCACCGGTCGCCGCGCGGCGACCGCTCCGACGGCGAGACCTCGGTGTGGGCCCCGGTCGTGGCCCTGCTCCGCGCGTCACGGCCTTCGGCGGAGGCGACCGGGTCAGGTCGCCTCCGCCGAAGGCCGCGAGATCGTGATCCGCCGAGATCAGCGCGCGGCGCCGAAGTCCTGCGTCCAGTAGGAGTTCGGCTCCGCCAAGCCGACGCCGATCTCCTTGAACGCGCAGTTGAGGATGTTCTCCCGGTGTCCGGGGCTGTTCATCCAGCCGTTCATGACCTGCTCGGGCGTGCTGTAGCCGTAGGCGACGTTCTCGCCGTAGGTCATCCAGCTGTAGCCGGCGCGGGTGATGCGCGCACCCGGGTCCGAGCCGTCGGAGCCGGTGTGCGACATGTTGGAGTGCGCGGCCATGTCCTTGCTGTGGTTCAGCGCGGCGGTCGTCAGCTTCGCATTGACGGTGAGCGCCGAGCACCCCGCCTTGGCGCGCTCCTGGTTGACGAGGGCCACCACCTCGGCGGCCGGACCGGAGGACGGCACGGTCGGGCTGGTCGGCTGTGTCGTGGCCACGGGGGCCGTCGGGGCGACCGGAGCGGGCTCCGACGGCCTCACGGGCTTCGTCGCCGTGGGGGGCTTCGTCGCGCCGGTCGACGGCTTCGTCTTGTGCGGACGGTGGCTGACCGGGGCCGGCGGCGTGGACGCCGTGGACGGTTCGACCGTCTCGATCGGGATGCTCGCGTCGCCCGCCAGGTTCTGGAGCGACGTGTCGGGGGTGGGGGCACTGGTGGTGGGGACACTGTGGGAGGGGCGCACGTGCCGGCCGGTGGCGGTCGCCGCACCCGACTCCTGGGTGTCCAGGCACGCCATGGCGGCGGTGGGTATGCCCACGATGCCCAGGGTGACGGCGGCGATCGATATTTTCTTGTAGTGCGTCCTCTTACGGTGCTTCATGCGTGACCTCACTTGGTTTCTGCGAAGCGTCCTGCGCCTGAGCTGCTGGAGCGCCGGGCGGGCCGCCATTCTTAGAAGCCCCGGAAGGGGCTGGCAAGTCTCGGCGTCGACTCGCGCCCCGGCGCCGCTCACCGGGCTTGAAATGGGCGGGGAGTCGTGCTGACCGACCGGCCGACATGATCCGTGAGACGAGTGACGCCCCCTCAGGAACCCCTCGGGCAGGCTTGATCGCCCCCTTCGGTCTCACTCCCCGAGACGCCCATTTCGGCAGAGAGGGGAATGTCGAGCCCCAACGGACAAATCTCTATATGTCCGGGAGGCGGTAGTGGACGTAATGGTTCCGTGATCTCTCGATGCCCCGTGACTCATGTCACTGTTTCGAGCGGAACCACGCGCCGTTCGGCGGCCGCACGCCGCGTTCGCGCTCGCGCGCGTCGGCCTGATCGCCGGGCCGGCGTGCACGACCCTCGGGCGAGTCCCGCTCCCGTGTCGACGGGCGTCCCGCGGGCCGAGGGCTGGCGACGTCCGGCCGGCCGGCCGTGCGACAGACCATGAAGGAACCCCGGTAGGGACCAAGTAGCCCTGTGCGCAAACGCGTTGTGTACCGCACCGGACGCTGAACAGCCGCTGCCGGGACCCTTGCTGTGCCGTCGAGGTTCGCCAATGATGCTCCCGGCGCGCCGACCGACACGGTCGGGAGCCACACGTCACCCCCGAACCGAACGGCCGGAGGCCTGTTGTGCGGACCAGTCATCACATCCGGAGATCATCCGTCGTCGTCGGCACCGCCCTGGCGCTGGTCGTCGCCGTCGCCCAGACGGCCTTCGCGGCTCCGCCCCCGGCGCTCCCCACCAACGCCGAGGCAGTCGAGCTGACCTTCCAGCCGGCCTTCGACTACGACACGGACGGCTGCTACCCGACACCCGCCATCGGGCCGACCGGAGTCCTGAACGGCGGCCTCAAACCCAGCGGGGCCCTCAACGGCAACTGCCGCGACGCCTCGGACCTCGCCAACACCAACAGCTACTCCCGCGCCAAGTGCAACAACGGGTGGTGCGCCGTGGTGTACGCCCTGTACTTCGAGAAGGACCAGGCCATACCCGGCATCGGGCTCGGCGGCCACCGCCACGACTGGGAACACGTCGTCGTGTGGATCCAGGACAACCAGGCGAAGTACGTCGCCACCTCGGCCCACGGCGACTTCAACCTCCACACACGCGACCAGATCCGCTGGGACGGCACCCACGCCAAGGTCGTCTACCACAAGGACGGTGTCGGAACGCACTGCTTCCGCGCCGCGAACACGAACGACGAGCCGCCGGAGAACCACCGCGGCACCTGGCAGTTCCCCGCGCTCGTCGGCTGGTCGGGCTATCCGGCGACGCTGCGGGACAAGCTCAGCCAGGCCGACTTCGGCAGTGCGCACTTCGGCCTGAAGGACGACTCCTTCTCGTCCCACCTCGCGAAGGCCAAACCGGCGGGCATCCCCTTCGACCCGTACCAGTAGACACCCCGCGAGGCGCCCGGCGGCGCGGCCCGGAACCGGTCCGACGAGGAAGGCCCGAGCGGCTCCGACCACGCCCCGATCGTCACGGCCGGGGCGTCGACACGGGGCGCCGCGCGGGCTCCGCGGGGCCGCCCACCGGCGAGCCGGGGCGGCTGTGGGCCGGGATGCCCCGGTCGAAGTCGACGGACGTGAAGCGCCCGCGCAACGCGCGGTCGAGGACCACGAGCGACGCCGCCTCGGCCAGCCCGTGCGGGACCGGGACGGGCTCTCCCGGCCTCGGCGGCAGCCGCCGGGGCGCCTCCAGCCTCAGGAGCAGCCGCTCCAACCGTCGGTGGTGCCGCGCGAAGACCCGCGCCGGCGCCCACCGACCGCGGGCCTCCTGGCCCGCGAGCGCGTCCGCGGCGGACACCGCCAGCATCACGACATGGAGTTCCCGACCGTGCCGCGCCGCCGACCGTGCCAGCCGGCGGCGGATCCAGGGCCGGCTGCCACAGTCGTGGACCAGCAGCGGCCTTCCCGTGCCGAGGGCCTCGTGCAGTCTGCGCACGTACTCGATCCGGGCCCACGGTCGGTACACCACGTAGGGCAGGCCGACCGGGACCCTGGCCCGGCAGGCTTCGCGGACGTCACGGGGATCGACCGTGAGCGTGCCGGGGGACCAGCTGCGCAACAGGGTGCTCTTGCCACTGCCCGGCAGACCCGATATGACCACCACCGCACCCGGGGGATAGGACAGACGGTCCGCCCCCACGTCACGGCCCCGCAGGTCCACAAGACCGCGCGGCCGCAGTGCCGCCGGATCCGCCTGTTCCATGCCGCTCATGTGGGCCCGCCCCTCGCTCCGTACATCGCCCCCGTCGGCCCGCGGGCCGACCGGGGACAGGGACACTGCCCACGACGTCGCACGGTCGCCTTCGTTCGACGGAGTCGTGGAAGAACGTCAGGACGGGGATTCACCGGCAGACGCTACCCCGGTGCGGAATCGGACCCGTCGGGGGGATCGACAAGCGTGAACGCCCCTCGGGCCGTTCCGTCATGACGGAACGGCCCGAGGGGGATCCGCGGCCGGCCGGGACCACGAGGCGCCGGCCGATGGCATGTGTCAGGCGTCGCCTTCGTGCGTGGCCGCGCCGACGAGTTCCTCCAGGAGGTCTTCCATGGTGACGAAGCCGAGGACCTCGCCCTCGTCACCGGTGACGGCGGCCAGGTGGGTTCCGGCATCCCGCATGGCGGTCATCGTGTCGTCCATCGGGGTGCCGAGGGAGACCTTGACGATCGGGTGCAGCGCGCCGCGGGGGAACGGTGCCGCGCGGTCTTGGGCCGCGAGGGCGTCCTTGATGTGGAGGTATCCGAGGATCGCCCCGCCCGGGCCGGTGACGGGCAGGCGGGAGTAGCCGTACTCGGCCGCGATGCGCTCCAGCCCGCGGGGGGTGATCTCGTGCCCCACGGTGACCGTGTCGCCGAGCGGGACCATCACCTCGCCGACGGCCCGCTTTCCGAGTCCGAGGGCGTCGCGGAGGCGTTCGCCGTCCTCGGGGTCGATCAGGCCGGCGGCGCTGGAGTCCTTGATCAGTCGGGCGAGCTCGTCGTCGTTGAACACGGAGGCGATCTCGTCCTTCGGCTCGACGTTGAGCAGCCGCAGCAGCGTGTTGGCGAAGGCGTTGATGCCGAAGACGAACGGACGGAGCGCCCGGGTGAGGGCGACGAGCGGCGGACCGAGCAGCAGCGCCGTCGGGGCGGGCGCGGCGAGCGCGATGTTCTTGGGGACCATCTCGCCGATCAGCATGTGCAGGTAGGTCGCCACGGTCAGCGCGATGACGAACGCGATCGGATGGATCAGCCCCTCGGGGATGCCGATCGCCTCGAAGGGGGGCTCCAGCAGGTGCGCGATGGCGGGCTCGGCGACCGCGCCGAGGACCAGCGACGAGACCGTGATGCCGAGTTGGGCGGTGGCCATCATCGCCGAGAGGTGTTCGAGTGCCCACAGGGTGCTCTTCGCCCGCCGGTCGCCCTTGAGCGCCGCCGGTTCGATCTGACTGCGGCGCACCGAGATCAGGGCGAACTCGGCCCCGACGAAGAAGGCGTTGGTGACGAGGGTGAACGCGCCGATCAACAGCTGGATCGCGGTCATCGGCTCTGCTCCCGGTCGACGACGGATTCGGCGGGCGCGACGATCGAGACCCGGTCCGCCCGGTGGTGGTCTATGTCGAGGACGGACAGCTCCCAGCCGTCCAACCTCACGTTGTCCCCCTCGACGGGGATGCGCTCCAAGACGGAGGCGATGAGGCCGGCGACCGTCTCGTAGGGGCCCTCCGGGACGTCGAAGCCGATCTCCTCCAGCTCGTCGACACGGATGCCGCCGTCGACCTCCCAGGTGCGTCGGCCGTCCTCGTCCGGTCCCTCGATGAGGGCGGGGACCTCGACGGGGTCGTGCTCGTCGCGAACCTCCCCGACGACCTCCTCGACGATGTCCTCGACCGTCGCGACGCCCGCGGTGCCACCGTACTCGTCGATGATCACGGCCATGGTGCGGGCCTTGCGCAGCCGTCCCAGGAGCGTGTCGACCGGCAGGGAGTGCGGCACGAGCAACGCGGAGGTCATCAGGTCGGTGACCTGGGTCCTGCCCCGCTCGTCCTCGTCCAACGCCAGTACGTCACGGATGTGGAGCGTGCCGATGACCTCGTCCAGCGTGTCGCGGTAGACGGGGAACCGGGAGATGCCGGTGGCCAGGGTGAGGTGCGCGGCGTCGGTGGCCGTCGCGCGCGCTTCCAGTGCCCGGACGTCCACCCTCGGGGTCATCACGTTCTCCGCGGTCAACTCGGCCAGGTGCAGGGTCTTGACGAACAGCTCGGCCGAGTCGGCCTCGATGGCGCCCGCCCGGGCGGAGTGCTGGACCAGTGCGACCAGTTCCTCCGGGGTACGGGCGGAGGCCAGCTCCTCGGCGGGCTCCAGGCCGAAGCGCCGCACGAGCCGGTTCGCGGCGTTGTTCAGGTGCCGGATGAGCGGGGCGAACGCCGCGGTGAAGGCGCGCTGGGGTCCGGCGACGACCTTCGCGACGGCGAGCGGCCGGGCGATGGCCCAGTTCTTCGGTACGAGTTCGCCGACCACCATCAGCACCACCGTCGACAGGGCCACGCCCAGCAGGGTCGCGGTGGTCGACACGGCGCCGGCGGGCAGGCCGGCCGCTTCGAGCGGTCCCCGCAGCAGCGCGGACACGGCCGGCTCGGCCAGCATGCCGATGACCAGCGAGGTCACCGTGATGCCCAGCTGGGCGCCGGAGAGCTGGAAGGTGAGGCGCTTGGCGGCCTTCAACGCGCTTTCGGCGCCGCGCTCGCCCGCCGCGGCGGCGCGGTCGAGCTCACTGCGCTCGACGGTGGTCAAAGAGAACTCGGCGGCGACGAACACCGCGCACGCCAGCGTCAGCGCGAAAGCCAGGAGCAACAGCAGGACCTGGGTCACCGTGCCACCCCCGCTCCCGGGCTGAGAATCCGCGGGCAGGACGTGGCACGGCTCGGACTGGGAGGTTCACCCATCGCGGGTCTGCTGCTCCTTCTTCTTCATCGGGCTTCAGGCGGTCGTCATCGGGTTCATGCGGCGGGACCGCTCGCGGTCATCCGCGAGCGAGTCCATCCGGCGGGGCAATACCCCGCCACAATCGTAAAGGATCGGCAAAGGGGTCGCTTCGGGTGGTCGGCCCTGCCGGGGAACCCTCCGTATGGGGCCCCCGCGCGCTCCCGCGCCCTCATGTTTCTACGGCTTTGTTGAAAACGCGAGGGGTGATCGGCAGATCATGCCTCGACGTGCCCGGGAGAGGTGGGCTGCTCCTTGCGGTGCGAGGAGGTCACGCGGAACAGCCGCGGCTGGATGTCGGTCGCGAGAGCGGACGCCGCCTTCATGTGGGCGCGGGCCTCGGGGTCGGCCAACACCGCGTGATAGTGCTCCTCGGACTCCCACTGGGCGTAGTTGATCACGCGCTGCCCGTCCTGGCTGGCGTGGAAGGTGGCGCTGACGAAGCCCGGCTGGTGCTTCATCGTCTCCTCGGTGGCGCGCGCCAACAGGTCGGTCAGCTCCTGCTGGTGCTCGGGGGCGACCGTGAAGACGTTGATCAGCGTCGTCACGGGGCGGGTCGAGTCGATGTTCGCGGTAACGGTCATGAGCCCTATCTTCCGTGCCGTCGGCCGTTGTTGCCTCCCACCGCGCCGGCGTCACCCGCCGCCCGCGGCCAGCCGCGCCGCCGCGCTCTCCAGCAGCATCTCCAGCGCCACCGGATACGCGCTGTCCGCCATCCGCGCCGCAAGCAGCCCCGCCGTGGCCGCGATGTGCGGGTAGCGCTCCGCGGGCAGGGCCGCGTACGTGGTCTCCCACATGGCCTCGTCCGCCGAGCGGTCCTCCTCGGCCAGCGCCAGGGCCCCGGCGTCCAGCGCGGAGAAGGCCAGGCTCTGGTCGATGAACGCGTGATAGATCCGCACGGCCGCCGGATCCTCGAAACCGGCCGTCCGCAGCACTCCCAGCACGGCCTCGTCCGCGGCGATCTCCCGGGGCCGCCCGCTCACCCGGCTCGCCGTCAGCACCGCCGCCTGCGGATGCGCCAGATACGCGCGGTGGATCCGCAGCCCCAGCTCGCGCAGGTCGGCCCGCCAGCCCCCACCCGCGGCCCAGCCGTCCAACGCCCGGCCGATCAGCTCCTCGCCGATCGCCCGGGTCAGCTCGTCCATGCCCGTGAAGTACCGGTACAAGGTGCTGGGATCGGCGCCGAGCGCGGCCCCCAACCTGCGCGCGCTCAGCCCCGCGCCGCCGTGCTCGCGCAGCATCCGCAGCGCCGTCTCGACGATCAGCCGTTCCGACAGCACCGTTCCCGTGCGCGTGGGACGCCGTCGCCTCCGCGCCTCCTCGGGCACCACCCGCTTCGCCATGATCGCCCCTCCACCCGCTTCTCCACCCGCTCGAACCCTTAAGCCAACACCATTGACGTTAACTCGGCGGCGCGGGTTTGATCCACCCGAGGGAAGGCCTTTCAGGCCCGCCCCGTTCAACCCGCTCCCACCCGCACGAAGGGTCTGACCATGCGCGTCCTCCTGATGGGTGCCGGCGGCGTCGGCACCGCGATCTCCCGGATCGCCGCCCGCCGCACGTTCCTCACCCACGTCACCGTCGCCGACTACGACCTCTCCCGCGCAGAGGCGGCCGTCACCGCGCTCGGCCCGGCCGAGACCCGGTTCGACGCCGTCCGAGCCGATGCCTCCGACGAGGCCGCCGTGACCGCCCTGCTCTCCTCCGGCGGCTACGACGTCCTGCTCAACGCCACCGATCCGCGGTTCGTGATGCCCCTGTTCCGGGCGGCCCTCGGCGCCGGCACGCACTACCTGGACATGGCCATGTCCCTGTCGTACCCGGACCCGGACCGTCCCTACGAGCGGTGCGGCGTACGGCTCGGTGACGCCCAGTTCGCGCTGGCCGACGCGTGGCGCGCGGCGGACCGCCTCGCCCTGGTCGGCATGGGCGTCGAACCCGGCCTGTCGGACGTCTTCGCCCGCCACGCCGCGGACGAGCTCTTCGACGAGATCGAGGAACTCGGGGTCCGCGACGGCGCGAACCTCACCGTCGACGGATACGAGTTCGCCCCCTCCTTCAACATCTGGACCACCATCGAGGAATGCCTCAACCCGCCCGTGGTGTACGAGGAGGGCCGCGGCTGGTTCACCACCGAGCCGTTCAGCGAGCCCGAGGTCTTCGACTTCCCCGAGGGCATCGGCCCCGTCGAGTGCGTCAACGTCGAGCACGAGGAGGTGCTGCTGATGCCCCGATGGCTCCAGGCCCGGCGGGTCACCTTCAAGTACGGCCTGGGCGAGGACTTCATCGGCAAGCTCAAGACCCTCCACGCGCTCGGCCTGGACAGCACCGAACCGGTGACCGTGCCCGGCCCGGACGGCCCGGTCCGCGTCTCCCCCCGGGACGTCGTCGCCGCCTGCCTGCCCGACCCGGCGACCCTCGGGGACCGCATGTCCGGCAAGACCTGCGCCGGCACCTGGGTGAAGGGCACCAAGGACGGCGTCCCGCGCGAGGTGTACCTGTACCACGTCGTCGACAACGAGTGGTCCATGAGCGAGTACGGTTCCCAGGCCGTGGTCTGGCAGACCGCCGTCAACCCCGTCGTGGCCCTGGAGCTCCTGGCCACGGGCGCCTGGAAGGGCTCCGGCGTCCTGGGCCCCGAGGCCCTGCCCGCCCGTCCCTTCCTGGACCTGCTCACCGTCTATGGATCCCCGTGGGGCATGCGCGAGCGGTGACGGGTCCGAGCGCCACCGCGCCGACCCTCCGCCAAGCACCACCCGCCACACCCCTCCGCATGGGGGCACCGGCCCAGGGCACAGGACGTCCAAAGCCGTTGTCCGACAAGAGGGTTGGGGGAGACGCGTGAGAGCGTTGAACAAGTGGTTGGCCACACACCTGTGGGCTCAGGCGTTGTTCATGGTCGCGATCGGTGCGGGGGTGATTCTGCTCCTCAGCCCCGGGCAGTCCCCGACGGAGGCCGTCGTGCGTGCCGCGGTGGGCGCCGTCGGGGCGCTGGGCGTCCTGTTCCTGGCCCGGCGCCGCGAGCGCCGGGCGGCGGGTGGCGTCTCCAACGAGGAGTACGCGTCACTGGACGACCGTCTGCGCCACGGCCAGGTCCCGGAATCGGCCGACGAACGGGCCACCATGGGGCGCCTGGTACAGGAGAGGCTGCGGGCGACTCGACACCGTCGTGCGGCGCTGGTGTTCCTGGCCCTGATGTTCACGGCCATCGTGGTGCTGGTGGGATTCACGGCCGGTGGCCTCCAGACCGTGGTCTTCGCCCTCTTCGCGGCGGGCTTCCTGGGGTGGATGACATGGACCGCCGCTCGGCAGCACCGCGTTCTGCGGCGGATGGCGGCCACCCTCGGCGTCCGACCCCGATGACGGGGAGCCACGAGCCCGTCTTCCCCTCGAAGGAAAAAAGACGTGAGTGAGGGGTGTGAGAACGCGTCGCATGGGCAGACGGGCCCTGCAAGTCATCCGTCCAGGGGAGGAACGGTTCCATGTCCCACGCCGCCGCAGTTGTCAGTCCTTCTCTCGATGTGCGGGTCGGGCCGTGTGTCGTGCCGCCTGTGGGGTCGGTGGTGGAGGGGTCGGGTTCGTCGGTGTTGCCGCGGATCGATGACGCGCGTGCGGTGGCGCCTTCGGACGCGCGGGAGTTGTCGCGTCTGTTCCTGGTGCGGTTGCGGTCGTTGGAGGAGGGGACGCGTGAGTACCAGTACGCGCGGAACACGCTGATCGAGATGAACATCTCGTTGGTGAACTTCGCGGCGCGGCGTTTTCGGGGGCGTGCGACCGGTGGTGGTGGGATCGAGTTGGACGACATCGTCCAGGTCGGGACGATCGGTCTGATCAAGGCGATCGACCGGTTCGATCCGGAGCGTGAGGTGGAGTTCTCGACGTTGGCGCTTCCGTTCATCACGGGGGAGATCAAGCGGTTCTTCCGTGACACGACGTGGGCGGTGCATGTTCCGCGCCGGTTGCAGGAGCTGCGGACGGAGCTGGCCAAGAGCCAGGAGGCGCTGACGGAGGTGTTCGGTCGGGCGCCGACGGTCAAGGAGCTGGCCGAGCATCTGGAGTTGTCGCAGGAGCAGGTCGTCGAGGGCATGGTCGCGGCGAACGGTTACACGAGCGGGTCGATCGACGAGTCGACGTCCTCGGGGAGTCGGCCGTCCGCGCAGCCGCGTTCGCTGGCGGACACGGTCGGTGACGTGGATCCGGCGATGGAGTTGTTCGAGGACTTCCACACGCTGGCCCCGTTGCTGAAGGACCTGGCGCCCCGGGATCGGCAGATCCTGGCGATGCGGTTCGGGCAGGAGAAGACCCAGGCCGAGATCGGCGCCGAACTCGGCATCTCCCAGATGCAGGTCTCCCGCCTCCTGACCCGCACCCTCACCCGCCTGCGCACCGGAATGCTCGCCGGCTAGAGAGCCCGCGACCCGCACCCATCCGATCGCGTTCGAGTTCCGAATCACCCCGTGAGGGGCTCTTGGAACCGGCCCCCACCTCCACCGTCGGGGCGCGGCGCGACCCGCGCCCCGACGGCACCCGCCTCGGCCGGCACTCCCGCCCGCGCACCGTTCAGTGCCCGTCGAAGCTCCACGCCTCGATGTCGCGGTAGTGGATCGCTCCCGGGCCGCGCCCGATGTTGCTGCCCACCAGGTGCAGGCGTTCCGTCTGCCAGGGACGGCCGGTGAACCCGGCGAGCTCGGCGGCCACCTTCACGACGCTGGAGGGGTCGTCCCGGCGGGATCGGGCCAGCGTCAGATGAGGCCGCAGCGGCCGTTCCTCGAAGTCCACGCCGCACTCCCGGACCAGGGCGCGCACCTCTGTGGCGAGTCCGTGCAGCCCTTCCAGGTCCCCTTCGATCCCGCTCCACAGCACCCGCTCGTCGAAGTGCCCGCCCCCGCGCATGGCCAGACGCAGGGGGCGCCGCGCAGCGGCCAGCGCGGCGAGCGGCGGCCGCAGCAGCGGCACGGTCGAGACCGGTAGCTCACCGAGGAACGCCAAGGTGATGTGCCAGTCCTCGATGCGGTTCCACCGCATGCGGGGGTACGCCTCGTAGGCGGCCCGCAGTTCCCGCGCCAGCTCGTCCTTCGCCTCGTCGGGCGGGGCGAGCGCCACGAACACGCGGACGGTCGAGCCCTGATTCTGTTCCTTCACGTAGGAATTGGTACCACCGGCCGCCGGGTCGGTCGGGGGCGGGGTCAGTTCCCCGACAGGGTGTCCTGGAGCCAGTCGAAGACGACCTCGCAGTGCAGCTGTGGGGCCATGGGGGAGCAGTGCAGCTGTGCGCCCTCCGCGGCGGTCAGCTTCAGGTAGTCCTTGGGCGAGGTGAGCTTGTCGTACATCTGGCGCGGTTGGCCGGGGTAGAACTGCTCGTCGTCGTAGTCCAGGACCAGGGTCGGTGCCTTGATCCGGCTGACGACCGAGGTGATCGCCAGCGCCTGGATACGGGTCGCGGGGGTGTAGAAGTCGGTGAACAGCTTGCCCTGCCGGCCTTCGAGCATCGCCGGAATCGAGAAGGGCTCGAAGCGCTTCTTCATCACGGCGGCGGCGTCCGGGGGAAGTTCGGGAACGACCTTCTTGTTCCAGATGTCGTTCGTCTCCTCCCTGCCGGGCGTGAGGATCTCCCGGATCTCGGGCGGGAAGCCCAGCCACGGTTCGACGCAGCCCGGCATGGCCACCAGCGCGGCGATCCGGTGCTCGAAGGCCGCCGCCCGCGGAGCGAGGTCCCCCGCCATGCTCAGACCGGTCAGAGCGATCTTCCCGGGGTCCACGTCGGGACGGGCGGACAGCCAGTCGACGAGCGGGGTGACGACCTTCTCCCAGGTGGGGGTGAACACCACCCGGTCGACGAAGAGCAGTTGCCCCTGTCCCGGCCCGTCGTAGACGAGCGCGTTCCAACCGCGTTCGAGCGCGGCCGGTACGCCGTAGGTCCACATGTCGACGTTCTGCCCGTCGCTCCCGTTGGTCAGGATCACGGTGGGACGGGGAGCGTTCGACTCGTCGGGGCGGAAGAACCACACCGGCAGCGGCGTCGTGCCGTACGGTACCGAGGCCTTGACCGGGGCGGGCTCGCACCGGTCGCAGAACGCGTCCCAGGCGCCGCGCCCCGACTTGTACAGCTGCTCCTCCGACCCCGGATCCTTCGAACCGAGGACGAAGAACAGCGCCTGCCCGTAGTACTGGGCGGCGCGCAAGGCCCGGAACCGCTTGGTCTGGTCGTCGGCCGGCGCGCCCGGCGGCGGTTTGAGGAGCTTGTCGCCGAGCTGGCGGAACGTTTCGACGTACGTCTGCGCGGAGAGGCCGGCCCCGTTGATCGCGTTCACGGCGGTGAGGACCTCGCCGACCTCACTGGCCCCGGCCCCGGCGGCACCCAGCGCGAGCAGACCGTTGAAGTTGTACGCCGGGTCCTTGAAGAGCGTCATCGCCCCGGGAGTGGGGTTCGCGGCCGGTCGCGGCGAGGGGGAGCCGCTGACCGTGGCCGCCGGAGCGCCGCGCTCGCCCCCGGGAGCGCAGCCGGCGGCGAGCGCCGCCCCCGCCCCCGCGCCGGCGACGAGGAGGGCGCGGCGAGTGGGACCGGACTCGTGGTGGCGTGGTGCGTGCGTCATACCAGCGGAACGTAGCCCCGACGCGGCGGGACGACATCTCGTCCTGCCTCCGAACGGCCCATGCCTCGCCGACCACGGTGATCCCGCCCGGTAGCGAAGTGGCTGGTCACGGGCGTGTTCTCGCCCTCCGCTCGGATGTCCCCCGGAGGGATGGGGGTGCCGCGCCGGCGGCACGACCACCTGACCGCCTGCTGCTCGGCCCCCGCGCCCCGTCGAGGCGTCGCGGGGCGCGGCCGGGTGGTCGGATCGTACCGATCCGGCCAAGCTGAATGGCCGTCCGGTGAACCGCGTGCGGCCGGCAGCAGGTCAGAAGCCTCAAGACGGCACGTCCCGACCGAGGTAACCGCCTGTCGGCATGCCGCTACGGAGCGCGCACGTACCCCCTGAGCTGCCCGAACGACCATTCGGTCTCCGGTATGCGGACGGTGTGTCCGTAAAGCGGCCATCGATGTGCAACTCCCCTTGGGATCAGACAGGGTTGGCCTCACCGAATCGCGATAGCGCAAACAATTATCGCGCTCAACCTTTGAATCGAAAGTGAGCTTGTCGTGCGTCACCGCATCGCTGCTGTCTCTGCCGCTGCCCTCCTCAGCCTTGCCGGCGTCGCCGGCGTGGCACAGGCACAGCCCGCGAGCCTGTACGCCCCGTCCGCCCTGGTCTTCACCGTCGCCCAGGGGGACGACTCCGCGGCGACCGTCGTCCGGGCGTCCACCCTCAGCTGCGCGCCGAGCGCGCAGGGTACCCACCCCGACCCCAAGGCCGCCTGTACGGCCCTGAAGGCCACCGGCGGCTCCTTGGACCGCCTGCTGGCCGCCCCCGACCACGGCCGCGCGTGTCCGATGAACTACGACCCGGTCACCGTCACCGCGGACGGCGTGTGGCAGGGCAGCCGCGTCGCCTGGAAGCACACCTTCTCCAACGCCTGCGCCATGTCCGCGACCCTGAACGGGAACGCCGTCTTCGCGTTCTGATCCGACCCCGGCGGGCGGGCCTCGGAACAGGAGGCCCCTCGCCGCACCCGGCCCGTGACGCCCGCCGGCTCCCCCGAGGACCCTTCGGACGTCAGATGTGGCCGAGCACGTTGACGACGCGGCCGTTGGGGTCGCGGACCATGAAGCGCCGCACTCCCCATTCCTCGTTCTGCAAGGGGTGGACGATCTCGGCGCCTTCCTCCAGCACGGCCGCGTAGACCGCGTCCACATCGTCCACCTCGACGCTCAGGTCGGGATTGACCGGCGCGGTCTTGTCGGAGCTCATGAAGCTGATCTGCGCCGTCGGACTGGACGGTGAGGCGAGCGTCATGATCCAACCGTGGTTCATCACCTCCTCGAAGCCCAACAGGCCGTAGAACTCGCGACTTTCCCGCGCGGCCTCGGAAACGATGTTCGGCACGACGCGACGTACGGCCATCAACTGCTCCACGGTGAGAGGGAAGGGGTGGTCAGAGATCCGGAACGACCTCGGGCGGCGAGGCATCCGACAGGGCGGCCGGTCGGCCGAGACGGGAGCCGAGGCGCGACCGCATCTCGGCTGCCGCGCCGCGGACGTCCGCGTCCTGCCGGTCGTCGTCGAGGAAGCCGAGGAGGACGATCAAGGCCCGGGCCTCGTCCTCGCTGATGAGCTTGAGTCGTTGCCCGGTGACGCCGTCGAGGAGGATGTCGAGTAGTTCGAGAGTGTCGTCCATGCAGGAGACAACGGCGCCCGGACCCGCCGCGTCACCTCTGTCGCCGGACGGGGTGAGGCTCCCTCGTCAACCACGACTCGTGTCGATGACGCAGAAGCGGTTGCCGTCGGGGTCGGCGAGAACGACGAAGTCGGGGTCGGCGGGGTAGAGGTCCCAGTCGACGCGCTCGGCGCCCAGGGACACCAGCCGGTCCACCTCGGCGGCCTGATCGGCCGCGTCCGCGGCGTACAGGTCCAGGTGGGTCCTCGGATGTTCCCGCACCGGCGTCCGGCTCAGTCCGAGGGCCAGATGGACCCCGGCCCCGGTCGCCGGCGCCAGCACGGCCCAGTCCTCCTCCACCTCGTCGCGCGGCACGTAGGCCAGGGCCCGCGTCCAGAACGCGACCGCACGCCGTACGTCCGAAACACCCAACACGACCGATCCGATGTTCAACATCCGCCGATTATCGCGCTGTCGGCTCCCTGGCGCTCCAGGGATATCGCATCGGGGTGTCTCGCCGCGCGGCGAGCGTCACGCACGGGCGCGGCGAGCGTCACGCACGCAGAGGAGCCTCCCACCCCGAAGGGTGGGAGGCTCCTCTGCGTGCCGGTGGGCACCCCGCCTGAACGGCCCCTCGCGCGGCGCGTGGTGCGCGCCGACGAACGAGGTGAAGTCACGGAGGGGGATGGGTAAGCCGGGGCCTCGTGGGCACTCGCGCAGGCGTCGGAGGCCCCGGCCGACGGGGGGAGCGGTGCGTCAGCTGCCGGCCGACAGGTTGCCGGACAGGACCGGGATGTTGTCCAGGATGTGCGAGAGCGGCTCGTCGCCCTTGGCCTGGGTGGAGTTCTCGGTGCACTGCTGGTTCTGCGGGTTGGACAGGACGTTGACGTCCTGGACACCGACGTTGGCGAGCAGGGCGATCAGCGACTGGGCGTTGACCTTGGCCGGCAGGCCGATGCAGGGCTTGTTCAGGGTGCCCTGGACGAGGCTGAGCTGCGGGCTCTGGTCGCCGGCGGTCTTCTGGTTGCCGTAGATCTGCGAGGCGCCGTTGCCGTTGACGGTGTTGACGCCGTTGTCGTTGCCGATGGCCATGGCCGGGGCGGCCACTGCGGCGCCCGCGCCGAGGATGGAGGCGGTGGCGGCGGCGGTGGCCATCATCTTCTTAATCATCATTGATCTCTCTGGTGCACGAGTGGACGGTGACAAGTGCCTTGATCAACGCGTGGACCCCGCACAGGTTTCGCCGGTTCTCCCGGTTCACCCGTTCAGCCGCAGATCGGTTCCGTCGACACCATGGCCGACCACTCACCTGCCCGACCGGTGTGCCGAGTTCCCGTCACGGCCCTCGCCAGAGGTTGGCGAACGCCGAGTTCTCGATGGTCCGCCTCTGACGTACGGCTTCCAGTTCCATGACCGCGTCATTGACGACGGCCAGTACGGTCGTCACCGCGTCGTCGCCGAGGTTCGGCTCGTCGTCGGACTGCTCGCTCTCGATACCCACGGCCGAGGCGAGGGTGACGAGGACCGGTTCGGCGGCCTCCCAGCGGCTCAGGGACCGGCGCCTGGAAGGCGAATCGACCAGTTCCAGGCGATCGGCGCCGAAGGGCGACAAACCCCCTCGCCGGGGGACCAGTTGACCGTCCTTCTCCAAGGCCGCCTGATAACTCCCGGAGAGGTCACCGCCCCTGCGCCACAGCCACTCCTCGACCCGCTCGTAGGGCACCTGGCGGACGAGGGACTCCGCTGCCTCGCCGAGGAGGCGGTCATCCGGTGAAGGGTCCCGCTCCGGCACGATCCGGTCGCCGTCCAGGGTGACGGCCCCGGCGCCGATGAGGTCGATCAGCTCGGCTCCCGCGAGCGCGAGCGACAGGTCTCCCTGCCCCACGGGCCGGCTCACCTGCCGCTCCATGGCCAGGAAGAACAGGTCTTTCGCCGTTGTCATGAACGGCTCCCCTCGAAGTCTCGGCGGTGAGTCGCCACCACCCGGCCGGCCCGATGCGCGGAGGCTTGAACGAACTCCCGCGCGTGGAGTTCCAGTATGGCCCTCGCCGCGTCCCGCCGGGGTGGGGACGGTGCGGGACGCGACGGCGGGCCCGAGGCGGATCCGCCCCAGGACGACTCCCTCGCGCGCGAAGTCACTGACCAGGAGCACGCGTTCGTGGGCTTCGGGGGCGCGAGCGCCGAAGAGCCGGGCGGGGTCAGTCACCCCGGAACGCCCCGCCGGCGGCCACGCCCGCGAGTGGCCGGGGTGAGGAGAAGGGCGGTGTGTCCGGGCGGCACGTCGTTCCGGGCGGCGGGAGGGTGCCGTCGACGAAGTACCGGCTCTCGTAGGAGTTGACGCAACTGCTGGAGTTGTTGAACAGCGCGGTGTGCCCGTACCCGTCGTGGGTCAGCAGGCGGGCATGGGCCAGCTCCTTGGCCATGGCCTGGGCGTCCGAGTACGGCGTGGAGGGGTCGTAGGTGGTGCCGACCACCAGCACGGGGTGCGCCGTGGGCCTGTCCCACGGGCCGCGGTAGCGGTTCGCGGAGCGGGCCGGCCAGGTGGCACACGGTTCCGCCGCCCAGGTCCAGTACCGTCCGGCGTCGCCCGCGCGGCCGGCGCTGCCCTCCTCAAGGGAGTGGTAGACGGCGGGGTCGCGCGGATTGGGGCTGTCGCCGCACCACACGGCGGCCGCCTGCTCGTCGCCCAGGTACGGATTCGGCTGCGCGACCGGGGGCGGGGGCGGGTACACGGGCTGCCCGGGCACGCGGCCCCGCCACAGCTCCTGGAGCCGACCGGCGAGATCCGTCCACCCCGGGTGGACGATGTAGAGGCCGTTCACCACGTCCGCGATCGTCCTGGAGTACGTCCACTCGCCGACCGGACGCTCCCGGAGGCGCTTCGTGAGTCCGTCGAACTTCTCGCGGGTCGCTTTCGGGCTGCCGGCGGAGAAGGCGCAGCGGGCGGTCGTGGTGGAGCCGCAGAGAGCGAGGAAGCGGTCCAGTGTCGCCGCCGCGGTGCGGTCCGAGCCCATGCGCAGCAGCGTCGTGGAACGCGGTTCGCCCTGAGAGGCGTGGTTCGTCCAGGCCTGCGGGTCGATGTTGCTGTCGAGGACCATGGCGCGGACCTTGTCGGGGAACAGGTTGGCGTACGTGGCGCCCAGGAAGGTGCCGTACGAGACCCCGAGGAAGTTGATGTGCTGCTCGCCTGTCGCCCTGCGCAGAAGTTCGAGGTCCTGGGCGGTGTCCGCAGTCGACACGTGGCGCAGCAGTTCGGGATCGCGGCGGCGGCAGCGCTGCCCGAGATCCTCGTACGCGGCGATCCAGGACGCCCGCTCCTTGGCGCCCACCGGGAAGCCGACCGGTTTGCCCGAGGCCCAGGCGGCGGCCTTCTCGGGGCTCTCGAAGCAGTTCACCGCGGTGCTGTTGCCGATGCCGCGGGGATCCCAGCTGACGATGTCGAACCGCTCCCGCAGCTCCTTCGGGAAGGCCCCGTAATTGGCCGGCATCTGCACCGTCCCGGGCCCGCCGGGGCCGCCGGGGTTGAAGAAGAGGGTGCCGACGCGCCGCCCCGGGTCGCTCGCCTTGCGTCGGACCACCGCCAGGTCGATGCCGCGCCCGCGAGGTTCGCGGTGGTTCAGCGGCACCTTGAAACCGGCGCAATCGAAGGGGCTGCCGGGCACACAGGGGTGCCAGTCCAGTCGCCCCTGGCCGGCTGTCGACGCGGACGCGGTTACCGACGGCGACGGCATGCCGTCGGCGGGGGCGAGCGTGGGCCCGAGGAAGAGCGTGGAGCCGATGGCCGTCACGGCCAGCGTCGCCGCGTAGTGCCGGGAGCGGCCTCTCGTGGATCCGGGTACGGACATGCTCCGCCGTTCTCCTTCGCCGTCGGGCGCCCTTCGCGGTCGATGCCGTGCACACCGCGGTACGCGTTCCTGCGCACAACGACACTGTGATCCGGCGCCGCGCGCGAGCCGACCGCACCCGAACGAGGGGCCGGCCCGTAGCCTCGTCGGGCCCCGAGCGGGCCGATCGGGGCAGTGGGCGGGGCCCGGACGCCCCCCGATTGCGGCGCCCGCCGTGCGGCGGGACGCTGGAAGTGCCCGCTGTCAGGAGATCGCCATGAACGGCACGACGCTGGAGGCGATGCGGACCGCGCTGCGCGGCCCGGTCATCGGCCCGCAAGACCCGGAGTACAACGAGACCCGCAAGCTCTACAACGCGATGATCGACCGACGGCCGGCCGCCTTCGTGCGGTGCGCGGACGCGGCGGACGTGAAGGCCGCGATCGGCCTGGTCCGCGACAGTGGCCTCGACATCGCCGTACGCGCAGGCGGCCACAGCGGTCCCGGCCTGTGCCTGCTCGACGGCGGGGTCACGCTCGACCTGTCGCCGATGCGCTGGGTCCGGGTGGACCCGGCGGCGAGGACCGCCATCGTGGGCGGGGGCACCCAACTCGGCGACCTCGACCACGCCGCCCATGGCTTCGGCCTGGCCACGCCCGCCGGAATCATGTCGACGACGGGAGTCGGCGGTCTGACGCTGGGCGGCGGCCACGGCCACCTGACCCGCAGGTTCGGCCTGACCATCGACAACCTGCTCTCCGCCGACGTGGTGCTCGCCGACGGCACCTTCGTCACGGCGAGCGCCTCGGAGCACCCGGACCTCTTCTGGGCATTGAGGGGCGGCGGAGGGAACTTCGGCGTGGTGACCTCCTTCACCTTCCGACTGCACCCGGTCGACACGGTGGGCGTGTCCATCACGCTCTGGCCTGTCGACGCCACGCGCGAAGTGCTGCGCTGGTACCGCGAGTTCCTGCCGGCGGCGCCCGTGGAGCTGAACGGGTTCTTCGCCGCGCTGGCGGTGCCGCCGGGCCCGCCGTTCCCCGAGGAGATCCACGGGCACAAGATGTGCGCCGTCGTCTGGTGCTGGACCGGTGATCCCGAGGACCTCGGCGACGTCCTGGCCCGCGTGAGTGAACCGGGTCCGCCCGCCTTCCACTTCACGACCCCGATGCCGTACCCGGTCCTGCAGACCATGTTCGACCAACTGATCCCCAAGGGCCTGCAGTGGTACTGGCGCGGGCACTTCTTCGACCAGATCACCGACGGGTCGCTGGACGTCCACCTCAAGTACGCCGAGAACCTCCCGACCGGCCTGTCGACCATGCACCTCTACCCGATCGACGGGGCCGCCGCACGGGTCGGCAAGGACGAGACGGCATGGGCCTACCGTGACGCGGTCTGGTCGGGCGTGATCGGCGGCATCGACCCGGACCCCGCGAACGCGGAGCTGATCAGGCAGTGGGCCGTGGACTACTGGGAGGAACTGCGCCCGCACTCGATGGGCGGCACGTACGTGAACTTCATCGGCGCGGGGGAGGACCAGGACCGGGTGCGCGCCACGTACCGCGACCACTACGACAAGCTGGCGGAGATCAAGAGGACGTACGACCCGGACAACTTCTTCCACGCCAACCAGAACATCGCTCCCGCCGGCGCGAGCGGGGCCCCTTGACGGTGCGGGGTTCAGCCTTGGTCCTGCCCGTCGCTGACATCCGTTCGGGGTGGGGGCGGACGGCTACGGTTGGCGCATGGATCAGGGGGCGGTTGGAGCGGGTAGGCCGGTTGCGCGGCAGGACCAGGTGTCGCCGGGGGTCTTGGTCGCTGCGGTACCACGGTTCAAGCTCGACGAAGCCGTTGAGGTGTGCGGGGTGGCTGAGCGCGGTGGTGGGAAGCTTCCTCCCCATGTCACCGCGTACTTGACGATGGCCCTCTGCCTGTTCGCCGAGGACGGGGCCGAGGAGGTCGCGCAGAAGGTCACCGGTTCGCTGTCGGAGCTCGGTGTCTGGGACGCGGCATGGGAGCCACCGACGTCCTCGGGGATCACCCAGGCGCGCGAGCGGCTTGGTCGTGATGTGCTGCGTGAGACGTTCTACCGGGTCGCCGAGCCGGTGGCTGTCGGCGAGACGCGGGGCGCCTGGCTTCGGCAGTGGCGGCTGATGGGCATCGAAGGCTTCGACCTCGATGTGCCCGACTCACCGCAGAACGCCGCCGAGTTCGGCTATGCGGGCAACGACCGCTCTCGCTCGGCGTTCCCCAGGGCCCGGGTCGTGGCCGTGGTCGAGTGCGGGTCCCACGCGTTCATGGACGCCGAGGTCGGCCCATGGGCCCGCAGCGAGAAGAAGATGGCCGCATCCCTGCTGATCTCGATTTCCAGCGACTGGCTCCTGCTGGCCGATCGCGGGTTCTACAGCTTCGCCACGTTCAGTGCCGCCACGCGGACGGGGGCTGCGGTGTGCTGGCGGGCACCGACGCGGTTGTCGCTGCCGATCCTGGAAGTCCTGTCCGACGGCACGTACCTCTCGGCGCTGGTCGACCCCGCGATTCGCGGTCGGGAGCGTGAGGAACTGCTGGACGAGGCAAGGTCCGGGGCGAAGCCGGACCCCGCCGCGGCCCATGTGGTGCGGGTGGTGGAGTACGACGTACCCGACCGCGAGGGGCAGGAACTGATCTGCCTGATCACGAACATCACCGACCCCGATGCCTTGACGGCCGCCGAACTCGCGGGCGCCTACCAGCGAAGATGGGAGGAGGAGGACGAAAAGGGGCAGCTCAAGAGCGTCCTACCCGGGCCGGGGAAGGTATTGCGGTCCACGAGTCCGGATCTGGTCCACCAGGAGGTCTGGGCCCACCTTCTGGTCCACTACGCAATCAGCTCCCTGATCTGCCAGGCCGCGACGGGCGCCGACAGCGACCCGGACCGGATCAGCTTGCTCAGAGCCGTCAATATCGTCCGCCGCACCGCCACCGGGACGGCGGCCATTCCCTCCTGAGCGATGGGACACCGTGGCAGCCGAGATGCTCGCCACGCTCGCAGCGCGCCGAACCGCAAGACGCCGGCACCTGCCGTATTCGCTCGTTCCTTTGGAGCGCGGCAAGACATCGCCGGTATCCAAGGGCGGGCTCGCTGAAAGGTGGGTGGGCTTCGGGAGCGCGATTGGCGATATGCGGAACGGCGGAATGCGGGACGCCCCGGAGGTGACGGCCGGCCGTCATGGATTCAGCCGCAAGGCCATGGCTTGTCAAGTAAGTCAAGGCTTACTTTCAGGGAACTTTGATCATATGGTGTGGCTCGAATCGAAGGAGTCCCCTGTTGTCGAATACGAATGATCCCGCTGTGCGTTCGGTTGAATCGGAGCGGGATTATGTGTCCTCCCTGTATGGGTTGCTCACCGAGCGGCTTTCCGAGGCGCGAGTGCACCGAGCGAGTGTGCTGAAGGCTCCGGCGGAAAGCGCCCGTGAGGTATATGAGAGGGAAATCGCCGCCGAGCGTCTGGCCAAGGAAATCGGCCGGCTGGAGGGCGCCGAAAAGGGGCTGGTATTCGGGCGCATCGACTCGACGGATGGCACGGCCCTGCGCATCGGGCGGATCGGACTGCATACGGAGGAGGATGACCTGCCTCTGCTCGTGGATTGGCGCGCGAACGCGGCGCGGCCCTTCTACGAGGCGACACCGGTCCACCCGATGGGCCTGCGGAGGCGCCGGCACCTGCGCCTAGAGGAGCGCACGGTCATCTCGGTGAGCGACGAATTGCTGGACGGGAGCGCCCCGACCGGCGAGGACGTCGTGGGGGACGGCCCGTTGACCGAGGCTCTGTCGGCACGGCGTACGGGCAGGATGCACGCGGCCGTCGCGACACTGCAGGCCGAGCAGGACGAGATCGTTCGCTCCGCCCACCGCGGGGTGACCGTGGTGCAGGGCGGGCCCGGCTCCGGCAAGACGGTGGTCGCCCTGCACCGGGCGGCCTATGTCCTGTACGCGTTCCCGCGCGCCGCGCAGGAAGGTGTCCTGGTGGTGGGCCCGAACGCCCGGTTCATCGACTACATCTCCCAGGTCCTTCCCTCGCTCGGAGAGAACGACGTCATTCTGGCGACCTGCCGGGAACTGGCCGGAGTGTCCACGGACACGGTGGACCCGTTCGACACGGCGCGTCTCAAGGGCGGTTGCGACCTCGCGGACGCCTTGGCCGGTTTGTTGCGCGTCCACCAAGCCCCTGCCGGTGACTTCACCGTGCGGGTCGGACAGGAGCCGGTTCGCCTGTCCGGCGAGGAAGTCGCCACGGCACGCGACGCCGCAGTGGCGGCCGCACCGGGGCACAACCCCGCGCGTCAGGTGTTCAGGGAGCTCTTGGTCGACGCCGTCACCGACGCGATGCGACGAGACGTGGGCGACGTCCTGGAGCAGATCGACGCCGATTCCGAAAGGATGACGGGCATCAACCTGGACCGGTTCACGGGAGCGGCACAGCGCCGTGTCGAAGGTGCGGCCGACTCGGGTCCGGTCCACGAGCTGGACGTGGACGCCATCCGAGCCGATCTCCTCGACGACGCCGGCGTCGAGCGAGCGGTCGAGGCGTTGTGGCCGCGGCTGGTACCCGGTGACCTCGTCAAGGCGCTTCTGACGAACGCCGGCGTTCTCGCCGAGCGCCTGCCCGGCCTGACCGCGCAGGAACGGTCCCTTCTGCTGCGTGGTCCGCACGATCCGTGGACCGATGCCGATGTGCCGTTGCTGGACGAGGCGGCGAGCCTGGTCGACGGCCCCCCAGAGCGGACGTACGGGCACGTCGTCGTCGACGAGGCGCAGGAGCTGACCGCCATGCAGTGGCGGATGATCGTCCGTCGCTGCCCGGCACGGGCGATGACGCTGGTGGGAGACTTCGCCCAGGCGGGCCCGGTCGCCACGGCACGCGACTGGAAGGAAGCGCTGAGCCCCCACGTCGGACCGCGGTTCAAACTGCACAACCTGACCGTCAGCTATCGCACCACGCAGGAGATCCTGGAGAGCGTCCGGGATCTGCTCACGCGGATCGCTCCGGACCAGAAGCCCACACGGTCGCTGCGAAGCGGTGAGAGCCCTCGCACCGTGACCACATCTCCGGACGGGTCGGTCACCGCCGTCCTCCAGGAACTCCGCGCCCAGAGCACCGCGCACCCGGGCGAGCTTCTGGGACTGATCTGCGCGGACACCAGGGTGGGCGAGTTGACGGCCCGGGGCATCGCTCACCACGCACGCGTCGTGCCGGCGTCCGAAGCGCGCGGCCTGGAATTCGACGGGGTCGTCGTCATGAACCCCGAGGAAATCATCTCGGCCCGCCCCGGTGGGGAAAGGGACTTGTACGTAGCCCTGACCCGGGCCACCAAGCGCCTCTGCACCATCACCGTCCAGCCCGCGTGACGGCTCGGCGCCCGCGTGACGGCTCGGCGCCCGCGTCGTCGCCGCGGGCGCCACCCGGCGCGGCACGGAGGCCGGCCCGCGCACACGGGGCTGCTCCCCGTCTCACCGCTCGTGGCCGCACCCGGCATCACGCGGCCCGGTCCAAGTCGACGACGTCCAGGGCCCCTTCGCGCAGCAGGGTCAAGTGGACGTCGGGCCTCGGCAGTGCGGCGCGTGGCAACGACTTCGGGAATCAGACGATCGACCTGATGGTCTTGTCCGCGTACCGCAGCGTCTCGTCCATGGCCTTGCCCATCTCGCGCAGATCGTCGGGCCCTGCCGAGAGGAGAGCAGGGACGTTGATCATGCTCGCGGCGAGGAAGCAGCCCGACACGGAGAGGAACGCCTTGTACTGTTCCCGCCCCTCGTGCCCGAGCGATTCCCAGTCCCGGGGCTCCGGCGGCAGACTCGCCCTCCACTTCTCAAGGGCGTGGGTGCCGTGGACTTCGACGTACTCCATGATGACCGTGGCGCGCGACAGTACGTCGACCATCGTGTCGAAGCCCTTCTGCGACTGGTCCAGAGCCGCCTCCGCGGCCTCGACCTGAGTTCGCAGACGTTCCTCCTCCTTCTTGTTCCGGCGCTGCCTCAGAACGTAGAAGCCGGCGGCCGCCAGCGCTGCCGCCGGGGCGGCGACCATGCCGGTGAGCAGGAGAATGCCACCCGCCATGCCCGCACCGCCCGCGGCCAGCGTGCCTCCTCCCAGGAGGGCCAGAGTCGCGTTGGTCGCGGCTACCCCGGCCAGCGCCGAGATGGCTGTCCCGGTGGAGGCGGTTCCGAACAACGCGGCGGCGGTGAACGCACCGTAGGCCGCGGCGCCGCCGACCGCCACCCCGGCGGCACCTCCGGCGGCGGCTCCGCGGATCGCGTTGGCGATCCCGGCGGACATGGCCTCGATACGTATCGCCGTAGGGGTCTCGCCCGTGCTCTCGATCTCCTCCTCACCCGGCCCTTCCGGCTCGGGCGCCCCGCTGATGCTCTTGGCCAGTTCCACGAACCTCATGAAGAACTCGTCGCGGACGACATCATGGACACGGTTGAAGCCTTCCCCGTGTTCTTGGGTGATCTTCGACCGCTGTGCCGCCTTCTCGTTGATCTCGGCGTGGCGTCTCTTCGTCTCCGCGACTTGGTCGCGCAGCTTCACCGGCCGCCGGCCCCGCTGACGAGCGAGAGACCTGGTTCGGTCCTCCGCCTCCTGCCCGAGTTGCGTGGGTGTGAGGTGGAGCGCGAGGGCGATGCCGGCCAGACGGTGCTCCCCGGGGCTGACGAGCCCGCGCTCGATCCGGGAGATGGAGACCGCGCCACCCTTCCCGTAGTCGGCCTGCTCGGCCAACTCTTCCTGGGTCATGGAGGGTTTCCGGGCCTGGCGGTGCTCGCGGATCACGAGGCCCATCGCCTCTGCGCTGAAATCATCCATCGGTTCCGGTCCTTTTGGCCGACGGGCTGTGGCGACGCCACGAGGACTGAGCCTCACGTGCCAGCGCAACACCGGAGCGGACGGCCTGGGTGCTGTCTTCCGCGAACTGCCTGGCCGCCTTGACGACGGCCGGGTCACGACGGACTTCGTCGGCGGTCTGGATGTTCTGGGCGGCGGTGAGGGTCAGTTGGGCGAGGTTGAGGCGGGGCATGGCAGTGGACCCTTCGTCGCTGATGTTGCCTGCGTGTGCAACTTAGCGTCACTTAGTGTGCGGTGTACGCACTATGGCGACACTGGCTGACCGCGACGGCGCAACGCCCAGCGGGTGGGACCGAAGGCCGTGGGTCGTCGGGCCGCCCGCTACGCTCGAACGTCACTCCACCACCAGTCCGCGCACGGCAGACGCTGTCCGTTCAGGTACCACCCGCGGCAGGGCTCGCCTTGTTGGAGGGCCGCCTCGCCAGGGAGCCTTCCGCCCTTCTTCGCCAGATACCTGCCGATACGGACATGGCGAACGCGGAACCAGCTCTGCTGGGGCCCGGTTCTCCGGCCGACCGGGCCTGGCGCCTCCTGAAAGGTCAGAAGGGACTGGGGTGGGTCACGACCAACAAGCTCCTGGCTCGCAAGCGTCCGCGCCTTCTGCCGGTCTACGACCACGTGGTGCGCTGTGTGGTCGGGCGTCCGGGGTCCTTCTGGTTGTCGCTGCGGGAAGCGCCGGCCGCCGAAGGCAATGCTCTGCACGAGCAGCTGCTCTCGCTGCGGGATGGCGTCGGCGTGCCGGCGACGGTTTCGGCGCTGCGGACCTGTGACGTGGTTCTCTGGACGAGCCATGCGGCAGACCACAAGAGGAAGGGCTGCGGGGGCGTCCCAGGCTGACCTTTCGTCTCCCCCTTCGCATGTGAACCGACTGCCCGGACGATCCACCAGCGCCGGCCTCTCGGCGTTGGCACCCTCGGCTGCGTGGTGGCGGCGATGTACTTGTCAACCGCAAGGGCCACGGTTGGTGGTCGCGGTGGGGAGGCCGCGGTCAGGCCTTCAGGGCCCGACCGGCGATGGTGAGGGTCAGCCGGCGGGGGGCCAGCCCGGAAGCCAGCGCGGAGAGGCGGTTGCCGAGGCCGGCGACCACGCTGGGCGGGGTCGTGCCGCGTTCAAGGGCTCGGCGGGCGGTGGAGACGACCTGCTCCGAGGTGGCGACCTTGCCCACGACCGCGTCCTGACTTCCGACGACGTCGAAGAACTCGGTACTGGTCGGTCCCGGCGAGACGGCGAGGACGCGCAGGGCGCTGCCGCGGGTCTCGTACGCTATGGCCTCGGTGAAGCTGAGTACGAAGGCCTTGCTCGCGCCGTAGACCGCCATCGCGGGCGTGGGTGGGTAGGCGGCGGTGCTCGCGATGGTGACCAGCGCGCCCCGGCCGTCGGCGACAAGGTCGGGCAGGAAGGCGCGGGTCAACCCGGCCACCGCCGCGATGTTGAGCTGGATCATCCGGTCGACCTGCGCCGGGTCCTGCTCCAGGAAGGGGCCGTGGCTGCCGAATCCCGCGTTGTTGACGAGTGTCTGGATCCGGATGCCCCGTTCGTCGAGCTCGGCGCGGAGGGCGGCGCCGGCGCCGGGCAGGGACAGGTCCGCGGCGATCGGGGTGGCGTTGATGCCGTACCGCTTCTCCAGGTCGCCTCCCAGCTCCGTGAGTCGATCCAGGCGCCGGGCGACCAGCACCACGTCGGCGCCGCGCTCGGCCCACTGGCGGGCGAACTCGGCACCCAGTCCCGCACTCGCCCCGGTGATCAGGGCCACTGTGCCCCGGTACATCATCGTCATGTCGGCTGCTCCACTTCCATGGGTTGCGTCATACTCAATGTAGGCACCGACATCATTGTAGTCAATGACAACATCGAGGTAGAGGAGACCGCCTTGGCCGACGGCCCGTACCACCACGGGAATCTCAGGGCCGCCCTGCTGGAGCGGGCGGAGACCATCCTCACCACGTCGGGGGCCGAAGCCCTGACCCTGCGCGGCCTGGCCCGCGAGCTCGGGGTGAGCCATGCGGCACCCGCGCGCCACTTCCGGGACCGGCAGGCATTGTTGGACGCACTCGCCGTCAGCGGCTTCACCACCCTCAACGCCCGCCTGCGCGCGGCGGCCGGGGAAGGGGGTGGCCGGGTCGGGGCAAGACTGGCCGAGCTGGGGCGGACGTACGTGGACTTCGCGGTCGGGCACACGGCGCTGCTGGAGCTGATGTTCGCCGTCAAGCACGCCGACGATTCCAGCGACGAGCTGCGGGAGCTGGGGCACGAGAGCCTGCTCATCGTCGCGCGGCTCATGGCGGAGGGGCAGGAGGCGGGAGCGGTACGCGCGGGCGAGCCCGTTCAGCTCGCGCAGGTCGCCTTCTCCACCGTGCACGGCCTCGCGACGCTCGCGGTCGCCTCGCTCCTCGACGAGACCCCGCTCGCCGAGGCCACGGAACTGGCCCTGGAGATCCTCTTGGCCGGCCTGCGACCCGGCGGCTGACACGGGCCTCGCGGTCTCGGTGCCCGTCGGCTCCCGCTCCGGCGCGCGGGAGTGGGAGCCGACGGACGGTTCGACCGGAACGGCCGCTCGACGCGCCCGCGTCAGAGGGGCCAGGGGGCCGGATCGACGAGCGCGATCGTCAGGGTATGTCCTCGATCCGCTGCCGGTTGAGGAGGTGGGCGGGCAGGAACGGTTGCTTCGGATCGACGGGGAAGCCGTGGTCGTGGGCGAGGCACGCCATCGCGAGCGGTCCGAGTGCCACTCGGGCGCGCGGCGCCGCGGAATCACCCCAGTGACCGCCGTGGTCCGCGAGGGCTTCGGCGAGCGCTTCCGCGAAAGCCTCGTGGTCGCCCGATATGAGGCGGTGGAAGAGTGCGGCCGGGTGGTAGTCGACACGGTTCACGAAGTCCGTCGGGGCCTGCGCCACGGCCTCGGGCACGGACGTCTTCATGACGGAGACCAGCTTCGGCACGGCATCGGCCGTCGGGCGGTCGGAGAAGTACGTCTGCAGGGTGTCGATCCAGTGCAGCACGTACTCGTCGACGGAGTCGTCCTCGCGGAGCCTCGCCAACGGCACTCGGCACAGGCGGTCGATCCGCTCCATCTGACGGCATGTCATCGCGAGGTAGACGGCGTCGAGCCAGGCGCGGGCGTCGGCGGGCGGCTCGGCGGCCATCGCGGGCAACCGTGTCACGAGGTCCTCGCCCAGGTGGCATTCCTGCGGGCCCGCGCCGGTGAACAGTGCGGAGCCGAGTTGCACGGCGGTGGCCCAGGCATCCCAGGTGTCGATGTTCGCGACGTCGGGGTCGTCGGCGCAGCGGGCATGGCCGAGGGCCAGGACGGCGGCGAAGGCCTCGGCCAGACCTGCCGGGTCCGCGGGCTCGCGCGCCAGGCGGGCCGTCGACTCGGCCGCGGTGCGGCCGAGAGCGGCGATCTCCGGAGCCTGCGCCGCGGCGGGCGTGGCGATCCGGCCCGCCCGGTCCAGCCGGACCAAACCCTTCATCAGGCCGAGCAGCCGCGGCGGCGGCCGCAGGGAGAAGGTGCGGGTGTCCTCATCGATGACGGTGAGCGATGTCAGTGCGCCGTCGTGCCACCAGTAGACCCGGGGGGACAGCTGCCCCGGCCCCTCCTCGTGAGCGCTGAGGGCGTACGAGGCCAGGCCGTTGAGACCATCGACCACGGAACCGTCGGCGATCGGGTGGTAGGCCAGCAGGTGCCGGTTCGGCACGATCACGAGGGCGCCGTCGCGCGGCAGCGGCTCGCCGGTCACCTGCCGGGCCACCTCGGAGAGGAACAGCGCCTTGCTCGCGACGAAAGGCGAGTCACCGTGAAGGGAGTGCACGCGCGCCCGCCCTGCGACGGACACTTCCTCATGCGTGACGGGCACACTCAGCAGGTTGGTGTACGCGGCCTGCCCCAACTCCCGCAGTCCGGCCCGCTCCACGTCCGCGTCGGTGAGGATCCGCACGCTGGTGGGTCCGTCGAGGGCGTAGGCGAAGACGAGCCCGTCGGCGACCACGCGCGCGTAGCGCATGTCGTCGACGAGGTCCTGCGTCAGCGAGGCGAGGGGCAACAGCCGGGCGTGCGTGCCGCGCAGGAGCTCCTCGGCGCTCTCGCCGCCCGTGCTCGCCTGCCGCAGGGCCGCGAAGTGGGCGGCCACCAGCTCGGGCCAGCGGCTCTCGGGAGCCTGGCGGCACGTGGACCCCAGGTTGAGGAGCGACTGGTGGTGGCCCTCCCGGAAGTGGGGAGCGGCCAGTTCCCTCAGGTACGCGGCCTGGGTGGCGGTCAGCATCGGCAGCTCGGAGTCGGCGCCGGGGCCGCCTGGGATCTCTGAAGTATTGTCTCGGTTCATCCCCCCGACTCTACGACGAACGCGAACGCCGAACCCGCGCCGGGCTGTCGGTCCGTTTCGAGGTCACGAGTCGCTCGGGGCCCAGGAGGCCAGGGCCATCGACACGCGAGCGTCGTCACGTCTCAGCCCCGGGCGTACGGCGCGGGCGGGGCGCCGTGTCGAGCAGGGCCCGGACGCGGCGTCCGTCGTCCGTGCCCGCCGGTCAACGCGGTTCAGGCGCGCCGCGAGCGCTCCGCCGCTTCCCTGCGCCGACGTTGCGGAAACGACGTCAGGGCGGTGTGCGCGAGGCAGCCGGCCGCCGCGCCGACCACGTACCAGAACAAGTCCGGTGCATTGAAGGTGGAACCGAGAACGAGGCGGGCGATGGTGCTGCGCCCGGAGAGTTCCGCGGGGATCGCGCTCAGCTGGAGGAACTCGACCGCCCAACTGACGGTCAACGCAACTGCTGCGGCCCGCAAGGGCGTTGTCCTCGGCGCGACCACGACGAACAGGGCGAGGAGCAGCACGGTGTACAGCGCGTCTCCGCCGTACTTGGCCACGCTCCCCACTGTCACGATCCTGAGCCCCAGCCCGGCGCCGACGATGAGGACCGCGGCCCCGGTCGCCACGAGGCGGGTCCGCACGGGGTCGGCGGCGTCGCGGCCACGGTTGCCGGGGAGGAGGTTCACGAGAACATGGTGCCGGATGGCTGTCGCGGGATCGTCGAGCAGGTCGGGCCGCCGGTCGTTCCTATGATTCCCATGGTTCCTGTGTTCCTCAGGGCCCGATGCCCTCTGGCCGTGTGGGCCAGAGGGCATCGCGGCGATCCCGCGGGAACGGGTGGTGTGTCAGGTGGAGATGGTGGCGACGGGTTCGAGGCCGTAGGTGCGGGCGTAGCCGTTCTCGGTGCCGACGAGGATGTCGACCACCTCGAAGTAGCGGTCCCAGAAAGGGGTTTCGCGCAGTGCGTCGATCAGGAGCTGGTAGGCGTGGTGGTCCTCGGCCTCCCACATCCAGACGTCGGTGACACGCGCGGAGTAGAACTCGGTGTCGTAGAAGCGTGACCGCACGCCGGTGGTCTTGGCCTGGATCACGGGCAGGACCTGGGTGGTGAAGGCTTCGACGCGTTCCTGGACGGTCAGCGCGAGCCACTCGGGTGTGGTCTTGACGAGCATGAACGCCGTGACCGGTGGTTCGGTTGTTTCAGCGGGCATGGGGATGCCTCCAAAGTGGTGTGTGGGCATGGTGTGTTGGGCAGCCGGCTGTGTTCCGGCGAAGGGTGGTGGACTTCAGGAGAGGACGGCGGGCTTCAGGGTCTGGGCGCACCACTGCTCGAAGTCGGTGGGGGAGGAGGTGTCGGGGGTGCGGACGACGCCGGCGTCCAGGCCCTGGTCCTTGGCTCGCTTCATGTCGACGATGCCCTGGACGAAAGCCTCGTTGAGGCCGTAGCCGACGAGGTTGGTGTACAGCTCGTCGAGCGGCTGCCGTTCGTAGCGGACGGGGCGGCCGAGCTGTTCGGTCATGATGCGGGCCACGTCGTTGGGGGACAGGTCCCGCGGGCCGAGGACCGGGACGCTGTCGGTGCCCGTCCACGAGCGGTCCAGCAGCAGGTCGGCGGCGACGGCCGCGATGTCGGCGCAGGCGACGAAGGGAGCCTTGCGGTCGCCGTCGACGACGTCGACGAAGACGCCCTTGTCGCGGATCGAGTCGGACTCCTCAAGGAGGTTCTCGAAGAAGGACGGGTTGGCCAGGGACCGGTAGGCGACGCCGCTGTCGGCGATGAGGTCGTCCATGGCGAGGGAAGCGGTGACGAGGCCGGCCCGGTCGGCGAGCGGGGTGCCGCGGCCGAGTGCGGAGACACCGACGACGTGGCCGACGCCGTGGGCGGCGAGCGCCTTCGCGGCGGGCCCGCTGAATCGGCTGTAGGCGTCCTGCGGGGTCAGGGAGGCGTCCGGGGGGACGAGCCAGAAGACGGCGTCCGCACCCTCGAAGGCCCGGTCGACGACCTCGGCGTCCCCGTGCGAGCCGGTGATCACCTCGACGCGTCCGTGAACCGCGTCGGGAAGCCGGGCGGGGTCACGCACGATCACGCGCAGTTCCTCGCCCGCGGCGGGGGCGGATTCCAGCAGCCGGGAGAGCAGGGAACGGCCGATGTTCCCGGTGGGAGCAGTGATGACGATCATGAAAACCTCGTAGGTCGTGCCGGTCGGTACGCCTCTCATCCTGCGGAGGATTCCAGTGCTGCCACAATGGGAACATCGGCACGCAATCATTGACTGAAATGGAATAATGCTGGTGAACAGCCCGGATCTCGCCCTCGACGCCAATCTCGCCATCGCATTGGACGCCCTGCTGGCCGAGAACAGCGTCACTCGGGCCGCCGCCCGCCTGCACACCTCGCCGGCCGCCATGAGCCGCACACTCGCCCGTCTGCGCCGCACCCTGCAGGATCCGCTGCTGGTCCGAGCCGGGCAGGCCATGGTCCCCACCCCGCGTGCCCTGGCCCTGCGCGAGGAGGCCGCGGCCGTGGTGCAGCGTCTCGGGGCCCTGCTCAGCCCCGATACCGGCATCGAACTCGCCGCCCTGCGCACCACCTTCACCCTCCAGGCCGCCGACCTGGTCGGCGCGGCACTGGTCCCCGGACTGTTGCGGCTGGCCGAACAGGAGGCGCCGGGGGTCTCGTTCCGGCTCCGGGCCGAGGAGTTGGAGGCGGGCCCCGCGCTGCGTGACGGTCGGATCGACCTGGAGGTCGGGTCCATCGACCATGTGGACCCCGAAACGAGGGTCGAGGAGTTGGTCACCCTCCGCATGGTGGCGGCCGTCAGGCCCGGTCATCCGCTGACCGAAGGCCCCGTGACCCCGGCCCGGCTCGCCGCCGCCCAACACGTCGCGGTCAGTCGCCGCGGCCGATTCACCGGCCCCCTCGACGCCGCCCTGGCCGAGCGGAACCTTCGTAGGCGGGTCGGCGTCGTCCTCCCCAGTCACCTGGCCGCCATGACCCTCGCGGCTCGCAGCGACATCGTCTGCCTGGTACCTGCCGCGCTCCCCGGCGCGGCACCCTCACCCCTCACCGCCGACGCGGTAGCCCTCGGACTGCAACTCCTGGACATCCCCCTGGCCATGCCGCCCGTGAGCGTCGGCATGGCCTGGCACCCCCGCCATGCGGCCGACAGGGCCCACCACTGGCTCCGCGGCGCCATCCGACGAACCCTCAGCACACCCGGGAGCCCCACCACGTGATCTGACCGGGTACCGGGACGGCCGCGACCGCGGACGGCGACGGAATGCGAGCGGGGTGTCGACCGACAGGTCCCGCCGCGACACGCCCGTTGGACGGCCGGGACTTCCTCGGGATCGATCCACCGGACACCAGGGCCGGTACCGCGCCCGGTGCGTCGGAAGGCGGTCGACCGGAGGCCCGACCTGCCCGTGCCGGGCGCGCAGGGCGTCCGTGCCGCAGTGAGCATGCCGGCCACGATCACCGGGAGGGATCCGGCAAGGAGGGCGCCGGGCCGCGACGGCGGGCGCGCGGCCGACGCCGTCGAGACCGGCCTCGACATCGGTATCGGCCGGCAGTAACCGCGGGCGCGCGGTCGACGCTTTCGGGTCCCTCGCCGGACCGGTCCGGGGTGCCGGCGCTCAGGAGCGCGGCGTGTGGGCAGGCTCTGGTTCCTGAGGCCGAGCAGGTCGGGCTTCCTCTGCCTCGGCCCTCTCGAGGGCGCTGATCGTTCGGCGGCGCCAACGTGTGGCGGCCACCATCGCAACCACCCCGCCCAGCAGGCTGACCAGCGGAACACCCCAGACTGCGGCCGCGAACAAGACTCCGAGTGATTCCATGACGCCCCCGTTTCGTGGTCAGCGTACGCGGCTCTGCCGGCCATCCGGCCCCCGGCACCGCAGCGGGCGGTCACTCGCGAGCCGTCTTCTCGGAACGCGGCCGGATCGGTGGGACAGCGGCGCCGTGGGCCGGAGAGCCACCCGGCGTCACGGGGTCTCGTCCACCGGGCCGTGCTCTTGGTGTCGGCGGGCTTGTTCGATCAGCCGGCGCAGCAGGTCGCGCGCGGCGGTGAGTTCGCTCGGGGAGACGCCCTCGGCGATCACACCATGGGCCCGGTTCGCGCGAGAAGTGATCGCCTCCAGGGTTCGATGCCCGTTCCCGGTCAGCGCCAGGAGGGGGGAACCCTTGTGGTCGGGGTTGGCGTGGAAGGCCGCCAGGTCCTCGTGGACGAGGTCGTTGGCCACGCGTGCCGTCGAACGCGATGCTCTACCTCACCGACGCCGGCCCCGTCGCCGTGCAAGGTGAGCCCTTGATCACGGGAATGGTCAATGCCGCCCCCTTCGACCGCGAGGCACTCCTGACGGCCCTCCGGATCGACCAGGCGGGAGACGGCACCTTCCCGAGTTCGTCCAGGGATGCTGGAACGCCGGAGTGATCTGGTACGACGTCGATCTGTACGCGCGTACCTGCGCCTGTCACGGCGCCGATGGTGACAGCTACGTCGAGGCCTACCCGGCCGTCGCGATCTGACGCGAGGTCCGACGCGAGGCCCCGATCCGCGTCGCGGGGGCGGTGCGGATCATCGGCCTGGGGGGCGGGGAACGCGTCGGGCCCCCGTCCCTTCAAGGGACGGGGGCCCGACGCGTCGACCCGCGTGGCTCGCGGACCGCGTGGCGACTTCGTGCGATGACTACGTGTGGTGACTAGCGCCCGCCCTGGCGGCTGCCACGACCCTTGCCGGGGCCCCAGTTCTTGCTGTCCAGGATGCGGCCGTGCTCATTGCGCAGGGTGGCGGAGTCGCGCTGGTCCCAGACGTAGTTGGTCCGGTCCTGGTAGACGTCGCGGAGGGTGTTCCTGCCCTTGCCGGTGTGCACCTTGACGGTGGAGTGACCATCGAGGAGCAGGCCGCGGAAGCGGTAGCGGTTGCCCTGCTTGTCGGTCAGCGTGTAGCCACGCAGTTCGACGGCCCTCCTGCCGGTGTTCTTCACCTCGACCCACTCGCCGTTCAGGCTGCGGTTGCTGCGGTCGTTACGGCCGGGGCTGTCGTACTGCACCTTGCCGATGGTGATGGTGGAGTGCTTGCCGGTCGAGCCGTGGTCCCGGCCGTGGCCGTCGGCTGCGGCCGGCAGCGCGGCGGAGGCGAGAGCGGCGACGGAGGCCACGAGGGTGGCGACGACACGGCGGGTGTTGAGAGAAGCGGACATGAAGATGTCACCTCAAGGACGTGCGGGTCCCCGGCTTGCTGCCGGGAACCCATACTTTGGACCGCGCGCGGAGCGTTTTCTAGCAAATCGCCCCAAGATTGCCAAATGAAGACAAACCGGTCTGATTCTCTGACCAGTCGGTGATCTGATCGGTGGCAGGGGTGCGGCCTCGAACGTTCCGACGGGGCGCGGGGTCCGGGGTGTGTGGTCGCTCACGGCGCCGGTACGAACCGCCGTCCGCGGTCCTCGTACCAGTCAAGGGCAGGCCGACTCAGTCAAGTTCCGTGGCGGGGTGGTTGGCGAAGAGCGTGCGGAAGGTCTCGGAGGGGTCGTCGTCCAGGGTCGGGAGGCTGCCGCTGAGCTGGAGGGCGGCGAAGCCGTGAGCGAGTGACCAGGCCGCCAGGCCGGCGCGCCCCGCGTCGGGGCGCTTCTCGGCGGGCAGTTCCTCGATCCCGGAGCGCAGCGCGCGGGAGGCGCGTTCCTTGGCGGCGGCCAGTTCCGGGTCCTCGCCGTGCAGCAGTTGCGGACGGAACATCACCTCGAAGTGGGCGGGGTGCCCGACGGCGAACTCGACGTACCTCGCCCCCATTTCGCGCAGCTTGCGCGCGGTGTCGGTCGGCACCGAGGTCAGGCTGTCGGCCAGTAGATCGAAACCCTCCGTGGCGATGGCGGTCAGCAGCCCGGCCTTGTCCCTGAAGTGGTGGGCGGGCGCGGCGTGGGAGACCTGGGCGCGACGGGCGAGGTCGCGAAGGCTGATCGCCGCGACGCCGTCGTCGCGAATGACCTGGAGCGCGGCGGAGATGACGGCCCGGCGCAGATCTCCGTGGTGGTAAGTGGGTGTCGCGGCCATGGGTGCAGGCTACCCCAGATCTAGTCATTGACAGGATGGCTTGGGCGTCGCAATCTAGGCAGTGACAAGTTCTCGGGTGCGCGACAGTGACGGCGAAGGAATCGACATGACACACAGCCTCGGCACGATCCGACAGATGTGGCAGTTGCTTGAACCGGTACATGCCATGCTCTACTACGCGCCGGAGGCGTTCGAGCAGGCGGCGGCGCTGGGCTACGCCACCGACGAGCGCTGGCCGGGCTACTTCGCCTATCGGGCCGCGCCGCTCGGTCCGGTGGGCCCGCGACTGGTGAGTGCCCTCTTCTACAGCTTCAGCCCGCGGATGGTGGATCGCCATACCGCGACGGCGTGGGCCACGGCCACGGCCGAGCAGGTCCTGGCAGCCCGCGGCGCCGCCGTGGACCGCGCACTGCGCAAGCTCCTCGGCGACCGGGTCGACTCGACGGACCTGCGCGAGACCGCGGAACTGGCCCGGCGCGCCGCCGAGTCGGCGAGCACCGCAGGTCGCCCCATGGCCGCCGCGAACGCCGCGCTGCCCTGGTCCGAGGATCCCCACATGGTGCTCTGGCAGGCCGCCACCATCCTGCGTGAGCACCGGGGCGACGGGCACATCGTGGCCCTCCAGGCGCATGGCATCGGCCCCACCGAGGCCCTGGTCTCACACGCCGCCGCCGGCGCCGCACCCGAGGAGGTGTTCAGCAGCAGGCAGTGGACCGACGAGGAATGGGGCATCGCCCGCGAACGACTCCTCAGCCGTGGCCTGTTGCAAGCGGACGGCGGAGCCACCGAAGAGGGCCTGCGGATCCGCACCTCGATCGAGAAACTCACCGACGAGCTCGCCGCGGCGCCCTGGACGGCGCTCACGGCCGACGAGGTGGCCCGGCTGGCCGAACTCCTCGTGCCGCCGGTGCTCGACATCGTCGGCGCCGGACTCCTGCCGATGCAGAGCACCCTCGGTATCGGAATGAAGTACGACCACGCCTGAGCCGCCCACCCGTCCGGCGGGTTGCCCGGGGCGGTTCGCGCAGGGCTCTGGAGCCCACCTGCCCCACGCCCTTCCCACCCACCTCAGAGCATGATGAGCAGACGCGTCTTGGGCTTGAGCTTCCTGTTCACCGACCGACTCTGCACGTACACCTCCAACTTGGGATTGTGCCCCGCCTTCACGGAGACGGTCCCCTGGACGCCCGTGCCGAACAGGAGGCTGCGTGCCGCATCGCCCGTGTACGCGCGGTCGGTGTCCCTCTCGACCACGATGACCTCCTTGTCGGGTTGAACCTGCACCCGGGTGCCCAACTGGTAGTAGCAGGCGCCGCGTTCGTACGTCACGCCCGGATGCGAGTCGACGAAGGAACGAATCTCGACCTCCGTGTCGACCTTCAGCAGCCGGTACTTGTCGGCCGGCACCGGTTCGAGTTTCGCCCTCACGTCGTCGACCGATATGTCCTGGCCGACCGCGAACAGGTTCTTCGTACCCCGCACGCCCTTCTCGCGGCCACGGAGGAAGCTGGTGGCGGCAGCGCGCACGGTGCCGATCGCCTCCTCGACGCCCTCGTGGGAGTCCGCATCCCAGATGGCTATGTTCCCGGCAGGGAAGCCGTAGTTCTGAGCGGTTCGCTTGGCCAGGGAGTTCGGAACGAGGATCGCGGATGTCCAGTGGCCCGGAAGCGCGTCCATCCGCACCGCGATCTTGTCGAGCCAGGGGCCGAGGACGGCCATGTCGCCGTCGTGCCGTCGGTCGCCGCCGGAGGCGTTCTCCTCGCCGTCCGTCACCACGATCTGGAGGAAGCTGTGCTCGCCGTACTCCTCCCAGATGTGGCCCAGGTCGTCCAGTGACTTCAGGGAGGCTTCGATGAGGGCCGTGGCGCCATTCTTGACCTTGTACAGACCCCGCATGGAAGGCAGATGCTTCACATCCATGTCCCAGACCAGGTTCTCCACCTTGTGGTCGAAGGAGTAGAGACTGATGCGGGTCTCATGGCCGAGCTTGTCCGACTCGGCTTTCAAGCCCGCCACGAACTCGTCCACGACACGGATGAGTTGACCCTGATGCTGATGCATGGAACCCGAGCAGTCCACTACCAGCGCGACGTGATTCACCTTGTGTTGGATCTTGTTGGCGGACATGATTCTGCTCCTTCGCCGAGGCTCCCCGAGTGATGTCTCCACACTATGGGGAGGCACTGACAGCGGAGCTTGACGAGCCGTCACCGCTGTCGCCCCGGCTCTGACCTGGGGCGGCAGCGGTGACGGCGTGGTCGTCGCACGGGTGACGCGACGGGCGCGCTGGGCGGCCGGGGAGCTCCGGCTGGGTGTGCGCCCGAGAGCGCTGTCAGACGCCGACCGCCTCCTCCATCTCCTCTTCTTCCTCCTTCGCCGCCCGCGCCGGGGTGGCCGTGGCGGTCTTGGCCTCGTTCTCCGCGTGGCGCCGTTCGGCCGCGGCGGCCACGAGAGTGAGGACCAGGCCGACGAGCAGCCAGGCGGCGAGGGTCAGGATGTCGCGCAGGAGGCCGTCATGGCCGAAGTAGAGGATGCCGCGCAGGCCGTCCACGTAGCCGGCGCCGTTCCAGAAGGAGTGCAGGGCGCCGAAGAAACCGTTCTGCAACTCGGGTCGGAACAGCCCGCCGGAGCTGGTGAAGTTGAGCATCACGAACAGGACCATCATGGCGAGGGTCGTCCACCGCTTCAGGAAGGTGTGCAGGCCTACGCCGATGAAGAGGATGCCCGCGGAGTAGAGCCAGCTCAGGCCCCACACTCCGGCCAGGCCGTGGTGCGCCAGGTGGAAGACGGGCCCGGCCAGCAGTGCGCCGATGGCGCTGACGACACCGGAGACGGCCACGACCAGCAGGGCGCGGCCGCGCATGCGCAACGCGGCTCCCGCGCCGCCCAGGACGGCCACCGAGGCGTACGAACCGATGCTGACCGCGACGAGCAGGAAGAACAGCCCCTGTCCGGTCGGATCGTCGTCGACGTTGCCGACGACATCGGTGACCTTGAGTGGGGCGCCGTGGCTCGCGGCGATCGGCGTGAAGATCTTCTCGACCACGGTGGCGCCCGTGTCGGAGGCGGCCGTGGCCACGATCAGCTCGGGTGCCGACTCGCTCGGCACGTACGCGCCCGTGATGTGGCGGTCCTTGAGTTCGGCCACGGCGTCGGAGCGGTGGGCGAGCGTGCGGACGTCGAGCGCGTCGCCGGCCTTGTTCTTGACCGTCTGGGCGAGGGTCATCGCCTGCGGGCCCTCGCCGACGATCGCCACCGGCATGTGGTGCGGCTCCGGCTGGACGAAGGCGCCCATGTAGGCGAGGCCCATGCCGAGGCACATCAGCAACGGGGTCAGCAGGTGGGTGAGTACGTGACGCATCGCCGGGCCGCGCAGCCCGGCGACGGCACCGTCGGCGGCGGTGCGCGGGGTCCCCGGTGCGGCGGGGCCCCGGGCGTGGTGGTGGGCGGGTGTGCGACCGGACATGCGACAGGACCTCCGAAGTCGGCGCGGGCTGCGAGTGCAGTCAGTGTCGGCAGGTAGTTGGCATATACAACTTTCGTTCCGGTTGTACTATACAACTAAACGGCGAGGGAGGTCACTGTGACGGCGGAGACAACCGGTACGACGAACGCGGCCGGTACGGCGGAGTCGGTCGGCGGGAGCCATGCGGAGGGCGAGCGCCGGGACGCGGCCATCGAGACGATTCAGCGCGAGATGACGTCCTTCGCCCGGCGCGCGCGGGCGGCGGCCGCGCGGATGCATCCGGAACTTTCCCTGGTGTCCTTCACGCTGCTCAGCCATCTGGAGGAGCGCCGGGGCTGCCGGGCCGCGGACCTCGCCGCCCACTACGCGCTGGACAAGTCGACGGTCAGCCGCCAGGTCGCGGCGCTGGAGCGAGCGGGGCTGGTCGAGCGCCGCGCCGACGCCGAGGACCACCGCGTACAGGTGCTGGAGCTCACCTCCGAGGGGGCCGCGGTCCTGGCCCAGGTGACACGCAACCGCCGCGAGATGTTCCGCGCGCGGCTCGTGGACTGGCCGCGCGAGGACCTGGACCGCTTCGCCGCGTACCTGCTGCGCTACAACGAGATCACCCCGGGCGGCGCCGGGGGAGGGTGCGTGGGGTGAAAGGGGGCGCCGCACCCGCGGCCGGGCGCCGCACACGCGCCCGGGTGGCGCCGTCAGGTCGGGCAGGAGCGAGGGGTGCACCCGGAACGCGTCGGTGCGGTGCCGGTGGCGAAGGTTCGAACGGGGCCGCTCCGGCAGGTCAGGCCGGCGCGCCCACGGGGGGCGTGGCCACGGCCGGCACGCGTCGCAGACGCAGGCAGTCGAGCAGGATGAAGGCGATGCACGCCACCGCGACGTACACGTTGATTCGGGAGGCGCTGACGCCCTCGGCGTAGAGGAACGTGGTGAAGGAGCCGGCGAACAGGCTCCCGACCGCCACATCGGCCAGGGACGCGCGGTGGGCCTTCAGGCTCGCCCCGCCCGCGACGACCGCCAGCACACAGATCAGGACGAACTTCTCGCCCAGCCCCTGCGGTGTGGCCGCCTGGACGCGCGCGGTGTAGAGCAACCCCGCCAGTACGGCCAGGAGGAAGGCGGGGACGTAGAGCACGAAGGCGATCCGGACCCAGCCGGCGGTCCCGGTGGCGAGTGCCGCCTGCTGTCGGGGCGCGCACCAGGCGACGCCGGCGAACAGCGCGGCGGCGACGAGGAACGCGACGGGCACATACGTGCCGGCCCCCAGCACGGTCACCAAACCCGCGTCGACATTGACGGTCTCCGGAGCCACCTCGGTCACCAACTGCTCCGCCCCCAACACCACCGCGACGGCGGCGACCATGGCATAGCCGATATCAGCTTTGATCGCCAGGAAGGCGCTGACCAGCGCGAAGGGGAGGGCGAGGAGAGCGGCGGCGAGGAGGCCGACGAGCGTTCCCGCTGTTCCGTGCGCGCTGTTGACACCGATGACGGCCGAACTCAGGCTCGCGACGCCGACGACGGAGAGCTCCATGCGTCCGGTGCGCACCAACATGTACTGGCTGAGGGCGATGACGCCCGGAACGGCGGCGCTCGCGAGCACGCCTCCCACGATGGCGGGCATCAGCTCGGGCAGTGGCGTCGCATGGCGTCCGAACGCGGCCAAGGGCAATGCGACCGCGGCGCCCGCGACGATCAGCAACCAGGCCGGTTGACCCCTGCGTACCAAGGTCGGAGCGGTGGCCATGTTCCCCCCTGTGTCGCACGGGCACCGGCTCAGCGTATGAGACGCCTTCCGGGTGTGTCCGGCGTACCGCGAACGTCACGAAGGACGCTGCCACCCCCCAGGGGGGCGCGGACGAGCTTTCCCGCATGATCACCGGCTGCGCCGATGGCTTCCGACGCGCGAACGCCCCCTCGACCCAGGACGTCCCGAGCCGGCACGAGCACCGGGTGGACCGACCGGAGGCGGGAGGCCGGGCGGTCGGGGAGTCGGGAGAGCCGTTACGGCGGCGTCGGTCCGTGACCGAGGGGAGCCGGCGGGGGAGAGTGGTGATGTGGATGTCGACGCGCTGATGCGCGAGTTGTACGGATTGCGGCCTCAGGAGTTCACGGCGGCCCGGGACGCCCGTGCGGCAGAGGCGAGGGCGGCCGGTGAGCGGGCCGTGTCGAAGAGGATCGGGGTGCTGCGGAAGCCGACGTTGGCCGTCTGGTGCGCGAACCTCCTCGCGCGTGCGGATGAGGGCCAGGCTCGGCGGCTTCTCGAACTCGGGCGGGCGTTGCGTGAGGCGCATCGGACGTTGGCGGGTGAGGAACTGCGGGAGCTGTCACGCCGCCGGCACGTCGTGATCGCCGCGATGGCCCGCCAAGCCCGCGTCCTGGCCGGCGAGGCCGGGCAGTCGATCTCGGAGGGCGTCCGGCAGGAGGTCGAGCAGATCCTTCACGCCGTCCTCACCGACCAGGAAGCCGCCGAGGCCTGGGCGGGAGGCGTCCTGGTGAAAGCGCCCGATGCGGCCGTGGGCTTCGCCGGACTGGAACCCGCTCCCAGCCAGGCACCACGGCGGGCACCCCGGACCGAGCCGGCACCGTCTTCGTCGAGTGCCGCCAAGGGGCGGTCTTCCGGCGCTCGGGCCGGGTCGGACCAGGAGACCCGAAGGCGGGCTCGCGCTGCGGCAGATGCAGATGCAGATGCGGAGGCGGAGGCCAAGGCGAAAGCCAAGGCGAAGGCGAAGGCATTGGCAGAGCGCGCGGCGGGTGAGGCGGAGAAGGCCGAGGCCGCTCTCGCGCAGGCGCAGGACGAGTCGGCCGACCACCGGTCCCGACTCGCAGCCCTCGAAGAGCAGATCGCGTCCTTGAGAGAGGAACTCGCCCGCAGGGGCGAGGAGCGCGATCACCTCACGAAGTCCGTCGAGACGGTCACACGCCGCCAGGACCGGGCCGAACAGCAGGCGAAGAAGGCCCGCTCGGCGGTTCTGAAGGCGACCGAAGCGCTTGACGCGCTCCAGGACGGATCGAGTCGGCCGGGTCCCGGCTGATCGCCGGTTCGAGCAGGCCCACGAGTGCCCGAACCCGGCTCGGTACGATCTGCATTGCGATCAGGCAGTGGTGGGTTCACGCCGCCGCCCTTCGCCTCCGACGCCGGTGGGGCTGTCGGTGCGGTGCCGGATCGACAGCCCAGGAGACCTCTCTTGACCACCTTCCGACAGCACATGCGGGAGCGGATCGTGCAGGAGTTGGGTGAGATACCCGACGTCCTCAGGCCCGGGATCTATGCGCTGACCTTCCGTATCGACAGTGTCGACCAAGACCCGCGCCTCCCGTATCTGGCGTTCGGATACGTCACGGAGGACCACGTCGACCAGCAGCTGAGCCGGGCGGATCCGCCCGGGGAATGGGAGGCGCGCTGGAGCTACGCGTACTTTCCGCCCTCCGCCTTGGAGGGGGTCGGCGTCCTCGGCCATGACCGCGTCCATGACCCCCGGGGTTCGGAGTTGCACCACCAGGAGGCCGTGACCGAGGGGCTGTGGTGGGAGGGCGGACTCCCAGAGAACGAGAACGAGAACGAAGACAAGAACGAAGACAAGAACGTGGACGGGGACGGGGACGACGAGGAGGGGCGCGCGGAGCGGCTCGACGCCGAGTTCCGCGCCCTCTGCGTCGACCTGGCCAGGGAACTCCACGAGGGAGGGCACCTGGTGGGCACCCTGGGGCGCTCCGTGCCCGTGGTCCTCTATGACATGTTCGCCCCGGACGAGATGTTCGAACTGACCCGCGCCGCCAACCCGCCAGAGGTGGCGGCGGGTTTCCTCTCCGGGGAGCGGATGCTCTGAACTCGCGCGCAATGCGACCGTCACCGCAGAGCGGCTGCGTTGTGTGTGGGCATCAGCCGCATGAGGGGGAGGCCCGCGTCCGGGCTAACGGCGGACCGAGCGCCAAATGTGCTCGGGCAGCGCGTCGGCGGCCTCCTTCAGATCCAGATCCCCCACGGTGAGCCAGCGGCGGACGACACCGACGACCGGACCCATGACGAGGGACTCGATCATGGGGGTGGAGAGTTCTGCGAGGTCGCCGGATTCCCGGTGCCCTTGGATCCAGAGGGCGATCGGTGTCAGCCGGGCCTCCTGGGAGTCGCGGATCTCCCCCGCGTGGGCCATGCCCTCGCGATCCGCGGTGACGGAGTGCATGAGGCGGGCCGCGTCCGGATGGGCTTGTACGAACTCCAGGTAGGCCAGGACAACGGCTTGAATGCCGGAACGCGCGTCGGTCGTCCGGGTCAACGCTGTCAGCAGGGTCCTCAGGAGTTGGCCCAGGGAGCGGTGTGCCAGGGCGGCGAGCACGCCGTCGAGACTGCCGAAATGGTGGTAGATGCTTCCCGAACTGACCCCGCTGGCCTTGGTGATGGCGCCGAGCGTGAGGCCCGCCTCCCCCCGACGAGGCGTAGATGCGAAGGGCCGCGTCCAGGACTTGTTCGACGGTGGCTTCGCCGCGCTGCTGCTTCGGGCTCATCGGGCAGGGGTCCTCGGGTCTCGTCGCCAGATCGCTGTGGCCTCGTCCCGTACAGCGTAGAACACCCTTTTGGGATGTCTTCCCGAAGCGTTTCCCGTTCGGGGAATGGCGAGCGGATGCCCGACGGTCGGGGCCCAAGGCGCCGACCATCGGGCATTCGTGACACCGGGCTTCGACGGATCAGGCGTCCAGGGGGCGCCACGCCGGGCCGTTGCCACTCTGGCGGACGTGGCCGAACACCACGTCGGCAAAGTGGACGCCGAAGCCGATCGTGTCGGGCTCCGCCAACTCGGCGACGAGCCGGCGACGGTGGTCGGCGGTCAGGGCCGGATCGTGGTCGAACGCCGAGGACCACTCGGGGTGGTCGATCTGGATCGGCGAGTGCACGGCGTCACCGAAGGCGATCAGGCGTCGTCCGCCCCCGGTGATGACGTACTCGGCGTGCCCCACGGTGTGGCCCGGCGTGATCCGCACGTGTACCCCGGGGAAGATCTCCTGTCCGTCCGTGATCGTACGCACGCGCGGCGCGAGTGCCGCGACCTGTTCGGTCATGCCCTGGGCCTCCAGGAGGTCGCGACGGGCCCACTCCTGCTCGGAGATCAGGTATTCGGCGTGGGTGAACACGGGCTGGTCGCTGCCGGGGGCGGGATGGCAGGCCCAGCCGGTGTGGTCGGAGTGGAGGTGGGTGAAGGCCACCGCTTCGATGTCCTCCGGTCGTCGACCGAGCTCGGCGAGGCTGTGGGGGAGCGCGCCTCCGTGGATCGTGCCGAGGGGGCCGTCCGGGGCTTCGAGCGTCTGCGGTCCGAAGCCCGTGTCGATCAGGAGCGCTCGATCGCCGTGTTCCACCAACAGGCCGCCGACGCTCCCCACGAGGTGCCCCGTGGAGTCCAGGTACTCCGGGTGCGCGTCCCACACCTCGTCGGTGGTGGCCTGGAGCAGGGGACGCGGTCGGAGTCGCACATCGCCGTCCGGCACGTACGAGACCTTCGTGTCGCCCAGCCGTATCGAGCGGATTCCCGCCGCGCGGCGCAGTCGAATGCCGTCGTCAACCGTCAGTTCGGCCATGGGTGTGCTCCTGTGATTGGGCGTCAGGTCGTCGCGGGCCTTGCGGCGACGACGCCACCATAAGCATCAAGCTCGAATCATTCAAGCTGGAAATATGTAGCCTTGATGGACTTGCTAGAGTGGTGGCATGACGACGCCCCCCGAGCAGCAGGCCATCGCCGAGCGACAGCTGTGCGGTCTGGTGAACGGGCTGGCCCAGCGCATCGCGGAGCATGTGCGGGAACGCGCCGCGACCCTGGGTCTCACCGCGCCGCAGGCGACCGCACTGCGGGAGATGAGCGGGCCGATGACCATGCGGGACCTCGCCGAACGCATGAGCTGTGAGCCCTCCAACACCACCTTCGTCGTCGACAAGCTGGAGAAGCAGGGTCTGGTCGAGAGGCATCCGCACCCCACCGACCGCCGCGCCAAGCACCTCGTCCTCACCGCCGCGGGCGCCGCACTGCGGACGCGCCTCCTCGAACTCCTCGCCGTCGACTCACCGCTGTCCGGACTCGGCCCGCAGGAGCAGAGCGTCCTGCGCGGGCTGCTGGAGCAGGCCGTCACCTCTCCGTGAGTCCTCAGGTGGCGCCCCCCCTCACAGCGGGGGCGGCGCCGTCGCGAGCTTGGCCGCGTTCACACCGACACCCGCGCGGCAACCGCCCGAAGTCCCGGCGTGAGGCGCGTCAGTCCGGTGTGTCGTCGGACGGACCGGGTTGCCAGCGCAGCAGGTCGCCGGGCTGGCAGTCGAGTGCCTCGCACAGCGCGGCGAGCGTGGCGAAGCGCACGGCCTTGGCGCGGCCGTTCTTGAGCACGGCCAGGTTGGCCGGAGTGATCCCGACGCGCTCGGCGAGTTCACCCACCGACATCTTCCGCCGGGCAAGCATCACGTCGATGTCGACGGTGATCGGCATCAGATGACCTCGTCCAACTCGGCTTGCAGGTGGGTGGCCTCGACGTCACGGGCGACGGCGCGCGCGAGCAGCATCCGCAGGACGAACACGATGAGCGCGACCCCCAGGACCCCCACGCCGGCTCCGCCGATCAGCAGGACCATGCCCGGCGGAACGGCCTCGCCCGGCGCCAGGAGCACCCCCAGGGCGAACACCAGCAGGGCGGCCGCGACGACCGCGCCGATCACCACGTCCACGTACCGGAACGCGGCGTGGGAGAAGACCGTGCCGCGTTTCACCATCGTCACCAACCGCCACACGCACACCAGAGTCACCTGGACCGCCACGACGCCCAGGAACGTGAGCGCGAGGAGCGGGATGCGCAGGTACGCGTACCCAGGGTCGAGGTCCTCCAGGTCGATGGCGAACAGCGGCACCATCACCGCCTGTACGAATGCCGTGCCGACCGCCAGCATCACGAGTACGGCCCGCAGTGCGAGCATCGCCAGTCTTCCCATCGTCTCTCCCCAGATCGAGCAACGATGGAAATCTATCGAGAAACGATAGGTGCCGGCAAGGGGCCGCCCGGGCGGAGCCCGCGCTCCGAAGAAACTGCCCCGGGCGGCCCCGGGGCTCACGGTCGGGGGCCGAGTCGGGGGCCGCCCGCCCGGCGGTCCTTTTCCGGTGGCCCGTCGTCGAAGTGGCGCCGCGGGTCGGGCGCCACTTCGACTTCAGATCACTGGAGCACCTTGGAGAGGAAGGCACGGGTGCGGGCGTGGCGGGGATCGTCCAGCACGGCGGCGGGTGGACCCTGCTCGACCACGACTCCGCCGTCCATGAACACGACGGAGTCGGCGACCTCACGCGCGAAGCCGATCTCGTGGGTCACCACGATCATGGTGGTTCCGGCGCGGGCCAGATCCTTGATGACGTCCAGAACCTCACCGACGAGCTCCGGGTCGAGCGCCGAGGTCGGCTCGTCGAAGAGCAGCACCTTGGGTTCGAGGGCGAGCGCGCGGGCGATGGCCACCCGCTGTTGCTGCCCGCCGGACAACTGCCGGGGGTAGGCGTCGGCCCGGTCCGCGAGGCCGACCCGCTCCAGCAGTCTGCGAGCCGTCTCCTCCGCCTCCTTGCGCGGCCGGCGCAGCGCGGAGAGTGGTGCCTCGACGAGGTTGTCCAGCACGGTGAGGTGGGGGAAGAGGTTGAAGTTCTGGAAGACGAACCCGATGTGCGTGCGCTGCTTCAGAACCTCCTTCTCCTTCAACTCGTGCAGCCTGCCCCGGGAACTGCGGTAGCCGATCAGCTCGCCGTCCACGCTGATCCGGCCGCGGTCTACCTTCTCCAGGTGGTTGATCGTGCGCAGCAGCGTGGACTTCCCCGAGCCGGAGGGGCCGAGGATCACCGTGACCTCGCCGGCGCGGACCCTCAGGTCCACGCCACGCAGCACCTCCACCGCCCCGAAACTCTTGTGGACGCCCTGGACGTCGACCATGACCTCGCTCAAGGCTCCTCCTTCTCGGTGCGCGGACCGACGGGACCGAGGACGGCGCTCACGTGTGTTCGGCCGGGTTGGTCTGCGACGTGGCGATCTTGGAGTCGGTGGTGCCCCACTTCTTCAGGATCCGCTCATACGTCCCGTTCTTGATCAGCTCGTTGACGGCGGCCTGGAAGGCGGGCGTCAACGGGGAGCCCTTCTTGAAGGCGAAGCCGACGTCGAGACGGTGGTACTCGCCGAGGAAGGTGGACTGCGCGGCGGGCTGCGCCGCCTGGTAGCGCAGTCCGTTGATCGTCGACATGACGGCGTCGATGCGACCCTGCTGAAGAGCGGTGGTGACGGCCCCGTTCTCGGAGAAGACCTTGACCTCGTAGGGCTTCTTGCCGGCCGCGGCGCACACGCCCTTCTGTGCGGTGAGGGTCTTCTCGAACGTCGTGCCCGCCCCGGTGCCGATGGTCAATCCGCACAACCGGGTGAGATCGTCGACCTTGCCGGTGAGCGTGGTGCTGCCCGTCTTGACCGCGAAGCCCTGGCCGTCGTTGATGTACGTCACGAAGTCGATGGTCTTCAGGCGTTCCGCGGTGACGCCGAAGTTGCCCGTGCCGAAGTCGTACTTGCCGCTGCCGAGGGCGGGGAGGATCGTCTCGAAGGAGGCGTCCTGCCGTTCCAGCTTCACGCCGAGGACCTTGGCCACCGCGTCGGCGATGTCGATGTCCTGGCCCGCGGGCGGCTTGTCCTGCCCGTTCGGGTAGTACGCCGAGGGCGGGGCGCCGACGGAGCTGCCGACCCGCAGCGTGCCCGCCGTACGGACGCCGGAAGGAAGCAGCGCGGCGATCGAGTCCACGGTGCGCACGCCGGCGACCGGGTCGTCTGCCGGCGCGGGGGAGGCCTGGGCGCCCGCCACCGCCGGCGCCCCGCCGTCGGATCCGCAGGCCGCCGTCAGCGTCAGCAGGGGCAGGAGGGCGAGGGCGGCGACGGTACGCAGGCGGGTGCGGGTGCCGTTCCCGGGGAGGTTCACAGCGGGGAGGCCTTTCCATGGCGGGGTGTGGTGAACGTGCGGGGTGCGCCGGGGCGGAGGACGGGTGCGCGGCGGTACCGGGTGAGCAGGCGGGGCGCGTGCGTCGCGGAGCTCATCCGCGTACCGCCGTGAGCGTCTCGCGGGTGGGGCGTCCCGGGCTCGCGGCGTCCTGCCGGGCTCCACGCGCGGCGTCGCGCTTCGCGACCTCCTCGCGGACGAGCGGGATCACGTACCGGCCGAAGTCGACGGCGTCGCCCAGCAGGTCGTAGCCGCGCGCCGAGAGGATGTCGACGCCGAGGTCGTAGTAGTCCAGCAGGGCCTGCGCGACCGTCTCCGGGGTACCGACCAGGGCGTTGGAGTTGCCCGCGCCACCGGTGGCGGCCGCGGTCGGGGTCCACAGCGCCCTGTCGTAGCGCTCGCCCGCCTCGGCGATGGCGATCAGGCGCTGCGATCCGGTGTTCTGGGGTGCCGCCGCCTGAAGGACTCCGTTGCGGTGGTGCCGTGCGAGGCCCGCCTCCCGGCGCTGCTTGATCGCTCCCACCGTGCGGTGGGCCTTCTCCCAGGCCAGCTCCTCGGTCGGGGCGATGATCGGACGGAACGCGACCTGGATGCGGGGCACGTCCGTGCGGCCCGCGGCCTCCGCCGCGGCCTTCACCGCGTCGATCTGCTGAGCGGTCTGCTCCAGCGGTTCGCCCCACAGGCAGTAGATGTCCGCCTCCGCTCCTCCCGCGGCGTACGCGGCGTCCGAGGAGCCCCCGAACGAGACGGCGGGGCGCGGCTGTTGAACGGGGAAGACATCGCTGACGAAGTCGTGGAAGCGGTAGTGGTCGCCCTCGTGGTCGAAGGGCTCGCGGGAGGTCCAGATCTTCTTGACGATCCGGATGTACTCAAGGGTGCGGGCGTAGCGCTCGTCCTTGGTGAGGGTGTCGCCCTCGCGGCCCTGTTCGTGGTCGTTGCCGCCGGTGATGAAGTGCACGGCGAGCCGGCCCTCGCTGATCTGGTCGAGGGTGGCGAAGGTCTTGGCGGCGAAGGTGGGGTACGAGACGTTGGGCCGGTGGGCGAGGAGGATCTGGAGGCGGTCCAGTCTGCTCGCGATGTAGGCGGCCGCCGGGGCCGGGTCCGGGGAACCGGAGCCGTAGGCGAAAAGGACCCGGTCCCAGCCGTGGTCCTCGTGCGCCCGGGCGAGCCGGAGCGTGTACTCCTTGTCGAAGGCCGCGCCGGAGCGCGCGGTGGTTTCGGAGCCGTCGTTGGTCGCGGCTATGCCGAGGAATTCCACGGGCATGGGGTGGCCTCTCGGAAACGGTGATGAAAAGCGGGCACGCGGGCAGGACTGAACTGCCCTTCGTCGGGCGCGGGTTGTGGGCGCGTCGAAGAGACGCACGCGCGGGTGGTGCGGGGCGGTCCGGGGATGAGCGGGCGTGACGACGCGGGGCGTCGGGAGGATCGATCGGGGTCGCGCGGCAGCGCGCGTCCGGGCTCGCGGCAACAGCGCTCTCTCACGCGGGCCGCGGCACGCGCGCGCTGGTGAAGCGAAGGGGGAACTCGGCCCGCGACGGGGTCACCGAGGGAGGGAAGGGCCGGTCAGACGGCCCGCTGCCGCGTCAGGCGCAACACGCCGCGGACCACACCCGACCAAAGTCGATGTAGTCGCGCGAGAACAAGCGCTGATGGGCATTCATGCGTCTACTTGAGCAGTACATGATGCGCTTCGTCAAGCAAAGGCCCGCATGCCGGACGGCCTCGGCGTACGGCCTCGGCGTACGGCCTCGGCGTACGGCCTCGGCGTACGGCCTCGGCGTGCGGAACGCTCATGGTTGACACCGGCGTGCCACGGGCGCATAAGCTCGACGGTGGACCGGTTCCGCCGCGCGCGGCAGCCGATCCGGCCGCGTTGAGGGACGCGGCGAGCGTGACGACACGAGTGCCCGATCCCGGCTGCCCCGGCGCCGCCGGGTCGTCATCCGCGCCCGCCTCCCTCCTTGGAGAGCCTTCCCATGGCCACCCCTTCCGACGTGTCCGACGCCTCCGACGTGTCCCATCCCGTTCCCGTTCCCGCTCTTGGTTCCGTTCCCCCGGTCGGGCCCGTGACCAAGCCCGCGGGGGCGGAACACGGCCCCGATGTCGAGGTGCCGCCCATCGTGCCCCGCCGGCACGTGGGTCGTTGGCTGTCCGCCGCCGCCGCTCTGCTGGTCTTCGTCATGGTGCTGATCTCCGTCGTCCGCAACGACGCCTTCCAATGGGACGTGGTGGGCCGGTACTTCACCACCACCGCCGTGCTCGACGGGCTGCTGCTGACCTTGTGGCTGACCGGCGCGGTGATGGTGCTCGGCTTCCTGCTCGGCACCCTGCTGGCGGTGATGAGGCTCTCCGGCAACCCGGTGCTGCGTACGCTGAGCTGGGGATACGTGTGGATCTTCCGGTCCACACCGCTGCTGGTCCAACTGCTGTTCTGGTTCAACATCGGCGCCCTGTACCCCACCCTCGGCCTCGGCATCCCCTTCGGGCCCGAACTCTTCTCCGTCAAGACGGTGAACCTGCTCGGCCCGACCCTCACCGCCGTCATCGGCCTCACCCTGCACGAGAGCGCGTACGCCGCCGAGGTGGTGCGCGGCGGAATCCTCTCCGTGGATCCCGGACAGACCGAGGCCGCGCAGGCGCTCGGCCTGAGCAGGCGCCGGACCCTGCGCCGGATCGTCGTGCCGCAGGCGATGCGGTCGATCGTGCCGACCGCCGGGAACATGCTGATCGGCACGCTCAAGGGCACCAGCATCGTCAGCGTGCTGGCCGTCCACGACCTGCTGTACTCCGTGCAGTTGGTCTACAACCAGAACTACCAGGTCATCCCGCTGCTGATGGTGGCCACCCTCTGGTACGTCGCCGTCACCACCGTCCTGAGCGCGGGCCAGTACCACGTCGAGCGGTACTACGCCCGCGGGACCGCCCGGGACCTCCCCCCCACGCCCCTGCGGCGGCTGCGCATCCGGCTGGCGGGCCTGCGCGCCCGGCTGCGGACGGTGACCGCCCCGAGCGGCCGGTGACCTGAAATCGCGGCCGTCACGGCCCCGTTTCATTTCACCGGAAGGCGTTGTGTGTACGGCGGATGAAATCGGTACGCGCTTCTCCGCTTCCCGATATGCAGACCGTTGACACCCCTTCTCGGGGCTGCCTAGCTTACGCCGCAGATAAACGATATCGGCGGCCTCTCCTGTCCGGCATGACGGCTGCTTTTCCCGATTCTTCTTGTCGCAGCCGCTGGAGTGTCCTTGACCGAATCGCTGCTCCTCTCCGCGCCCGTCGCCCCCTCGGGGCCGCCCGGCCCGGCCGCCCGGGTCCTCCCGCTGCGCCGTCCCGGGCGGTGGGTCGCCGGCATCGTCGTACTGGTGCTGGTCTCGCAGGCGGCCCACGGGCTGACCACCAATCCCTTCTACCAGTGGGACCGTTTCGCGTACTGGTTCCTGCGCCCGGTCGTCCTGGAGGGGCTGCTCATCACCCTCCAGGTGGCCGCCTACAGCGCGGTCGCCGGCCTGGCGGGCGGTGTCCTGCTCGCCGTGGGCCGGCTCTCCGGCAGCCCGGTACTGCGGTCGGTGAGCTGGACGTACATCTGGCTCTTCCGTTCCGTGCCGCTGATCGTCGTCCTGCTCTTCCTCTACAACCTCGGCGCCCTCTACCCCACCCTCAGCGTCGGCGTGCCCTTCGGCCCCGCGTTCTTCACCTTCGACGAGTCCCGGCTCGCCACCGACATCGTCGTCGCGGTCGTCGGCCTGAGCCTGTGCGAAGCGGCGTACGCGGCCGAGATCGTCCGGGCCGGCGTCCTCTCGGTCGACCAGGGCCAGCACGAGGCGGCCGCGGCCCTGGGCCTGCCCAGGCGCTACCAGTTCGCCCGGATCGTCTTCCCGCAGGCGCTCCGGTCGATCGTCCCCTCGTACGTCAACCAGCTGATCGGCCTGCTCAAGGCCACCTCGCTCGTCTTCTACGTGTCCCTGCTCGACCTGTTCGGTTCCGTGCAGAGCCTGGCCAGCACCTATCCCGGCGACGTGGTGCCACTGCTGCTGGTGGCGACCGTCTGGTACGTGATCCTCACCAGCGTGGTCTCCGTCGTGCAGTTCTACGTCGAGCGGTACTACGCCCGCGGCGCGCTGCGCACCGTACCGCCCACCCCGCTCCAAAAGGCCCGGGCGGGCCTGCGCGACCTGCGCATCCGCCACCGGAAGGAGACGGCCCGATGACCGCGACCGACCTGACCGCTACCGACCGGCCCGCGACCGACCTGGCGGCGACCGACCGGCCCGCCGCCATCGAGGTGCACGACGTCCACAAGTGGTACGGAGGCCATCGCGTCCTCGACGGGGTCAGCCTGACCGTCGCGCCGGGCACCGTGACGGTGATCCTGGGCCGCTCCGGCTCCGGCAAGTCCACTCTGTTGCGCGTCCTGAACCATCTGGAGAAGCCCGAGGCGGGCCATGTCAGCATCGGCGGCGAGCTGATCGGCGTCCAGCGCCACGGGGACCGGCTGAAGGAGCTGAGCGAGCGGGCCATCCTCGCCCAGCGCGGCCGGATCGGCTTCGTCTTCCAGAACTTCAACCTCTTCCCGCACCTGACGCTGCTGGACAACGTCGCCGCCGCGCCGGTGGCCACCGGCAGACTGGGCCGGCCGCAGGCGCAGGCCCTGGCGCGCGAGCTGTTGCAGCGCGTCGGCCTGGGGGACCGTACCGGCGCCTACCCGAGGCAACTGTCCGGCGGGCAGCAGCAGCGGGTCGCCATCGCCCGCGCCCTCGCGCTGCGGCCGGGCGTCATCCTCTTCGACGAACCCACCTCCGCGCTCGACCCCGAACTGGTCGGCGAGGTGCTGTCCGTCATCAAGGACCTGGCCACCGGTGGCACCACCCTCGTGATCGTGACCCACGAGGTCGGCTTCGCCCGCGAGGTGGCAGACGAGGTCGTCTTCCTCCACGAGGGCCGCATCGTCGAACAGGGCCCGCCCGGACAGGTACTGGACCACCCGGCGCACCCGAGGACACGGGAGTTCCTGAGCAAGGTGCTCTGACCTCCCCCTTCTTCGCGGGGCGCCTGTGCCCCCTCCCATCTCCGCCCCCCACCTCACTCAACCCTCGACAAAGGAACGCCATGCAGCGCCAGTCCACCCTGCGCACCAGACTCGTCCGCGGCCTCGGCGCGGCGACCGCCACCGTGGCCCTCGCCTCGGGACTCACCGCGTGCGGCGGTGACGCGAACGCCACCGACAGCGGTGCCGCGACGGGCAAGGTGACCATCGGCGCCGCCTCCAACGGGGCCGCCCGGCAGGCCGAACTCGCCGTGCCCGCCGTGGAATCCCTGCGCGCCCAACTGCCGAAGGCCGTACGCGAACGCGGTGAACTGGTCATCGGGGTCGGCGCACTGCCCGCCGGATATCCGCCCCTCGCCTACGTCGGCACCGACCAGAAGACCTTCACGGGCGCGGAGCCCGACCTCGGCCGGCTGGTCGCCGCGACCCTGGGGCTCAAGCCCGTGGTGAAGAACTCCACCTGGGAGAACCTCTTCGTCGGCATCGACAGCGGCAAGGTCGACGTGGCCTTCACCAACGTCACGGTCACCGAGGAACGCAAGAAGAAGTACGACTTCGCCTCCTACCGGCAGGACAACCTCGCCTTCGAGGCGCTGAAGGAGAACACCTGGAACTTCAACGGCGACTACCGCAACCTCGCGGGCAAGACGGTGGCCGTCAGCTCCGGCACCAACCAGGAGAAGATCCTCCTGGAATGGCAGAAGAAGCTCCGGTCCGAGGGCAAGGACATCGAGGTCAAGTACTTCCCGGACTCCAACAGCGTCAACCTGGCACTGAGCGGCAAGAAGATCGACCTCAACTTCGGGCCCAACCCCGCCATCGCCTACCACATCACCCAGGCCACGGGCGGCAACGCCCCGACGCGCAACGCCGGTTCGTTCTCCGGCGCCGGCGAGTCCCTCCAGGGGCTGATCGCCGCGACGTCGAAGAAGGACAGCGGCCTGGCCAAGCCCGTCGCCGAAGCGATCAACCACCTGATCAAGAACGGGCAGTACACACAGCTCCTCACCGCGTGGAACCTTCCCAACGAGGCCGTGACCACCTCCGAGGTCAACCCGCCCGGCCTGCCCCTCACCAACTCCTGACCCCCCGCGGGCCGACGCCGGCCCGGGCCGCCCCACGGAAGGAGGGCCTCATCCCCATGAGCGCCGCCACCCCCACCTCGCTCACCCCGCACGTCCTCGACAACCCGGCCTGGGCCTCACTGTCCGGCCCGCACGCGGCCTTCGCCGAGCGGGCCGGCGGCCACGCCGCCCGCTACGCCCCGGACATCGCCCCGTTCGCCGCGATCGCCGATCCGGCCGACCCCCGCTCCTGGGACGGACTGCGCTCCCTGACCGCAGCCGACGGGAGCGTGACCCTGGCCGGGGTACTGACCCCGCCGGACGACTGGGAGGTGGTCGGCGAGATCGAGGGGGTCCAACTGGTCGACACCTCGCTGCGCGCCGAACCCGCCCCCGAGGCGGTACGACTCGGCGCCGCCGACGTACCCGAGATCCTGGAGCTGATCGAGCTGACGAAACCGGGGCCGTTCCTGCCCCGCACCGTCGAACTGGGCACCTACCTCGGCATCCGTGACCAAGGCCGACTGGTCGCCATGGCCGGCGAGCGGCTGCACCCGCCCGGCTGGACCGAGATCAGCGCGGTGTGCACCCGCCCCGGGCACCGCGGCAGGGGGCTGGCCACGCGCCTGGTGCGCGCCGTCGCCGCGGGCATCCGCGAGCGGGGAGAGGTGCCGTTCCTGCACACGGCCGCGAGCAATGCCGCGGCGATCCGGCTCTACGAGTCGATCGGTTTCACCGTGCGCCGCAGGCCCTTCTTCACGGCTCTCCGGGCACCGGCCGCACCGGACAACATTGCTGCCAAGTTCTCTTAATATTGCGGTCATTGTATGACCCCTCCATCGGGCGTAGCGTTTTTCGAAGAAATGGCTGACGGGACGAATTCGCGACCCCGCACCGGCTCCTCTTCCGTACGCCGATCAGGAAGGCGCATTCCGACGTGTCCGCATCCCCGTCACCTTCTGACGCCCCGTCCCCTTCCGCCCCCACGACCTCCTCCGCACCGCTGCACCTGGCCGTCGCGCTCGACGGCGCCGGCCGGCATCCCGCCGCCTGGCGTGAACCCGGGGCGCGTCCCGAGGCCGTGTTCACCGCCCGCTACTGGGTCGACGCCGTGGCCGAGGCCGAGGCCGGACTGCTCGACTTCGTCACCCTCGACGACGGGCTCGCGCTCCAGTCCTCCTCGACCGACGGCCCCGACGGACGCACGGACCTCGTCCGGGGGCGGCTGGACGCCGTCCTGACCGCCGCCCGCATCGCACCACTGACCCGGCACATCGGCCTGATCCCGAGCGTGACCACCACCCACACCGAGCCCTTCCACATCTCCAAGGCCGTCGCCACCCTCGACCACGTCAGCCGCGGTCGGGCCGGCGTGCACGTCCAGGTCTCCGGACTGCCGCACGAGGAGCGGCACTTCGGCCGCAGGTCCGCCCCGCTCTCCGGCGCGGAACTGTACGAGGAGGCCGCGGACCACGTCGAGGTGATCCGGCGGCTGTGGGACAGCTGGGAGGACGACGCGGAGATCCGTGACGTGGCCACCGGCCGGTTCATCGACCGGGACAAGCTGCACTACATCGATTTCGAGGGCCGTCACTTCAGCGTCCGCGGACCCTCGATCACCCCGCGTCCCCCGCAAGGGAGGCCCGTGGTCAGCGCGGTCGGCGCCTCCGGCGACGGGGAGGCCTCGTACCGTCTCGTCGCGCTTTCCGCCGACATCGGCTACGTGAGCGCGCGCGACGCCGGAGAGGCGGCGTCCGCCGTCGCCGCGATCCGGCGGGCCCGGGAGGCGGCCGGCCTGGGGGAGGAGCCCCTGCACCTCTTCGGGGAGCTGACCGTCTTCCTCGACGAGGACGGGCCTGCGGCGACCGCCCGCAAGGAACGCCTCGACGCGCTCGCGGGACACCCGTACGAGGGCGACTCCGAGGTGTTCACCGGCACCCCCGCCCAGCTCGCCGACCTGCTCGTGGAGCGGCGTTCGGCAGGGTTGTCGGGCTTCCGGCTGCGGCCCGGCGTGATCGCGCACGATCTGCCCGCCATCACCCGCGGGCTGGTCCCCGAACTCCAGCGGCGCGGACTCTTCCGTACGGCCTACGAGGCGGACACCCTGCGCGGACTGCTGGGACTGGACCCCCACCCGGCCAACCGTTACGCCACGCCGCCCTCCGCCGGCACCGCCGCCTGACCCGCAAGACCCGGAAGGACGAACCGAACCATGAGTACCAAGCCGCTCAAGCAGATCCACCTCGCGGCCCACTTCCCGGGCGTCAACAACACCACCGTGTGGGGCGACCCGGCGGCGGGCAGCCACATCGACTTCGACTCGTTCACGCATTTCGCGCGCACCGCCGAACGCGCCAAGTTCGACTTCCTCTTTCTCGCCGAGGGCCTGCGACTGCGCGAACAGGGCGGACGCATATACGACTTGGACGTCGTGGGCCGCCCCGACACCTTCACCGTCCTCGCCGCCCTCGCGGCCGTCACCGAGCGGCTCGGCCTGACGGGCACCATCAACTCGACCTTCAACGAACCGTACGAGGTGGCCCGCCAGTTCGCCTCCCTCGACCACCTCTCCGAGGGGCGCGCCGCGTGGAACGTGGTCACCTCCTGGGACGCCTTCACCGGGGAGAACTTCCGGCGCGGCGGGTTCCTGCCCCGCGAGGAGCGCTACTCCCGCGCCCGCGAGTTCCTGTCCACCGCCAACGAACTGTTCGACTCGTGGAACGGCTCGGAGATCGCCGCCGACGCCACGACCGGCACCTTCCTGCGCGATGCCCGCGCCGGGGCCTTCGCCCATCAGGGGCAACACTTCGACATCGAGGGCCACTTCAACGTGCCCCGCAGCCCGCAGGGCCGGCCGGTGATCTTCCAGGCCGGTGACTCCGACGAGGGGCGCGAGTTCGCGGCCTCCGGCGCCGACGCGATCTTCGGCCGGCACGCGACCCTGGACGAGGGCCGCGCGTTCTACTCCGACGTCAAGAGGCGACTCGCCGCATACGGCCGCACGCCCGATCAGCTGAAGATCCTGCCCGCCGCCACCTTCGTACTCGGCGACACCGACGCCGAGGCCCACGAGAACGCCCATGAGATCCGCCGCCTCCAGGTCAGCGGGCAGACCGCGATCAAGTACCTGGAGCACGTCTGGAACCGGGACCTGTCCGCCTACGATCCGGACGGCCCCCTCCCCGACGTCGACCCGGAGGTCGGCGAGAACACCATCGCCCTCGGGCGCGCGAGCGTGCGGCAGTTCCGCGACCCCCTGGCCACGGCACGGGAGTGGCGCGAGCTGGCCGAGGCCAAGAACCTCTCCATCCGCGAACTCGTGATCGCGACCACGGCCCGCCAGACCTTCATCGGCACCGCCGCCACGGTGGCCGAGTCCATCGACTCGCTGGTCCAACAGGACGCCGCCGACGGATTCATCCTCGTCCCGCACCTGACCCCCGGCGGCCTGGACGTCTTCGCCGACACCGTGGTCCCGCTGCTCCAGGAACGGGGCGTGTTCCGCGCCGAGTACGAGGGCACCACCCTGCGCGACCACCTGGGGATCTCCGTACCCGGCGTGGACCGGGAGGTCGCGGCCTCGTGAAGTTCCTGGCCATCACCCTGATCACGGACAGCGCCGACCCGGTGACGGGGGCACCGACCCCCACCCGTGAGCGCTTCCGTCAGGTCGTCTCCGCCGCGGTGCAGGCCGAGCAGCTCGGCTTCGACGGATTCGGGGTCGGCGAACGCCACGAGCGACCGTTCCTGTCGTCGTCCCCACCCGTGGTGCTCAGCCACATCGCGGCATTGACCCACGAGATCCGGTTGTACACGGCGGTGACCACGCTGAGCCTGCTCGACCCCGTGCGGGCGTACGAGGACTACGCGACGCTCGACCACCTCAGCGACGGACGCCTGGAGCTGATGATCGGCAAGGGGAACGGCACGGCGCAGCGCGAACTGTTCGACGTGAGCCCCGAGGACCAGTGGGAACGCAACTCCGAGGGATACGAGCTGTTCCGACGGTTCTGGCACGAGGACAAGGTGACCGCGCGACCGCGCTTCCGCCCCGCCCTGACCGGCGCCGAGGTGCTGCCCCGGCCCCACCAGCGCAACCTGCGCGTCTGGCACGGCAGTGCCACCAGCCGGGAGTCCGTGGAGCTCGCGGCACGCCACGGCGACCCGCTGTTCTCGGCGAACGTCACCCATCCCATCGGCCCGTACGCCGAGTTGATCCGCCACTACCGCGAACGCTGGGAACACCACGGACACGACCCGGCGCACGCGGTCGTGGGCGCGGGCACGGCCGGCTTCCACACCGCGGCCACCTCACAGCGGGCGGTGGCCGCGTACCGGCCGTCGTTCGAGCGCTACCTCGCCGCCCACCGGGCGCAGGGCGTCGAGCCGGTCTTCGCGAGCCTGGAGGACTTCGTCGAGCGGAGTTCGGCCCTGATCGGCAGCCCGCAACAGGTGATCGAGAAGGTGCACCGCTACCACGAGGAGTTCGGCCACACGGTCCTGCACCTCCAGGCCGAACCCGGCGGGCTCACCGATACCGAGCACCGGGCCTCCCTCGAACTGTTCCAGTCGCAGGTCGCGCCGGTGCTGCGCCGCTCGATCCCGGACCCCGTCTTCCCCTCCGCCCCCGACCTGTAAGGAGTACGGCCATGTCCGGCATCCCCCTCGGTGTCCTCGACCTCATACCGATCGCCTCCGGTTCCACCGCCGGCGAGGCCCTGCACCACACCATCGACCTGGCCCGGCAGACGGAGGCCTTCGGCTACGCCCGCTACTGGTTCGCCGAGCACCACCTCAACCCGGGCGTCGCCGGGACCTCCCCGGCGGTCGTGCTCGCGCTGACCGCCTCCGCGACCACCACGATCCGCATCGGCTCGGGCGCCGTCCAACTGGGCCACCGCACCGCCCTGTCCACGGTCGAGGAGTTCGGCCTGATCGACGCGCTGCACCCGGGCCGCCTCGACCTGGGGCTGGGCCGTTCGGCCGGACGCCCGCCGAAGCCCGCGCCGGACGCCGAGCCGCCCTTCGAGGGAAGGACCGCGGGCGGCCTGCTGATCCCGCCCCGCTTCTCCTTCGCCCACCTCCTCGGACACCCGCGCGTCGCCCTCCAGCAGCGACTGCTGAACCTTCCGGGAGCCACCCCGCAGGACTACGCCGAGCAGGTGTCCGACGTACTGGCCCTGCTCCGCGGCGAGTACCACTCCCCGGAGGGCGTGGAGGCGCACGCCGTACCGGGCGAGGGAGCCGACGTACAGGTGTGGGTCCTGGGCAGCAGCGGCGGGGTCAGCGCGGAGACCGCCGGCCGCAACGGCCTGCGCTTCGCGGCGAACTACCACGTCAGCCCCGCCTCGGTACTGGAGGCCGCGGAGGGCTACCGCGCCGCGTTCAAGCCCTCGGACGAACTGGACCGGCCGTACCTGACCGTGTCCGCCGACGTCGTGGTGGCCGAGGACGACGACACGGCCCGGGAACTGGCCACCGGGTACGCGCCCTGGGTGCGCAGCATCCGTACCGCCGAGGGCGCGATCCCCTTCCCGACGCCCGACGAGGCACGCGCGCTGCCGTGGACGGACGCGGACCGGGAGCTGGTGGCGGACCGGGTGGACACTCAGTTCGTGGGCTCGGCGCGGACGGTCGCCGACCACCTCGACCGGCTCCAGGAAGCCACCGGGGCCGACGAACTGCTGATCACCACGATCACGCACGACCACGCGGACCGCGTCCGCTCCTACCGCCTGCTCGCCGAGGAATGGGCACGCCGGGCCTGACCCGGCCGCCCTCCGCCCGGCCCGGCTCGTGACGGAGCCGGGCAGGCGGGCGGGGTGGTCACCTGCCGTACAGGAAGGGGCGGGCGGGGACGAAGATCTCGTGACCGGTCGGGAAGCGGACACGTACCCCGGACTCCGTCCATGTGGTGGACTCGATCCCCTTCGCCCCCAGGGCGGCGTCGACGGCCACCCAGTGCCCGTAGGACGCGCTGGGATCCCTGCCGATCACCATCTTGTAGGAGTTTCGCCCGGACAGGGTGTGTTCGTGCACCAGAGCCAGGAAGTGCGCTGCCTCGTCGGGGTAGACCACTGCCGAGGGGGCGGCGCTGCGGTAGGTCACGTCTCTCTGCGGCCACCACAGAACCGTTGTCACCGTGACGGTCAACAGGATCCCCGCCACGATGCCCAGCAGCACCCTCCCGATTCCGAACGTCCGGCGAGGCCGTGCGCTCCGGTCGGGCCGGTCAGAGGTGAACGTACTGATGATGCCCCCAGGATCGGCGTCGCTCCACGCCGGCCGGCGGGAGACCACTCGACGAGAAGGACGCGTAACCGGGCCGGTCGGTTGTGGCGAGCCGGGATGAGGGAGCCAGGAGAGGGAGCGGAGTCGGAATCCGTTGACCGGTTCCCGCGCGTCGGCCGTCAGGGCCGGCGCGGTGTCACGGGGCCGCGTCGCGTGGCGGGTTCTTCTGCTGCGGGAAGCCGGCTGCTGCCGTGATGCCGAGGTTCAGGGCGGCGAGTCCGGTGGCCAGGGCGCGTCGGTTGTCCGAGGTCATCGATGCGAGGGCCTGGGACAGAGTCTGTTCCCGGCTTTCGCGTATCCGCGCCAGGTGTGCCTGCCCGGCGGGGGTCAGTCTGAGCGTGATCTCACGGCCGCTGTCCGGACAGGGGTGGCGCTCGATGAACGCGAGGGCCTCAAGGCGGTCGCACAACCGGGTCACGGAAGGGGCGGCCGCGCCGAGGAGCTCGGCCAGGGCGCGCATGCGGATGCCGGGCCGGCGGTCGACCAGATACATCAGGCGGAGCTGTGACGCGGAGGCCGGCGCGGCCGCGGTGCCCTGGCGGGCGTTCTCCCATATGACGTCGAGGAGTTCGACGATGTCGCCGACGGAACGCGCCTCGTCGTGGCCGATGCTGTGTGCGTCGGTGGCTGGTACTGGCATCTGTGTTCCCTCCACACGACCGGATCGCTCGACGCGCCGGCGCGTTCCGGCGTCAGACGCCGGTGTCCGGGCTGCCGGAGCGGGCCGGTATGGACTTCTCCGAAGCGGCGGACGGTCTCTCCGCGGTGGAGGATCCGGACTTGCCCCCTGTGTCCGTGAGGTAGTCCAGCGTACCGGTGACGTGCAGGAGCCGGTCCAGTTTCGTCGGACGGTCGTCGAGGTGCAGGCGTACGCCCGCCGCGCCGGTGCGCCGCTTGATCATCAGCAGCACCGACAGGCCGGTCGAGTCGACGGCGGTCAGCTCCGCGCAGTGCAGGTGCACGTCCCGCGGGTCGCTCCGCTCGGTCAGCAGGCGGCTGACGGCGTCCAGGAGGAGATCCGCGCTGTCATGGTCCAGGTCGCCGCGCAGTTCGATGCGCACGGCTTCCTCCGTGTCGATGCGTGTCAGGTGCAGTGGGCTGGTGGGCAGGCTGGTCATTCGGCGGTCCCGGCGGCGGTGAGGGGGCTACTGGTCAAGCGGGCGGAGCCGGATCGCAGGATGCCGGCGGCGCGGGGGAAGTCCTTCAGTTCGCGGCCCAGGAGAGCCAGGGCCGGCAGGAGCGAGTCCGCAGGGACACCGTGCGAGGTCAGGACGTCGGCGGTCCACCGGATGAATCCGGCGAACAGGTCCTCGTCGTCGGTGTAGAGGGCGACGGCGAGGAACTCCACGATGTGGGCCAGGTCCTCGGCCGTGCGCTCGCGTTGCGGTTCGCTGTAGCCGCGCATCGCCGGGTAGGCGTCCTCCAGCCCGGTGAAGACCACCCGTACGAGTTGCGGGCGGCTCCGGGCGACGAGGGTGTACTCCTGGTCGCTCAGGTGCGGGAGGTCGTCGATGGCCTGGTGGTCCGGCTGAGGGCGCGGCAGCGGGGCGCGGGCCAGGTCGTCGGCGGCGGTGCGGGCGTCGGGGGCCCAGGCGTCCGCACCCAGCAGCCGGGCGTAGCGGCCGTCGGGTCCGAAGGCGGCTCCGCCGACGAGCACGGGCGTGCCGGCGGCCTGGCAGGCGGTGATCGTCGCGTGCGCGGTGGGCAGGCGGGTGGCGATCGAACCGGAGAGGGCGACGGCGTCCGGGCCGGTGCGGTGCAGGTGCGCGACGAGGTGCGGCGTGGGGACCTGGGCACCGAGGTAGTCGACGTGCCAGCCGCGCAGCCGCAGCACCTCGGCGAGGAGGCGGGCCGGCAGGGCGTGCCATTCGCCGTCCACGCAGGCCACCGTGACCCGGCCCCGGGTGCGCGTCCGGTGCGCCGAAGGGTGCTGGGCGAGCGCGGCGACGGCCCGCTCGTTGATCGCGGTGGCGGCGTGCTCCTGGGCGACGGTGATGCGGTTGGCGGCCCACTCCTCGCCCACCCGCCCCTGGAGCGGGGCGATGACGTCGAGCAGGACGCTCTCGGCGTCCACACCCTCGTCCAGCGCCCGGAGAACGGCCGTGATCACAGCCGCCTCGTCGAGGCCGAGGATCCCTTCCCACAACTCCTTCGCCAACTGCCGCGGCGCGGTCGACTCGGTGCTCCGTCGGCTCACGCGGTGAACCTTCCCCGGGTGTGGCCGTCGACGGCGCTCAGGTGGTTGGTGCGCGGCGCGGAGATCACCACGACGGCCATGTCGTCGTGCCGGCCCGTCCCCACCCACTGGGAGGCGAGCATCTGTACCCGCTCCACGACGGCTTCGGCGGGCATGCCCGCGCACTCCGAGAGCGCGCGGCGCAGCCGGGCCTCGCCGAACATCGTCCCGCCGAGCGGGCCGCCGCGCGCCTCGCTGATTCCGTCCGTGTAGAGGACGCAGGTCTCGCCGGGTGCGAGCGTGACCTGCGCCGTCTTGGCGGTGATGGAAGGCAGCGCACCGACGAGGGTGCCCTGGGTGGGGGCCTCCTCGACCCGCCCGTCGGAGCGCAGGATCAGGGGCGCCGGATGTCCGGCACTGGTCAGTCGCAGCCGCACGGCGTTGCCCTCGCGTGCCGCGGAGGCCAGGACCATGGTCGCGAAGCGGGCGTCATGCGTGTTCAGGAGCGCGGTGTTCAGCAGGCTCAACATGCGCTGGTGGTCGTCCGCCAGGGGCAACAGGGCATGCAGGGTGTTGCGGATCTTGCCCGTCATCACCGCGGCTTCCAGGCCCTTGCCGCAGACGTCTCCGAGCACGACGAGCGAGGCGTCGCCGTCCACCGCCGGGGGGTGGACGTCGTAGAAGTCCCCGCCGATCCGCTCGTGGTCCAGGGAGGGGCGGTAGCCGCCCGCGTACTCGACGCCGGAGACCTGGTGCAGCGACGGGGGCAGCAGCTCCCGCATCAGCGTCTCGGTGATCGAAGCCTGCTCCGCGTACAGACGGGCGGCCGACATCGCGGCGCCCGCACGGGCGGCGAACAGGCGGGCGAAGACCTCCTCGCCCTCCGTGAACGCGTCGCCGTCGGCATGGCGAAGGAGGACCAGGGCGCCCGCGGGCACCCCGTGTCCCGGCAGGGGAGTGATGACGATCGACCCCACCGGTCCGAAACCGTCGGGAATGAGCCACGAGGGAGCGGCCTCGGGATCGATCCAGCGGGAGGGAACGGGCGGGAAGCCCTGGAGCGCCTCTCCCAGCCCCGGTACCTCCTCGGGGTCGGCGGCCACACCGAACATCGACGGTGTTCCCCCGCGGAGGCAGGCCACCACGGGCAGTTCACGGCCGCGCGTCGGCGCGATCACCAACGCCGCGTCCGCGAGGTGTTCCGCCGCCATCTGCGCCGTGACGTCCATGCACCGGTCCAGATTGAGGGAGGAGAGAAGGAGGTTGGAGGCCTGGGTCAGGAACGCCGTGCGCTCCTGTTCCATCCGCAGGGCCGCACGAGCCAGGCGGTGGTCGGTGTCGTCGACCAGCCACCACACCACCGTGCCGTCCTCGCGCACCGTCGGGTGCGCCTCGTAGGTACGGTCGCCGACCGGTCCCTGCGCCATCGGGTTCCGGACCATCGGGTTCCGGTCGGCGCCTGGGCGCTGCGCCGGAACCGCGGCCAGGTACCGGGCGTGAGCCGACGACAGCCAGGCGGGCACCGTGTCGGAGAGCGCCGATCCCGAGTGGGCGCCCGGGAAGACCAGGCCTGCGGCTTCGTTGACGAACACCAGGTCCGCTTCGGCGTCCGCCACCAGCACCGGGTAGGGGGCCTCACTCCACGGGATGCCCACCGCGGTCGAACCGGCGGATGACTGGGTGGAATTCACCAAACGTAGAAGGCCCGCTGCGCGAACCCCTCACCTCATCGTCTCGAAGGAAACATTCTTGCCTTCCGGCAACCATCCTCCATTCGTTGCTCCCTTGGCAACCACGCCCCCCGCGCGGCGCCGTCCCCCACCGGACGCACACCGGACGAACACACCGTCTCCTCCGATGCCGAAGCCGGCGCCGTGAGAACCGTCACCCGTTCGCGACGGCATGGCCCGCGATCGGGCGGGCAGACGTGCGTCGGGTCGATGCGAGTCGCCGGATGTGAGACGTCAGCCGCGTGGACGTCGACCGCCCGTCGGTGTCCACGCCCGGCAGGCCCCGGACCCCGACGGCACGGTGCCTATGACCAGCCGGTACCGGTCACGACGAGGCGGAGGTGGCCACAGGTGTTCTCGGTAAGCGTCCGGCGCACCGCGCGGGCATGCGTGTTCGCCCTCCACGGCGAGCTCGACTACGACAGCGCCGTTCAGCTCCAGGAAGCAGCCGACCTGGTCCTCACCGGCCCCGACCAGCCGGGCCTGGTCGTGGTCGACTGCACGGCCCTCGCCTTCTGCGACTCCTCCGGCATCGGCGGCCTGATCAGGATCTACCAGAAGCTGTCGGCGCACGGCGGTGTGCTGCGCCTCGCGGCGGCCCCCGGCTCGGTGGCGCGGGTCTTCGCGCTGACCGGCCTGGACCACGCGATCGCCGTACACCCCACACCAGAGAGCGCCCTGTTGTCCGGCGCCGGTCCACGAGAAACCGGCAGCGAGGCCCCCGCGCCTCCAGCGCGTCGGGCAAGCGAGAGGTCGACAGGGCGATGACCCGAGTTCCAGGACAGCAGCCCCCGGCGACCGCCGGGCCGGCAAACGACCCCGACAGCGGCTTCGAACGCGACGCCGAAGGTCGGATCGACGGGGTGGACGGCCGCTCGGAGCACGACCTGCGGGCACTCTTCGGCCAGTCCACTGCCGTCTTCGCATCCCTGGCCGGCCCGGCCCACATGGTGGAGGACGCCAACGCGGCCTTCTTCAGCGCGATCGGCGCCGGAGAGCGCGTGCGCACGAGGATCCCGCTGAAAGAGGTGATGCCCCAACCGGAGGCACAGGGCATCCTCAAACTCCTGGACCGGGTCTACCGGGCCGGCGAACGCCACACCGGGCCGGACACCCGGACCGTCCTGGACCACGGTCCCGCGGCGCGCGAGGCCTTCTTCGACTTCACGTACGAGCCACGCCTCGACGCCGCAGGCAACGTCATGGGCGTACTCGTCACCGGAGTGGAGACCACGCAGGTCAAGCAGGCCCAACGGCTCACCGCCGAACACCGCGCCCTGCTCGAACAGATCGCCCGCCAGGCGCCGTTGGAACAGGTACTGGACGGCATGGCCCGCACCATCGAGGAACTGGCCCCCGAGGAAGTCCTCGTGTCCGTCCTCCTCGCCGACACCGAGGGCCGGCACCTGCACCACGGCGCCGCCCCCAGCCTCCCCGACTTCTACAACCAGGCCATCGACGGCATCGCCGCGGGCGAGGGCGTCGGCTCCTGCGGCACCGCCGCCCACCGGCGGCAACCCGTCATCGTCAGCGACATCGCCACCGACCCCTTCTGGGACGACTTCCGCGACCTGGCCGGGAAGGCGGGCGTGGCAGCCTGCTGGTCCACCCCGATCCTGGCCAGGGACAGGTCACTGCTGGGCACCTTCGCCATGTACCACCGCGTTCCCCGCGCACCGCAGGAGTCCGACCTGGCCCTCGCCCGGATGTTCGCCGACACGGCGGCCCTCGCCATCGAGCGGCACCAGGCCGAACAGGCCCGGGCCCTCGCCGAGGCCAGGGAAGAAGCCGCACGCCGGGACCTCGCGTTCCTGCTGGCGGCCAGCACCTCCCTCACCTCCGACCTCGACCACACCGAGACCCTGCGGCGCCTGACCACCGCGTGCGCCCCGGCCCTGGCGCCGCTGTGCACGGTCGACGTCATCGACGCCGGCCGCGTCAAGCGCGTCGCCACGACCGCACCCTCTCCTCTCCAAGAGCGGCTCCTCGCCTCCCACATCCCCGTCTACGACGCCGATGACGACGCCGTGTCCCGGGTCCTGGCCACCGGCCTGAGCGAGGTCGCCCGACGCACCCCCACCGGCCCGGGCCCGTGGAACGACCTCAACGTCACCGGCTACCTGTGCGTCCCGCTGCTCGACCGCGGCTCGGCCTTCGGCGTCATGACCCTGCTCACCACTGGCGAGGACGCCTTCGACGGACACACCGTCGCGCTGGCCGAGGAACTCGCCCGCCGCGCCGCCTCCGCGGCCCTCAACGCCCGCCAGTACACCCAGCGCGCCGCCCTCGCCCGCGACCTCCAGTCCGGTCTGCTGCTGCCCGAGGTCCCGAACGTGCCCGGCGCCGACATCGCCACCTACTACCACCCCGCGGGCGAAGGCCTCAACATCGGCGGCGACTTCTACGACGTGTTCCCCCTCGAAGAGGGCACTTGGGCGTTCATGCTCGGCGACGTCTGCGGACGCGGCGCCACCGCCGCCACCACGACCGCCCTCGTCCGCCACACCGCCCGCGCCGTCGCCCCGCTGCTCCCGGACCCCGAAGCCGTGGTCCGTGCGGTCAACAAGGCACTCCTCGATCGCCCCAGCAGCCACGGAACCGGCTTCGTCACGCTCGTCTACGGCCACCTGACACCCGTCGCCGGTGGCGGCCTCGACATCACACTCGTCCGGGCCGGCCACACCCACCCCCTCCTCATCGACGCCCGGCAGACCCCGCGCCCCGTCGCCGGGGAGGGCCTGCTGCTGGGAATCACCCGCACCCCGGACCTCACCGCCCGCCACATCCGCCTGCGGCCCACCCAGAGCCTGCTGCTCTACACCGACGGCATCACCGAAGCCCGCAACGAGCACGACGAGCAGTTCGGCGAGGAAGGCCTCGCCAACGCCCTGGCCACACCCCGGGCGGCCACCGCGGCGGACGTCATCGACACCCTGGTCCGCGCCGTCCGGGCCTTCAGCGGCGCCGGCGGCATCGATGACGACCAGGCGGCCCTCGTCCTGACCGCGACCGCGACCGCCGCCGCGACCTCCGGTACGTAAGCCGCGAGCTCGGTCGGAAGCGGATCCGGTCGGATCGGGACGAGTCGATTCGGATCGTGTCCGGTCGGGTCGGCGTGCGATCTACGCGGAGGGGAGGTGCGATGGAAGCGTGGAGTAGTCCCTCGTCGGGCCGGCGACGAACGGCCGGCCAGAGCGGAGTGTTCACCGTGACCACACCTGTAGCAGCCGCGACGCGACGCGCCGGGCCGGCCGGTGGGGCGCCGGGGGACGGACCGGCATGAGCGGCGTTCTCGGCGCCGCATGCCTGGTTCTCGCCGTTGCCTTCGCCCCCGCGGCACAGGCCGGGTCCGGTCTCGCCGCCCCCGCCGAGCGCTGTACGCCGGGCTGGGTGTGCGGATGGACCGGTCCCGCCTACACCGGGGTGGTGAGCCTGGTGGCGCAGGACATGCCGCGGTATCCGGAGACGACCGCGTACGTCGGGTTCAACGACGGATCGTCGGTGTGGAACGGCTCCGGTACCCGGCGGGCCGACGGCGTCCTCCGGGGTCGGTGCGTCACCGTCTACAACCAGGCCGATTACAAGGGACGGAGCCTGACCGTCGCCCCCGGCAAAGGCGTCGAGCGGCTTCCGGCGTCCTTCGGGCACATCCACTCCGGCCGGTTCCACGACTGCCGAGTCTCCTGACCCGGCGCGGTGACCGCGCCGAACACGGGCGCGGACCACCGCTCCGGACTACCGCTCCGGACTACCGCTCCGCCGAGGACTCCCGTCGCCGTGTGGCCCCGAGGCTGCCGAGAAGAGAGAGGGCCTGGGCGCTGGGGCTTTCCGGTGCGGCGTGGTAGATGACGACCTGCTGGCCGACGGCTCCTCGGACGTCGAAGGAGTGGTACGTGAGCGAGAGGGCGCCGACCTCGGGGTGGACGAGTTCCTTGGCTTCGTGCGACTTGCCGTAGACCGTGTGTGAGGACCACAGCGCGTCGAACTCCCCGCTCGCTCCGCAGAGGAAGCGCACCAGCTCAGGCAGGCGCGGGTAGTGCGGGTCGACGCCGGTCGCCTGGCGCAGACCGGCCACGACCGCCTCGGCGGCCCGGTCCCAGTGCGCGAAGAAGATGCGAGCCGCCGGATCAAGGAAGATCATGCGGGCGAGGTTGTCCGCTTCCTCGAACGGTGAGAACAACGCGTCGGCCAGGGCGTTGACCGCCAGGAAGTCCGTGGCCGGGTTCAGGACGAACGCCGGAGTGTCGGTGAACCCGTCCAGCAGTTGTCTCAGCATCACACCGGCGGTTTCCCTCGGCGGCGCCCGATGGCCGTCCGGCACGGCACCCGCGAGCCGGTACAGATGCTCGCGCGCCTCGACGTCCATGCACAGGGCATCGCCGATCACGTCGAGGATCTGCGCGGAGGGGCCGCGCTCGCGGCCCTGTTCCAGGCGGGCGTAGTAGTCGGTGTTCATGCCGGCCAGGACGGCGACCTCCTCGCGGCGCAGTCCCGCCACTCGGCGCCGACCGTGAGAGGCCAGCCCCACGTCGCTTGGCCGCAGGCGTGCGCGGTGCGCGCGCAGGAAGTCTCCGAGTTCATTGCTGGTCACACCCACAGGCTAGGCCCTGTCGTCAAAGTCTCGCCTGGCCCGCGGCGCCCGGTACCGCACCTCGCCGCGTTGTCGGGGCACCCGAGTACGTCCAGTACACGGGCGCCCCTCCGCCTTGCGATGCACGGCACCGGACACCGCGGGCCCTACCGGCGCCACTTTGACGACAGGACCCAGGGGCGATCCCGGTGGTGTGCCTGGGTGCGTTGTACCCCGGCACGATCCGCCCTGGTTGCCGCTCCTCCCGCGCCCCAGACTCCGAAGGGCGAACACGGCCGGGAGCACGTCGACGACGCGGGCCCCGGCGCCGCGGGCGACGCCCGACGACGTGTTCCACCACCCTCGACACCCTTCCTCCACAAGGAGAAACGAGCATGACGCAGACGGGCAAAGCAGTGGCGATCACCGGCGCGAGCAGCGGTATCGGGGAGGCGACCGCCCGCCGACTGGCAGCCGACGGACACCGGGTGCTCCTCGGCGCACGCCGCACCGACCGCCTGGAACGACTGGCAGAGCAGATCATCGCGGAGGGCGGTACCGCCGCCTTCCGCACCCTGGACGTCACCGACGCGCAGGACATGTGTGCGTTCGTCGACGCCGCGCGCGCCGAGTTCGGCCGGATCGACGTCCTCGTGAACAACGCGGGTGTGATGCCGTTGTCCCCTCTGGCGGCGTTGAAGACCGACGAGTGGGACCGCATGATCGACGTCAACGTGCGAGGAGTCCTCCACGGAATCGCCGCCGCCCTGCCGGCGATGCGCGCCCAGGGCGCCGGCCACATCGTGAACATCGCCTCCGTCGGCGCGTACGAGGTCTCGCCCACCGCCGCCGTGTACTGCGCCACCAAGTTCGCAGTGCGCGCGATCACGGAGGGGCTGCGCCAGGAGTCCGGCGGGGGCCTCAGGGTCACGTTGGTCTCGCCGGGGGTGACCGAGTCCGAACTCGCCGACAGCATCTCCGACCCGGCCGCCCGCGAGGCCATGAAGACCTACCGCGCCGTGGCGCTGCCCGCCTCGGCCATCGCGGACGCCATCGCCCACGTCGTCTCCCAGCCGCCCGAGGTGGACGTGAACGAGGTGATCATCAGGCCCGCAGCGAGCGCCCAGTAGTGAGTGGGGGCGGGACGACGCGCTTCACCATCGACAGGGCTACTCTTCCGGGCTGCCGTCGCTGCCGTCGATGCGGTGGAGCAGGTGAAGCAGCGTGGTGCGGTCGGCCGGGGACAAGTCCGAGTAGCACGCGGCGAGGACCTCGTCGGCGATCCGGTGCCCTGTGCGCAGGACCTCCTCGCCGGAGGTCGTGAGGTAGTGCTCGATGCGACGGCCGACACCGGGCCTTCGCTCGATCAGTCCCAGGGTGGTGAGCCGGCCGGCGAGGGTGCCGAACGCCTGCTCGCTCTGGAATGTCGCCGAGGCCAGGGTGCGGGCCGACGCGCCGGGCGTCCGACTGATCGCGCGGAGGGCATCCCATTGGGCCAGTGTCGTGCCGGCGGCGGCGAGGCGGCTGTCCAGTGCACGGTGTTGCCTGTACTGGGCCTGCTTCACCGCCCTGCCAAGGAGCTGTAGTTCATTGGGCATGGGTCCAGCCTAGGGCATGACTAAGGTTGTTTAACTAAACAAGTTTAGTTATGGTTCTGGCATGCCCACGAACAAGAGCGTCGCGCTGTACCCGGACCTGTCCCTCACCCTGACGGAAAGCGGAACCGGCAGACCCTGCCTGATCCTGCACGGCGGCGGAGGGCCGGCCACGGTCTCCGGACTCGCCTCGCACCTCGCACGGACCGCACACGCCATCACACCCGTCCACCCGGGATGGGACGGCACCCACCGCCCGGAATGGCTGACCGGCATCGACGATCTCGCCCTCGCCTACCTGCGGTACCTCCAAGACCGGGGGCTGCGCGACGTCCTGGTCGTCGGCTCTTCGATCGGCGGCTGGATCGCCGCGGAGATGGCCGTACGGGACACCGGCGGCATCCTGACCGGGCTCGTTCTCATCGACCCCGTCGGCGTCCACGTCCAAGGCGAGCCGATCAGGGACTTCTTCGCCCTCGACGCCCGCGGTGTGGCCGAGTACGCCTGGCACGACCCGGCCCGCTCCCACCGCGGCCACCAGACGCCCTCGGCCGACCAAGTCGCCCTCCAGCGCGACAACATGACCACCCTGCGCGTCCTTGCCGGCGACCCCTACATGCACGATCCGAAGCTGCTCCGCCGGCTGCGGCGTGTCGAGGTCCCCGCTCTCCTGCTCTGGGGTGAGAGCGACCGCATCGCGACTCCCGCCTACGGCGCCGCCTACGCCGAAGCCTTCGGCAACGGCCGGCTCCACGTCATCCCCGAGGCAGGTCACCTTCCGCAACTGGAACGACCCGAAGCGACCTTCGCCGCGATCGACGGCCACCTGAATGAAACCGTCGTCGACCCCGCCGGCGCACGGCTGCCCGGGGACCTGAGCCGAGATAGGTGATGGAGGGGACGCCGTAGAGGCTGCCCCCCTGTGGGAACCGCGTCGCGCGCGGGTCAGGCGAGGGACTCTGCCGCGTACAGGGCACCGACCCCGGAGGCCAGGGCGCCGAGCAGCAGCCGCAGCACCTTCTCGGGGAGCCGGGGTTGGAGACGGGCGCCGAGGTATCCGCCGATGAGCCCGCCCAGCCCACAGGCCAGGCCGAGGAACCAGTGCGGTGCGATGTCACCCGAGCCGGCCGTCGCGAGCAGCGCGTAGGTGACGGCGCCGACGACCGAGGTGGCGAAGGTGGCGGCCAGGGCCGCCGGGGCGACCTGGGCGACGGGCATGCCGCGACCGACGAGGAGGGGGCCGAGGAGCGAACCGCCGCCGATGCCGTAGATGCCGCCGACCACGCCCACGACGAGGGCCAGGCCCGTCACCGCCCTCCCGGACGGCCCGTCACCAGGCGGCCGGCGGTGCCGGGCCGGCACCAGGGTGCGGGCGATCAACCACACGCCCAGCGGGAGCAGGAACACGGCCACCAATGCCTTGAAGACGGCCGGTCCCGGGATCGCGAACACACGGATGACCGCGCCGATGACAACGCCGGGCAGGGTGCCCCACACCAGCCGACGCACCAGCGGACCGTGCAGGGCGCCGGTGCGCCGGTGGCGCAGGAGCGCGCCGGGACCGGCGACGACGTTGTAGAGGAGGTTGGTCGGCGTCACCGCCGGACTCGGCACCGCGAACACGCTCAGCTGCACGGGCAACAGGAACACGGCCCCCGACACCCCCACCGGCGCGGTCACGACCGCGATCAGAAACCCCGCGGCCACCCCGCCCACTCCCGTTCCCCAGTCCACGGCGGTGGGGTCAGCCGCGGTCGACGTGCACGCTGGTCGACTTCACCCGGGCCGTGACCTGCACACCCGCCTCAAGGCCCAACTCCTCGACCGCCTCACGCGTCAGCAGGGACACGATCCGGTGCGGGCCGGCCTGGACCTCCACCTGGGCGGCGACATCACCGAGTTTGACACCGGTCACGATGCCGGGGAAGGCGTTGCGGGCCGAGGTGTAGGAGGTGTCGTCCTCGGCGCTCTCCTGGGCGATCTCCACGCAGAACGCGGCGAGGTGGGGGCCGTTGACGATGCGGCGGTTGCCGTCGCGATGGGTGGGGAACCGCTCCGCGTCCGCCCATCGCCGGACCGTGTCGACGCTCACGCCCAGCAGTTCGGACGCCTGACCCATGGTGTAGGACTCCATACGGCACAGCCTAGGGGTCGGCCGCGGCCGACCGGTGATCGCCCGCCACAGGGCCGTCCGTACGGAAGGAGCGCGGGCGCAAGGGCCGAGGCGCGCTCGGAGGCGGTGGTCGAGAGTTCGCCCTGCCGCTGGCCCTGCGGCCCGCACTTCTGCCTGGGCGCGCCCCTGGCCCGCCTCCAGCTCCGCACGGCCCTGTCGGCCCTCTTCCTTCACCCGCTTCCCGAGATCGGCAAGATCGATGGGGCCTGGCAGGGACGACTGCCGGGCAGGCAGGACATGTAGTCGCAGTTCGCAGTGGTTCAGTACCGCAGTTCCCGTTCGGCAAGCGACGGGAAGAACGGAGGGGTTGGTCGCCATCAGGATCGCCCGGGTGGAATGTGTGAGCCCGGGTACCGCAGGACACTCGTCAGTGAGGTGGTCTCCGGTCAAGCAACCGCGATCCCCGCAGCCCGGACCGCACATCGGTCGGGTCTGTGGATACAGAATGCCGGCGTATCAATAGGGCCGGCAGATGGTGTGGCAGTTCCTTCGGGGCCCTGGTGCCGTACGGCACCAGGGCCCCTCGACGCGTTCCACGGATTTCACGTTCCACGGATTTCACAGGGAGGTGCGATGGCGGCAGACGGTTCGTACGGTCGTCTTGACGACGACGACTACCCGGCCTACACGATGGGTCGGGCGGCGGAGATGCTCGGGACCACGCCCGGTTTCCTCCGCGCCATCGGGGAGGCCCGCCTGATCACTGGAGACTTGGCGCTCTAGTTGGCGGATGAGCGTCCTAGTCGGCGGGGCTGTGCGTCGGAGGTGGCGACAGGGTCCCGTTGCGCTCCTGAGCGGGGAAAACCGGTTGGGGGCGCTGGGCGGTCCTGGCAGGCTTGCGCAGTGATCGTTGATTTGGCTCCTCGCTTGCTGACCTGGGACGACGTGGACCCCGCCCGTCAAACGTTCGACGGGACGTCAGTAGCGCGGACGGTGCGCTCCCTCGGCCCGGCCCGGCGTGTGCCCATCCGCCCAGACGTCCCTTTCGGGGACCCCGCGACGACCGCCTGGAATCATGGTGAGGCCGCGTCCTGGGCCGACGCCATGTCGTACGCCCTCGTTCGGCACTACGGCGGGTGGGCCGTCGGGTGGCGTTGGGCGCACGACGAGGGGGATTACGACGGCGGGCCGGTAGGAAACTGGTGCTGCCCGCAGCACTCGATCACGACGTCGGAAGAGACTTTGGTCCGTGTCGAGGCGGCTCTGCGTGAGTGGCGTGAGTGGCTGGAGTACCTCGCCGACTGGTTCGAGGCGTATCCCTTGGACCTGACCGACATCGACGATCAGCGGATCCTGTGGGAGCGCACGGCGAGGAACCTGATCCTGCAGGTCGTCGACCGCACCGGGTGTGGCAGCGGATGGCACAGCCACTGCCGCCAAGTGCTCACCTGGTTCCTCGATCGCTGGGGAGTCGCGCCCGACGTGGCCCAGGGGCTGGTCGACAAGGCGATCGGTGGACGGTTCCACAGCTGGACCGGTCCCGACGCGGCGGTGGTCGACGACATTGCGGAGCAGCTCGCGCTGTCCGTGCAGCCGGCCAACGGCCGTATGCGTGCAGAAGCACCGCCTAAAGACCACTTGCAGCACTGGCTGGCTGTACGCGACTCGGTGCCGTGGCACGAGATCCCGGACATCGGTATGGACGGGCCGGTGGTGCCCCTTCGCGACGGCGCGGCAGAGGACATCCGGGCCTTCGACGGCGCCATCGACCCGGCCCGAGCCCAAGGCCTGCTCAGCGCCCTGGAAGTGCTCCGAGCAGACGCGGCACGCGGAGCGAGGCTCGACTTCGCACTTCTCAGCAAATGGCAGCAGCACACTCTGGGCACCCCGCAGCCGCCACGGTTCCGCGACTCTCCCGCCTTCGCCAAAGGAGGCCGGGAGCGCTACGGCACAGGACCCGAGACACGAGCCCGCTTCGACACCTGCCTGGCCGAAAGCGCCTTCGACGTCGGTCGACCTCTCGGGCTGACCGCCCGAGCCGCCCGCGCCTATCTCGACATCTGCTTCTTCCATCCCTTCGACGACGGCAACGCCCGCTCCGCGTTCCTCACCCTCATCTTCATCCTCGCCCACGAGGGCATCACGCTCGACGAAGTCAGCCTCCTGCGCCGCGTCACCTTCGAGGCCGACCGCCCCCAAGACCCTCTGATCCTCGCCCGCTACATCAACATCCATCTTGAGGAGACCCGGCGCCTCACCTCCGAGTCGACTGCACCGGCATCGAGGTGAGCACTTCAGTTGGCGAACGCCGCCAACTCTGGCGCTCAGTCACATCACTCCGCTGCGTTCCGAGGGTGGCCACCGGCGTTACTCCCGTTACCAGTTGCGTATCGCGGCCCGTGCGCGGGAGTTGGTTGATCAAGGCACGCCGGTCGAGGCGGCCTGCCGGATCATCGTCCTCGAAGACCAGTTGGAGGAAGCCCGGCGGATCAACGACGAATACCGCCGAACAGCCGAATCGACCGGCCCGCCGGACGGCTCCTGAGGAACGGGGGTGGGCCCGCCGGTACGGGCGGGCGCCGCGCCGGCCGTGCGGCGCCGCCGGGTGGGTCGCGAACACGGACTCGAGCATGACGCAGGTGGTGAGCGGCGGCGGACGAATCCTGCGGGCGCGTGACATTCGCCGAAGCGCGGAAATACCTGTGACGGCGACATGAGGGTTTGACTTCCGTCGCAGGGAAGGTATGTGCGGTAACGGGCCCGAATGCAATTATTGAACGCACCCGCGCCGCTACGGCGTGCTACTGTCGATCTCAGTTGCAGTCGTGGTTCCCAAAACTTCAAGCGGCTTCACCGGCTTATACGCCGCTGGAAGCCCTTGCTTATCTCCGGTTACTTCCCGGCGGGGCATCATCGCGGCGACCCGGTCATCCGCACATCGCGGATCCCGGCGTACTGCCCCAAGGGAGACTCGACATGGCGTCTGGCACTGTGAAGTGGTTCAACGCGGCAAGAGGATTCGGGTTCATCGAGCAGGACGCCGACGGCGCCGACCTCTACGCCCACTTCGCGAACATCACCACCCCGGGCATCAATGAGCTGCTCGAAGGCCAGAAGGTCACCTACGACATCGCGCAGGGGCCGAAGGGCCCGCTGGCGGAGAACATCATTCCCGCCTGACGCGACACGCGCTTCGTAGCTGGGACCCGCATCCCTCGGGGTGTCGGACCCAGCTGCGGACACCTTCCGCAGTGTTCTCCTCCTGCGCAATGACATCCATGCCGTGGGCTCCCTCCGGGCAAACGGGCATTTCGCAGCATCGAGCCAAATGCTCCGGCCGAGGCGCTCCATCCCCAGTCGTGGCCCAGCCTTTCGCCCCGGGGAAGCCGCCCGGAATCGCCCCTTCAAGCGCCCGTGCCCGCAGTTGTTTCCGTACGGATCGGACGCTTGTTTCCGTACGCATCAAGACGCTTTCGCATTTCATCCGGCCCGTTCTCGTGTTTTCCCGTGCTGCTCTTCCGCCGCGGGAATTCCTTGATACGCGCCATGTCAAGGAAGGTTCTCAATGAACCCCACACGCACGAACGACCGCTCCTCTCGCTCACGCGGCCGTACCGGCAGCACCGCCTACAGCTCGGCCGCCGGGTCGGGCCGGGGCGGCCGTTTCGGTTCGTCCTCGAACCGTTCGACGAGTCCGAGTCGCTCGGGTGGATACGGCCGGCGGCCCGCCGCACTCCAGGGTGAGTTCGCCCTGCCCAAGACGATCACCCCGGGGCTTCCCGCCGTCGAGGCGTTCGCAGACCTCGACATGCCCGGGGAACTGCTGGCCGCGCTCACCGCGCAGGGCCTGAGCGTTCCCTTCCCGATCCAGGGTGCGACCCTGCCCAACACCCTCGCCGGGCGCGACGCGCTCGGCCGCGGACGCACCGGCTCGGGCAAGACCCTGGCCTTCGGCCTGGCCCTGCTGGCCCGCACCGCCGGACAGCGCGCCGAACCGCACCAGCCCCTGGCCCTGATCCTGGTCCCCACCCGCGAGCTCGCCCAGCAGGTCACCGACGCCCTCACGCCCTACGCCCGCTCGGTGAAATTGCGCCTGACCACGGTCGTCGGCGGCATGTCGATCGGCCGCCAGGCCGCCGCCCTGCGCAATGGCGTAGAGGTCGTCGTCGCGACCCCGGGACGTCTCAAGGACCTCATCGACCGTGGCGACTGCCGGCTGAACCAGGTCGCGATCACGGTTCTCGACGAGGCCGACCAGATGGCCGACATGGGCTTCATGCCCCAGGTCACCGCCCTCCTCGACCAAGTCCGCCCCGAAGGCCAGCGGATGCTCTTCTCCGCCACCCTCGACCGCAACGTCGACCTCCTGGTGCGCCGCTACCTCACCGACCCGGTCGTGCACTCCGTGGACCCGTCCGCGGGCGCGGTCACCACGATGGAGCACCACGTCCTGCACGTACACGGCGCCGACAAGCAGCGGACGGCGACGGAGATCGCGGCCCGCGAAGGTCGAGTGATCATGTTCCTCGACACCAAGCACGCCGTGGACCGCCTCACCCTGGAACTCCTCAACAGCGGAGTCCGCGCCGCGGCCCTCCACGGCGGGAAGTCACAGCCGCAACGCACCCGGACCCTGGCCCAGTTCAAGACCGGACACGTCACCGTGCTCGTCGCCACGAACGTCGCCGCCCGCGGCATCCACGTCGACAACCTCGACCTCGTGGTGAACGTGGACCCCCCGACCGACCACAAGGACTACCTCCACCGCGGCGGCCGTACCGCTCGCGCAGGCGAGTCCGGCAGCGTCGTCACCCTGGTCACCCCCAACCAGCGCCGCGAGATGACCCGGCTCATGGCCGCCGCCGGCATCGTCCCCCAGACCACCCAGGTCCGCTCGGGCGAGGCCGAACTGCACCGGATCACCGGCGCCCAGGCTCCCTCCGGCATCCCCGTGACCATCACCGCTCCGGTGGTCGAGCGCTCCAAGAGCACCGCTGCCGCCCGCCGCAGGCGCCGGCCCACCACGCCCGCGGCCGCCCGCCGCGCGAACGTGCGGCAGCCCGCCACCTTCGATGCGGCGGCCTAGAACATCCTGATGAGAAAACTGACCCATCTCTGCAGGAGGTACCTTTTGACGCTCGTCCAGATGCAACCCCACCCGCCCAAGCCCCACCCCGCACACCCGACGGCGGCCGAAACCACGGACGCGGCCGCACTCCAGGTCTGCGACGACATGACCGTCGAGGTGGCCCTGTACGTCATGGCCAGTGCCCGCGCGCGTCACCTCCTCGTCTGTGACGAGGACGGCCACCGCACCGGCATCGTCACGCGAACCCGGCTCACGGCCTTCCGCGACAGCCCGTCCTACACGGACCTCGTCCGACTGCGCGACCTCCCCGGGGACGGCAGGCCGCTCACGTCGCCGCCCGTGGCCACGCGGCCCGAGTACGCGCCGGGCCACCGCAGGCCCGACACCCTGGCCGTCGCCGGCGACCAAGGCGGCGCTCCCGGCGCCCTCGCCCTCGCACGCTGACCCGCCTCACCTCGGTACCACCGCCCGTCCACTTTCTCCCTTGTGAGGCACCATGCGCTGCGTCATCGCCCGCTTCCCGTTCGACCTCACCAAGAGCGGCGTCCTGGAAACGATGAAGGGCGTCAAGCCCGAAGAGGTCACCGGAGAATCCGTGATCATCGGCCGCCGTACCTACCCCGTCAAGCAGGTCGGTCAGGTCATCACCCGCCAGGACCGCCGTGACTTCAGCGCCGGCGAAGTCCTCCGCGCCATGACCCAGCTCGGCTTCACCTGCCGCGGTCTTCCCCGGGTCGCCACGCCCGTACGCGCCCTCAGCCCGCTCCAGCAGGCATCCGCGATGCTCGGCACCCCCGTGGCCGTCTGACCCACAGGCACAGCAGGCGGCCGGGACCGACGAGGTCCCGGCCGCTGGGCGTGGCCCGCGATCCCGCCCGCGATACGGCCGCATCCCGCCTGCTCCTGTGATCAGGGGCAGCAGCGCGGGCGGATACGGCCTCATGTGCCTTGCGTCAATCGGCCCCTTCGACGTACGACGCGAGATGGGCCGGCGACGAGGCGATTCCGGCCTGGTGGTCCGCCTGACCGATGTCGGCCGGCACATCCGTGGCGGTGACGGTCACCTCCGTCCCGTCACCGGCCGGGGCCAGGTCCCAGGCCATCGTCATGGTGCCGGCGTACGACGGATCGTCGGCCTCGAACACCGCCGGCACCAGTTCGGCGAACCCGATGTCGACGACATCCGTTCCGGCCGACGTCGTGCCGGGACTGTCGGTGGCATCGAGGTACGTCAGGACCATCCGGAACCCGCCACCGGGCCGCGGATCCCACTGTTCGACGCGCCCGCGCATGCCGTCCGGCGGTGCACCGGCGGGATCTGGCGATGGGACTCGGCAACGTGGCCCGGATGCGGTTCAGTCGGGAGGCGTCACTGGCCGCCACGGAGGAGTCGGTCGCCATCCTCCAAGAGCTTGACCAGGCCGAACCCGGCGTCCACGGTGCGCTGTTCGCCGACGTACTGTCCCTCCTCGCGGCGGCGCTCGCCGACCTGGGACGGCTCCGGGAAGCGGCCGAGGTCACCACCCGGGCCCTGGCGATGATGCGGGAGCAGGCCGCGATCAACCCCGTGGCACGACGGGGCGACCTCGCCCTGGCACTGGCGTTCCACGCCCGAGTGCGGGCCGAGGCCGGGATCGACCTCGCCGAGGCCCTGGCCGCCGTCACGGAGGCGGTGGCCCTCATGCACGAACTCGCGGCCGAGATCCCGGCGCTGTACGCACACTCCCTCGCGGAGGTGCGCGCTTTGGAAGACCGACTCCGGACGACGACGACGCCGCCCGGCGACGGCGGGTAGGGCCGGCGTCGCTCCACGCGCCGCCGTCCGTCGGGCCGCGGCCCGCCGGCAGGGGGATCAGGACCTTGTCGTAGCGGCATGTTCTCATCGCGGGGATGAACGCTCACCAAGCCGCACTCCTGATGCCCGAGACACCCGCCCTGCTCGACAGTGACCATCCGGCCCTGCGCGCTGCCCTGTGACTGAGCGGCGCGGCAGCCGTTGCTGAGCCGCAGGGGCATCGGCAGTGGGCCGGTGGCCGACGCGGCGGTCGAAGCGGGCGACATCCGGCCCGGTACGCAGCCCTACGAGCTGATGCGGGGCATCGGCAACCTGTGCATCGGGCGGGACAGCGTCCCGCACCACACCCCTCGCCGGAAGTTCAAGGCGCGGGGCCCGGTGACCGAAGGAGGGGGTGGCAGCCGTTCCCCCTTCACACCATGGAGTTCCCCGTGCGTCGTCCGCTTGTGATCCTGCGTCCCGTACTGGCAGCCGCCCTCCTGCTCGCCGTTCCCGTCGCTCTGGCGCCCGCCGCGTACGCCGACCACGCCGACCACGCCGTTCAGGAAGCCGGGGAGAGCGCGACGTACCTCGTCATCCTCGCCCCCGGCGCCGATCCCGAGCGGGTGATGCGCGAAACCGGGGTCACGGAGGCCAGGTACGTGTACCGCAGCGCGGTGCGCGGCTTCGCCGCCGACCTGGACGGGCGGCAGCTGGCCGCGCTGCGGTCGCACCCCGACGTCACGGCCGTCGAGCGGGACGGCGAGGCCGTCGGGGCGCCGGTGGAGGAGGGGACTACAGGCCGCTGGTGAAGAGCAACTCGTTGGGACTGCTCTTGCCGACGGCGCCCAGGGCGTCCTTGGTGGACTCGGCGGAGAGGAACCCGGCGACTTCCTCGGCCGGTGCGGTCGGGTGGGCCTGCTTGTAGAGCGCGGCGACCCCGGCGGCATGGGGGGAGGCCATGGAGGTGCCGTTCAGGGAGACGGCGCCGCCGCCGAGCTTCGCCGAGACGATGTCCTCGCCCGGCGCGTAGATCTCCAGGCACGTGCCGTAGTTGGAGAAGGAGGTCTCCTCGTCCCACCGGTTGGAAGCCCCGACCGTGTACACCCGGTCGGCGGAGGCCGGCGAGACCTGGCACGCGTCCTTGGAGTCGTTGCCGGCCGCGACGACGGGCAGGACGCCCGCGTCGGACAGCGCGGTGGCGGCATTGTTGAGGGTCACGGACCTGTCCCCGCCGAGTGAGCCGTTCAGCACGGCCGGCTGCCTGGCGTTCTTCAGCACCCAGTCGAACCCGGCGATCATCCCCGAGTACGAGCCCCGGCCCTCGCAGTCGAGAACGCGCACGCTGACGAGGTCGGCCTTGCGCGCGACCCCGTACGTCTTCCCGGCGACGGTACCGGCGACGTGTGTGCCGTGGCCGTTGCAGTCCTTGCCCTGGCGCCCGTCGGCCACCGCGTCGAAGCCGAAGGTGGCCCGGCCGCCGAACTCGTCGTGGGCGTAGTCGATGCCCGTGTCGAGGATGTACGCGGTCACCCCGGCGCCGTTGCCCTGGGGGGTGAACTGGCCGTCGCCCTGGCCGTTGGCCTTGTCCCACTCCCGCTGGTCGATCCGATCCAGACCCCAGGACTTGGAGGGGGCCCGGGTGCCCGGCACGGTGACCGGCCGCGGCGGGGCCATGACCTTGACGTCCTGTTCCACCGCCTTCACACCCGGGTTCGCACGGACGATGTCCAACTGCAACGTGTCGAGCGGGGCGGCGAAGCCGTTGATGGCCTTGCCGTAGACGAAGGTCGGCTTCAGCTTGAGCCGCTGCGCGAGCTTCGCCGCGTCGACGCCCTGGACGAGGGTCACGATGTAGGTGCCGGGCACCCCGTTGGCGGCGGCCGTGGTCAGCGGTGCCGGGGTCGGCTCCGGCGCCGCGGTGGACGGGGAAGCGGTGGCGAGGGGGGCGCCGAAGACCAGGGCGGCGGTGACGGCGGTCGCCAGTGCGAGCTTGGTACGTGTGGTCATGCCAGCGAGTGGATCATGCGGAAACGGCCAGGTCCTACGACATCGCCCGGTGGTTCGGCCGGCGTCCCAGTGGTACCTGAATGCGCTCGGCCGAGCGGGCGTCCCACCGGGACCAGACGCCCGAGGGCCCCTCCCCGACCCGGTGCACCACCACGCCTTCGACCGAAGGGCCGGCGGATCTCGTCCACGTCCGCGCGACACTGGCAGAGTGACGGACATCGAACGGCAGACGGATCGGCGTTTGGAGCGAGCCATCCTGGAGCTGCTGGAGCGTCGTGCCCCGACCGCGACGATCTGCCCTTCCGACGCCGCACGGGCGGTGTACGGAGGGGATGACGACGGCTGGCGCGCGCTCATGGAAACCGCCCGCGACGCGGCCCGGCGACTGCACGCGGCCGGCGAGGTGGAGATCACCCAGGCCGGCCGGCCCGTCGATCCGGCGAAGGCCCGCGGCCCGATCCGTATCCGCCGCGCCCGCTGACACGACGCACACCGGTCGTGGCGCCGCCCCGACCGTCCCTGCGGATCGGCGCGCACCAGGACGGGCGGCGGCCGCCACAAGCACGGGCGGCAAGGAGGGTTTGCGACGGGCGGACCGTGGCAGACGGCCTGAACACCACTGCTCAGCGCAGAAGTTGTCCATCGGTCGACTCCAGGAAGGGACCTCCCGTGTCCGACGCGTACAGCTCCCCCGACAACACTCACGTCCACCACGCACCGGCTTCCGCGCCCGCCACGGGCAGCAACGGCCTGGCCGTGGGCGCCCTGGTCACCGGCATCGCATCGCTGCTGCTGCTCTGGCTGTGGTTCGTGGGCATTCCGCTGGCGCTGGTCGCCATCGGCCTGGGCATTGCCGCCCTCCGCAGAGCCCGCAGCGGCGCCGGTCGGCGGGGGATGGCCATCACCGGCCTGGTCCTGGGCGCCGTGACCGTGGTCATCGCGGCGATCCTGGTGGCCGTCGGGGTGTCCATCCTCAATTCCGACGAGGGCAAGGACCTGCGGTCCTGCCTGGACAGCGCCCAGACGCAGCAGGAGCGGCAGGACTGCTCGAACCGCTTCAACGACGACATGAACAACTGAACGAGCGGTCCGGGGCGAGCCCCCGGCCCGTGCCGGTCTTCAGGAGCGGACGGGCCGGGGGTTCGTCGATGTCGGCCGAGATCCTCGGCCTGAGCGACCCGGGGGCGCGAATTCCTTCGATTGCGGGGCGATCCGGATGCCCGGCCCGCCCTTCCGAACGCGTATGAACCATGACTTTCGGTGAGATTCGGGCGCCCTGGAGGTGACCCGCCCCATAGGACCCACGTCACATACGAGCCGGCCTCGTAGCTCCGAGAGGTTGACCCTGCCGCATCACACCGGCTCTCCCGGCAGCCGGCCTCGGGGCCCTCCCGGGGGTCGCTGGTCCCCGACTGCGAGGGCACGTAGTAGGACGGGTCGTTGCCAGGCCGTCGGGGCGTCTGTAGAACTGGATGAGTCGCAAGGCGGCACGGGTGCTTCACCCGCCGCCGACGAACCCCTCTCCACCGCGTGAGTGGCTCACGCATGTCTCTGACATGCCGCGACCGCCCTTGTCCCCTTCGGAAGGTCTGTCCGTGTCCAACTCCGTCATCCGCCGCATCGCCGCTTCGAAGAAGTCCCTCGCGGGCACCGTCGTCGCCCTCGGTGTCGCCGGTTCCATGCTTGCCACGGTCCCCGCCCAGGCGGCCCCGACGAGCGCCAAGGCGATCGCCCAGCAGATGATCAAGGACCCGGCACAGTTCGCGGCCTTCAACAACATCGTTTCCCGCGAGAGCGGCTGGAACCACACCGCCACGAACTCCTCCTCGGGCGCCTACGGCCTGGTTCAGGCCCTGCCGGCCTCGAAGATGTCCTCCGCCGGTTCGGACTGGAAGACGAACCCCGCCACCCAGATCAAGTGGGGGCTGGACTACATGAACTCCCGCTACGGCAGCCCCGTCGGTGCGTGGAACTTCTGGCAGGCCCACCACTGGTACTAAGCCACCAGCGGATGTGAGACGCACGAAGACGCTCGGCCGGGATCTCCCGGCCGAGCGTCTTCGCGTTCCGCGGCCCCGATGCTCCCCGGCGCGTTCATCAGAGGCGCCGCCCACGCACCGACGCCGTACCGTGAACCTCGGTACGGCGTCAGTACGCGCTTGGGCGGGGTGTGCGGGAGAGGTCGGGTCAGTCCGTGAACACCTGGACGATCCTGTCACCGGACACGGCGACACCCGTCTTCTTGAAGTTGCAGTTCTTGATGGCGCCCGCGTGGGCCGCGCTGTTCAGCCAGCCGTCCACGTGCGTCTTCTCGTCCCCACTGCCCCAGGCGATGTTCTCGGAGCCGGTGGTGAACGTCGCTCCGGCCTTCGTCAGCCGGTCCTTGATGCTGGATCCGTCCGAGCCCGTGTGGTTGGTCGTCGTGTCGTTGGCGTACTCCTGCGCTGCCGCAGTGATCTTCGGGTCGACCGTCAGGGGCTCGCAGCCGGCATCCGTGCGTGCCTTGTTGACCAATTCGAGGATCTTGCCCGGGTCGCTCGCGGCCGGGAGTACGGCTTGTGCGCCCGAGTGGGCGGACGGGGCCGCGACGGCCACCGAGGTGGCGCCGACGGTTCCCGCGAGTACCAGCAGGGAAGACGCGCAGGCGATGGTGCACCGGCGCTGTATTCGACCAGATCCGGAAGCCATGGGGTACCTTCCTTCGTTCGGCTGGAAGCGCGGAGTCCAGCAGCAACGTCGCCGCTGGACCTCCAGGACCCGAGTCTGCGCCGAGGTCGGCCCACCCGCATCTCCCGACACTGAAACCGCAGGTGGGAGGGGTTGTGTGGGCTGTGGGGGAGGGCGGTGATCCTCCGCGATCCGGCGATCCGGTGATCCTCCGCGATCCGGCGATCCGGGTCCCCGGTGGGCCCTGTGCCCCGCAGTGCGGGTTCCGGCGCGTCAGGGGCGGGGCAGTCCCCACGTCTGCAGGCTGTAGGGCCGCCCCTTCTCCTCGCCGGTGATCAGCGGTACGTCGAGCAGCCGAAAGCCGGCTTTGGTGGCCACGGCGACACTGGCACCGTTCTCGGCCTCCAGCTCCAGGATCAGTTGCTCCGTGCCCAGTTGCTCGAAGGCGTAGGCGGACATCACCCGCACCGCGCGTGCGGCCAGCCCCAGGCCGCGGTGTGCCGGACCGATCGCGTAACCGATCTCGGTCCCCTCGGGGGCACGTCGCAGCATCACCTCGCCGAGCGGCGCGTCTCCATCGACGGTGATGGCGAGAAGGATCGTGGTGCCTTCCGCCCGGAGCTGCCGGGCCCGACCCAGGCGGGCGTGGGCGGCCGCGTCGTCGAAGGGGGACACGATCGGCGTCCAGTACGCGATGTCGGGGTGGTCGAAGAGTCCGGGCATCGCGTCCAGGTCCGCTTCCGTCCAGTCGCGCAGGACGAGGCCTTCTCCCGAAAGCTCGATCCGCTCGGGAAACGACGGTGCTGTGCTGCTCATGATGAGGGTCCTCCGTGGCCTGTTCGCGACGAGGCAGGTTAACCGTGAGCGGGCGGGTACGCACCATGATTTCAGCGGTGCTCCCGACGTGGCACTCCCGGCCCGATCCGGCGGAGAGCCGCCCACTATCCCAGCGCGGCATCCACGGCGGCCGCCGCGTGGATTCGCGCCGTGGGGAAGACGGGCACCGGGCTGTCCTCGGCGCCCACGAGCAGTTCGATCTCGGTGCAGCCGAGGACGATCCCCTCGGCGCCGGCCGCCACGAGGTCCGCGATGACCTCCCGGTAGGCGGTCCGGGATTCCTCCCGTACGACTCCGATGCACAGTTCCTCGTAGATCACCCGGTGTACCAGGGCTCGCTCGTCGGCATCCGGCACCGACACCTCCAGTCCACCCGCCGCGAGCCGTCCCCGGTAGAAGTCCTGCTCCATCGTGAACGCCGTACCCAGCAGGCCGACCCGACGCAGGCCTCGCGCCCGCACCGCTTCCGCGGTGGCGTCGGCCAGGTGCAGCAGCGGAACCGAGACGGCCGCCTGCACCTGGTCGGCGACCTTGTGCATCGTGTTCGTGCACAGGAGTACGAGATCGGCGCCCGCGGCCTCCAGCGACCGGGCGGCGTCGGCCAGCACCTCGCCCGCCTCGTCCCAGCGGCCCTGCGCCTGGAGTCGCTCGATCTCCGCGAAGTCCACGGAGTAGAGCACGCAGCGCGCCGAGTGGAGCCCGCCGAGCCGCTCGCGGGTGAACTCGTTCAGCAGCCGGTAGTACTCGGCCGTCGACTCCCAGCTCATCCCGCCGAGCAGGCCGATCGTCTTCATCGAGATGCCATTCATAAGCAGATATCTTAGCAAGTGCCAAATCTATAAGTATCCCTTTGTGTCGCTCGGTGTGGGCAGTGGTGTCGGCGACCGCGCTAACCGCGGGCGAGGACCGGCAGCCACAGCGTGGAACCGGCGTGGACGGTGTTGACGGACACCCCACCGGCTGGCTGGTGCTCCATGCCGAGCGCCTTCGGGACGCCGCCGGCCGCATCGGAACTGCCGACGGTGAGACGGAGCCGGTGACCGGCCGGCAGCCGGCGGGCGTTGGGGCACAACGGGATCCGGTAGTGCACCGTTTCACCGGGCGGCACGGCGCTGGGCGTCGTGCACGAGAACACTGGCCGGCCGGGAGTGCTCCGCTTCTCGTCGGCCTCGCGCAGGGAGGCCCGCAGCCAACCGGGCGTGATGAAGGTGGATCCGCCCTCCTCGTCCACGGCCTCCAGGGCCACGATCCAGGAGGTGTCGCAGTCCGTGATGGACGCGTCGAGCCGCAGCTCGATGTTGCCCGCGAAATCGAGATCGGCCACCAGCGGGGGAGTCGTCCAGCTCAGGACGTCGGGAAGGTCCGGCCGGTGCGCGGCTCGGGAGGGACGAGCCGCGGTCTCAGCGTGCGCGAGATAGCTGCGGCTCCCGTCGGTCCGACCGCTGCGGACCAGGGCGCCGTCGGCCTGGAGCGTGAAGGGGGTCAGTACCGCCTCGGTCGGCGGCCACCTGTCCGCGGTGCGCCACTGGTCGTCCCCGGCCCCGGGAAGGACGTAGCGGATGGGCGGCCCCTCCATGATTCCCGTGTCACGCCCCTTGAGCCAGTGGTCGAACCAGGCGAGCGCCTCGGTGTGCAGGCTCTCCCAAGGCCAGTTGAGGCCGCCGGGGCCGAGGAGCGTCATCCGGACCGGGGGGCGCTCTTCTTCGGTCAACCGCTGGAAGCCCGCCCAGGTGTCGAACGTCGACGGCAGATGGACCGGGGCGTTGTCCCAGTCGCACCCGAGATGAACCGGGACGCCGATGGCGCCCAGCCGCGACATGAGGCTTCGCTCCTGCCACCAGTCGTCCCGGAAGGGACGGCTGAGCGCGAGGTTCTGCCAGATCTCGTCCCACGGCTCGCTCGGGTAGGAGCCCCGCATGACGCCCTGGAGGGCGCCGAGTGCCGCTTCCCCGTTCATGGTCGCGGTCTTCGCGTGGACCCGAGGGTTCTGGAACAGTTTGCGCGCGGCTTCCAGGAGGGGGCCGCGCAGCAGGTGCTCCGAACGGGTCGCGGCGACGGCCATGGCCACGGACCACCCGCCGATGAACGTCTTGTTCATCAGCCCGCCGGGCCGCACCAGGTCGTAGAGGTCGGAACTCAGCCCCACCGGGAAGATCGCCTTCAGGTGCGGCGGGGCAGCCGTGGCGGCGGCCATCTGAGCCATGGCGTAGAAGCTGATGCCGATCATCCCGACGTGCCCGGACGACCAGTCCCGGGTACCCGCCCATTCGACGACGTCATACAGGTCCTGACGCTGCTGCTCGTCGAAGATGCTCCACTGGCCGCCCGAACCGGCCGTGCCCCGTTCGTTGACGATCACGTGGACGTAGCCGCGGGGTACGAAGAAGTCGCTCTGCCCGGCTTCGACGATCGGCAGGGGGATGCCGGACGTCTGGATCTGCCGCGGATACGGCGAGACGGCGACGAGGACCGGATACCGGCCGGGCGCCGCCGGGCGGTGGACGTCGGCCAGGAGCTCGACTCCGTCCCTGAGCGGGACGGTCACGTTCAGTTCCGTGGTGACGGCGAACTCGGCGGAGGAGAGGTCGGTGTACTCGCGGCCGCTGGTCTGCGGACCGTTCAGCCGGCGTTCGGCGCTGTGCTGAGTCATGTCTTTCACCGTTTGCGTGGGGGAGGGAGATGCCGCGCGTGTCCCGGTGATGGCTACCGGGATGCCGCCGCGCTCATGTGCGTCTGTTCAGGTGGCGCGCCGGCCCGCCCTCCCGCCGGCGTCACCTCCCGCGCAGTCTCCCGCGCCTCGCCCCCTTCGCGACCATGTCACCTGCCGGTCGGTGGACGCACTCGGCCCATCTCGTCGAGTACCTCGGATGCGCGCTTCAACTGGGTCTCGCGTTCCAGAACGGCTTCGCCGACGGCGGCCTTCTCCGCGTTCAGCAGCCGCTCCTGGTGCTCACGCTCGACGCCGTTCCATGTGCGGGTCAGCCCCGTCCGGCGCTTGCACGCCACGTCGGCGGTCGCGAGTTCGCGCTCCCTGGCGGATATCCGGTCGGACGGTGTCGCGGTGAACTCGTTCTCGATGTCCAGGGGACTGTTCGCCTGGTAGCCGGCGCGTCGCAGACACCCGCTCCAGGCTCGTACGGCGGATGTGACGCGAGGGTCGGCGAGTGAAAGCTCGTACGACCGCATGTTCAGTTCCCGGACGACCCGCGCGTCCGAGGGGTAGTCGTCGCCGCCCGTGATCTTGCGCGCCGCATCGGTGTTGCACGCGTTGGCTGTCGCGAGCTGGTCGGCGGTCAAGGGCTCGTCCGCGAGCGCGGGCTGTTCGGCCGGGTGGTACCCCCGCGCCTTGGCGGCCTCGGGATCGTCGAGGCCGTAGCGGCGGGCGTTGCGGTCCGCGGGTTTCGCTGCCGGCGGTGTGCGCGGGGGGAGTCGCACTCCCGCGCGTGCCGCGCACGACTCCACCAGTCTGTCGAGAGCCCGATGCAGGTAGGCGTTGTCGGCGGGGGAGAGGAAGTACGCGTCCAGGGGCAGCCGGAGGGTCTGGTCCACGCCCTCGGGCCCGGGGTGCGCGACGGGTGCGACCAGCACGGAACCGGGCGGGCCGGCGCCGTTGTGGCCGGCGGAGGAACATGCCGTCAACGGCATGAGCAGCAGGATGAACAGTGCTCCGGGCAACGCCGAAGTACGTGACCTCATGAGCCAGGACCTCCGGGCCGCCGGGTGACGGTCGCACGCGCCGGGGGCGACCGTCACCCGAAGCGGCAGAGTCAGTTGAAGCGGCGGAAGGAGGCGTTGTTGTTCTTGGTCTTGACCAGATTGGCGCCGGTGCACGCCCAGATCGTGTCGTAGGCGCCCGACCAGTTGCTGTTGAAGTACACCTCGACCCGGCCGTAGCAGTTGTTCGGCTTCTGGAACGTCGCCGACGCCGCGTTGTTCTTCACGGGCCTGGTCTCACCCGCGCCCGTGCCCTGGATGAAGACACCCGCGTCGTCGAGACGTTGGAATCCCTCGAAGTAACTGGTGTCCCAGCCCGCGATGGCACCCGACTGGTTGCTGTTGTAGTGGAAACAGAACGCCTGCGTGGCCGGGTGGTTCACCTGGCATCGGCTCGACGGCACATCGGCCTGCGCGATGCCGGGGGAGAGCGCCACGAGCGCCGCACCCGACAAGGCGGCCGAGGCTAAAACGTACTTGATCCGCATGTCCCACCCCTGTCGTCGTCAGTGACCCTGCGGGGTCACCATGGGGTAGAACCTACGCAGGCAGAACCTGACGGACCGGCAGTTGTGGCGGCAGGAGGAGGGCAGTGTGCCGGACTCCGGGGGGAGCCGGTACAAGCGGCGGTCCTCCGCCTTGCGATGCACCGCACCGGACACCGCGACCCGGCAAACCATTCCGGCCACAGCACTAGGCGCTCAGCCGGGCGGGACGCCGCCCGGGCCTGGAATGCCGACCAGACGCACGGTGACGCGCGGGACGCGCCGCGACAGGTGCCACCTCGGCAGCCCGGGTGGCCGCGGGCAGCGATGGGCTGTCGTCCGCCGACGAACCGAGCAGGAGCTCCTCGTACCTGCCGAGCGCGAGAACACCGCACAGAAGGGCGGGCAGGAGCACGATCACGGCGATGAGCATGGGTGTCCCTTCGGCGGTTGTTTGTCCCGCGTCTGCCCGCGATCGTGCGAGGGAAGCGTCCCGTCCCGTGGCACGGCGGTACCGAGGGTCCGAGCACGGCCCGTGATTCAGAGTGCCTGCGGCGTGTGTTCGGCCGGGACGGCTTCCCGCGGCGCCACCGGCCCGGGCGGGGTGCCCCGCCCGAAGGGGCTGCCGCCCAGCGACGACCGATCGTGGGGCGCGAGCCAGCCCGCCAGGTCCGGACCGGCCGGCACGATGCCGGTCGGGTTGATGTCCCGGTGGACCAGGTAGTAGTGACGTTTGATGTGGTCGAAGTCGACCGTGTCGCCGAATCCGGGAGTCTGGAACAGATCGCGTGCGTAGGCCCAGAGCACCGGCATCTCGGACAGTTTCCGCCGGTTGCACTTGAAGTGGCCGTGGTACACGGCGTCGAAGCGCACGAGGGTCGTGAACAGTCGGACGTCGGCTTCGGTGACGGTGTCCCCGACGAGGTACCGGGACGCGGTCAGTCGATCCGTGAGCCGGTCGAGTCGGGCGAACAGGCGCTCGTACGCGGAGTCGTACGCCTCCTGCGATCCGGCGAAGCCGGCGCGGTAGACCCCGTTGTTCACGTCCTGGTAGATCTCCGCGTTGACGGAGTCGATCTCGGGGCGCAGGTCCAGGGGGTACAGCGCGGGCGCGCCCTCGCGGTGGTGCGCGGCCCATTCCAGAGACATGTCGAGGGTGATCCGGGCGAAGTCGTTGGTCACCACCTTGCCCGTCGGCACGTCCACGATCGCCGGCACGGTGATGCCGCGCTCGTAGCCGGGGTCGCGGGCAAGGTACGCCTCCTGGAGCCGCTCGATTCCGAGCACGGGATCGCGACCCCCGGGGTCCAGGTCGAACGTCCAACTCCGCTCGTCGTGGGTCGGACCGGCCACGGCCATCGGCAGTGCGTCCTCCAGCCCGAGGAGCCGTCGCACGATGATCGCGCGGCTCGCCCAGGGGCAGGCCCTGCTCACCACGAGACGGTACCGGCCCGGTTCGACGGGGAAGCCCTCGCTCCCGTCCGCGGTGATCCGGTCGGTGAGATAGCGGCTGTCCCGCTTGTACGAGCTGCCGGGGCTCACGTAACTCATGACCAGCCCCCGTTCCCGCCGCCGGCCGGCCGCCTGCGATGCGGGAGCCGCTCCGCCGCCCGGCCGCAGTCTGCTGTGTCCATCGGGTTCCTTCCGTGTCGAACTCGCCCCGTGCAGAGGGCCGTTCATGCCCCGAGTGGCCGGCCTTTCGCCGCGCCGCCTTCTCGCCGCGCCGGCCGCAAGCGGTGCCGGCCGCAAGCGGTGCCGGCCGCAGCGGTGCCGGTCGGCCGGTGGGCGGCCGACCGGCACACCGCGCTCAGACGAGGTCGAACCGGTCGAGGTTCATCACCTTGTTCCACGCGGCGACGAAATCACGCGTGAACTTCTCACCCGCGTCCTTCGACGCGTACACCTCCGCGATCCCCCGGAGCTGCGCGTGCGAACCGAAGACGAGATCGACCGCGGTGGCGGTCCACTTGGGCTCACCCGTCGCGTGATCCCGACCCTCGAACACGTTCTCCGCCGAGTCCGACGCCTTCCACACCGTGCCCATGTCGAGCAGGTTGACGAAGAAGTCGTTGGTCAACGCCTCCCGGCGGTCGGTGAACACACCGTGCGGGACCTGCCTGAAGCCGGTGTTCAGGGCCCGCATGCCGCCGATGAGGACCGTCATCTCGGGTGCGGTCAGGTTCAACAGGTTGGCACGGTCCAGCAGAAGCGTCTCCGGCGACAACTTCTCTCCCGCCGGGAGGTAGTTGCGGAACCCGTCCGCCTTCGGTTCGAGCACGGCGAACGTCTCCACGTCGGTCTGCTCCTGCGAGGCGTCCGTACGCCCCGGTGCGAACGGGACCGCGATGTCGTACCCGGCATTCCTCGCGGCCTGCTCGACGGCGGCGCACCCGCCCAGCACGATCAGATCGGCGAGCGAAACCTTCGTTCGATCCGTCCGGGAGTCGTTGAACTCCTGCTGGATCCCCTCAAGGGTCCGCACCACCTCGGCCACCTCGGGCAGGTCATTGACCTCCCAGTCCTTCTGCGGCGCGAGCCGGATCCGCGCCCCGTTGGCCCCACCCCGCTTGTCCGTCCCGCGGAAGCTCGCCGCCGACGCCCAGGCGGTGCTCACCAACTGGGAGACGGACAGCCCCGAAGCGAGGATCCGGCTCTTGAGGTCGACGACGTCCGCGTCCGACACCAGGTCGTGATCGACCTCGGGAACGGGGTCCTGCCACAGCTGCGGCTCGGGGATCCACGGCCCGAGGTAGCGCGACAGCGGACCCATGTCGCGGTGCAACAGCTTGAACCAGGCCTTGGCGAACGCCTCCGCGAGCTTGTCCGGGTTCTCGTGGAAGGACTTCGCGATCGGCCCGTAGATCGGATCCAGTTTCAGCGCGAGGTCCGTCGTCAGCATCATGGGAGCGTGCCGCCTCGACGGATCGTGCGCGTCCGGCACGGTGTCCCGGGCCGAGGGATCCGTGGGCGTCCACTGCTTCGCGCCGGCCGGGCTCGTCGTCAGCTCCCAGTCGTACCGGAACAGGTTGTCCAGGTACCCGTTGTCCCACTTCGTCGGCTCGGAGGTCCACGCGCCTTCCAGCCCACTGGTGAGCGCGTCGACGCCCACGCCGCTGCCATGGGTGTTCCTCCAGCCGATGCCCTGCTGCTCGATCGGGCACGCCTCGGGCTCGGGGCCGATGTACTCGGCGCCGACCGCACCGTGGCACTTGCCGAACGTGTGCCCGCCGATGATCAGCGCGGCGGTCTCCTCGTCGTTCATCGCCATGCGCCCGAAGGTCTCGCGAATGTCCCTGGCGGCAGCCACCGGATCCGGGTTGCCGTTGGGGCCTTCCGGATTGACGTAGATCAGCCCCATCTGCACGGCCCCGAAAGGACCGGTGAGTTCCCTGTCGCCGCTGTAGCGCTCATCACCGAGCCAGGTGTCCTCGGGACCCCAGAAGATCTCCTCCGGCTCCCAGATGTCCTCCCGCCCGAAGGCGAAGCCGAACGTCTTGAACCCCATCGACTCCATGGCGCAGTTGCCGGCGAACACCAGGAGGTCGGCCCATGAGATCTTCCGGCCGTACTTCTGCTTGACGGGCCAGAGCAGACGGCGCGCCTTGTCGAGGCTCGCGTTGTCCGGCCAGCTGTTGAGGGGGGCGAAGCGCTGAGCGCCGGCCCCGCCGCCGCCCCGACCGTCCGCGATGCGGTACGTACCGGCGGAGTGCCAACTCATCCGGATGAAGAGCGGCCCGTAATGGCCGTAGTCGGCGGGCCACCAATCCTGCGACGCCGTCATCACCTCGAAGACGTCCTGCTTCAGCGCGTCGACGTCCAGGGTCGCGAACTCATCCGCGTAGTTGAATTCCTCTCCCATCGGATTGGCGTGAGGCGAATGCTGGTGCAGAACCTGAAGATCCAGCTGATTCGGCCACCAGTCACGATTCGACCTGGGGCGAGTCGGCGCGGGAGTCGGGGCAGGAATTACTGGGTTCTCGCTGTCGCTGCCGGACACGTCCGTCCTTCTTCCTGTGTCGGTGTTTCCATCGGCTGGCTGCTTGCTCTTGGCGCTTTCAGACACGAACGACGCCGATGATCGAGCGTGTGTCGGCGCGTCCGTATGGTCGCGCACCGGAGAGCTCGCCGTTATGAGAACACGCGGGGCACCTCCGGACAACAAGCAGTCGAAAGGAGAATCGAGGCCCGGCCCGACGGTTGACCGTTCTCCTGATGTACGGGACCGGCCCGCGGGAACCAGAATGAGTCGATATTCCGATCATCTCGACGGGATAAGGATCCGGGGCCGTCGAACCGACCCGTCAAGGCCGTCAGCGCCTTCCGTCAAGACCGGCCCCGCGTGCCTAGACTCCCTTTGTCCCGCCGAGCCTGAAAGGGTGAGCCGATATGAGTGACCTGTTGGAACGGCTGAGAGGGCGCGGCTGGCGGATGACTTCCCAGCGGCGTGTCGTCGTCGAAGTCCTCGACGGCGATCACGTGCACCTCACGGCCGACGAGGTGCACGCCCGCGCGGTTCAGTGGCTGCCCGAGATCGCCCGAGCGACCGTCTACAACACCCTGGGCGAGCTGGTGGCGCTCGGCGAGGTGGTGGAGGTCTCCGTTCAGGGCCGCGCGAAACGCTTCGATCCCAACGCACACCATCCGCACCAGCACCTGGTGTGCTCCGACTGCGGCGTCATCCGCGACGTTCACGTGACCGGCACACCGGCCGAACTGCCCCCTGACGAGAGGTTCGGCTTCACGGTGTCCGAGGTCGAGATCACCTACCGCGGGCTGTGCCCGTCCTGCGCTTCCGATGCGCGGCAAGGCTGACCCGCAGTCGGGTTGGCCTCCGGCAGGGCAGGGGAGTTCGGGGTCAGCAGGGGGCTGTGCGGATCCGGCCCCGCCTCCACGCCTTCCGGAGTGATCGGCGCACTCCGCTGTGACCGCGCCCGCCGCCGGCGACTCGGGCTCCGCCGGAGCCACGTCAGCGAGCCGCGGTCCAGGGACTGAGCCCCCAGCGGAACGTGTGCAGGTCGCCCGGCGCGAGCTCCACCAGGCCGGCCCCGCTCCGGAACGCGTCCGGCGGACAGGACATGGGCTCCACCGCGAGGCCTCGCCGCCGGTCCGGGACCGGCAGTGTGTCGCCGGTGTACACCTGGAGGTACCTCGCCTCCTCGCCCAGCCACAGGTCGCTGCCGTGGGAGCCCGAAGGGTGCGCGAGCCGCACCACGGCCCGGCCGGCGGAGTCCCGTTCCAGTTCGGTGAACGGGGTGTCCAGGTGCTGGGGGCCGAGCACGCGCGGCGTACGGAAGTCGAACTCCGTGCCCTCCACGGGCTGCGGAGCGGGGGGCGCGCCCTGATCGGAGGGCGGCAGCCACGCCCGGGCCGGGAGGGTCACCACGGCGTCGTCGACCCGTTCGGTGCCCACGGTCAGGTAGGGGTGCTGACCGACCCCGTAGGGCGCGGCGCTCCCACCGAGGTTGCGTGCCGTCACGGTGACGGCCAGCCCCTGGGACCCGAGCGCGTACTCCGCACGGACGCCGAGGTGGAAGGGGTAGCCGGGCTGCGGGAAGAGAGTGGTCCCGAGCAGGAGGCGGTCCTCGGCACGCTCCAGCGGCTCCCACGAGGCCCAGCGGAGGAGCCCGTGGATGGCGTTGCCGGCCTCCGGTTCGGTCAGCGGGAGCTGGTGTTCCTCGCCCTTCCAGGCGTACCGTCCGCCGCTGACGCGGTTCGGCCAGGGGGCGAGGAGCTGCCCACGACCCCCCGTGATCGGCTCGTCGGCGGTGTAGCCGTCCAGGACGGGCCGCCCGCCGACCGTGTAATCGCGCAGCCCGGCCCCGAGCTCCACCACGACTGCTCTCTGTTCACCGCTGCGCAGCAGGAACTGCTGTCCGGTCGGGCTCTCGGGCATCGGGCCTCCAGGTCGGGGTGCGGGCGGGGCAGGTGGGCGCGATCGGCGACTACGCGGACGCCGGCGTCGGAGCGGGAGCCGGGGTGAGCCGGAGCGAGAGGACGTAGGAGACCACGACCGCCACGATCACGACCGGCATCACCGTGAGGCCCTGCGACCCCAGGAGAAGAGTGGCCAGCAACACGGAGGTCATCGGCAGTTTCAGCATGGCCACGCACAGCGCACCGACACCCATGGCGAAGCCGGAAGTCACGTCCAGGCCGGGAAGGTGCGCCATGGCCAGGCCGAACGCCGCTCCCACGAACATCGAGGGGAAGACCGGGCCGCCGCGGAAGCCGCTGAGGGACAGCCCGTAGGCGAGCGCCTTGCAGAGCACGAGGAGAACCAGGGCCCCCGCCGAGTAGCCGGCTTGGCCGGCCAGCAGCGGTCCGAGCGCGTCCTGGCCCGAGTAGAGGACCTCGGACGCCTCCTTGCCCGTCGACTCGGCGTACACCAGCGCGACCACTCCCACGAGAACGCCGACCAGGACGGTGACCGGCACCCGTCGACGTTCGACCCGGTGCTGGAGGAACAGGCCCATCCGGCGGATCCCGGTTCCGCCGAGTGCGGCCAGCGCCCCGATGACGACGGCCCAGCCGAACCCGGCGAGGTCCGGGCGGGCGGCCTGCGGCACTTGGTGGAGGACCAGCGAGAAGGTGCCCAGGCCCGTCCACGATCCCAGACCGGTGAAGAAGAGTGCCCCGATACCGGCCGAGAGAAGGCCCGGCACCAGGACGATCGCCATCGTCGCCCCGCCGAGACCGGCAGCCTCCATCAGGAGGAAGGCGCCGAGCAGCGGCGAGCCGAGCAGTGTGCTGACGGCCGCGAAGCTTCCGGAGGCGCCCAACACGGCCATCGCCTCGGGCTGGATGTCACGCTTCATCGCCCGGCCGAAGAACACGGCCAGGCCACCGCCCAGCGCGATGAGGGGCGCCTCGGGACCGAGCACCACGCCCGCACCCAGCGAGGCCAAGGCCGCGAGTGCGATACCGGGGAGGTCGATGGGCTTCGGCGTGCCGGTGGTGACGAGGCCTTCGGCAGGCTTGTGTCCGGCCTCGCCCGGCAGGTGGCGGATCGTCAGCGCCACCAGCAGCCCGGCCAGGGCCAGGAGGGGGATGGGCCACCACGACGGCGTTCCGTGAAAGCCCAGAGCTCGGGGAAGGTCGGTGTAGGTCAGCGACTGGAGTTCGGACACGAGCGCGAGGAATCCGAAGGCCGCCGCGGAGATCGGGATGCCGAGGAACGCCGTCATCACCAGCAGAACGGCGTACCCGCGGGTGCGGATCACCGCGAACGGATCCGGCGCGGGTGGGGCGGGCGGCCCGGCGGGGGTGGCTGACATGCTCATCGTCTCCTCGGCAGCTGAGGCCATCTGCAACGCGTCGGCCGACAAGTCCCGATGATTGGTACCACGGGACGGCCGCCCGTTGCGGAAGGTCCGGCGCGCGATCGTCCGGGGAATGTCGTGACCGTCATCCCCCTGGACCAATCGGCGGCCGGGGGGCCGATGCGGTGCCGGGGTGGGGCTCGGGCGAAGGTGTCAGGAGTACGGCGACATCGCCCGCGGCGGGCGTCGGCGGCGTCGACTCGGTGGCGGCGGTGAGCCGTCCGTCCGGGCGGACCAGGAACAGCACGTCGTGCCCGGCCGGGAGGTCCCCGTCCTGCACTACGCGGGTGACGACGCGGGCGCCCGCCGCGTATCGACGGGCCAGTTCGGGCCGGTTCAGACCGGCGGAGAACAGCACCTCGCTGCCCGTGTACGGGGCGACCACACCGTGGCTGCGGGTGGGCGGCATCAGGCGGTGGACGGGACCCTCCGCCGTCTCCTTGAGGGTCATGAGGGCGAGGGCGTTGAAGTCGTCCTCGTCGGTGAGCAGGAGGACATCGGTGATCCCCTCCAACTCGGCCCCGGCCCCGGTGGCGGCGGCGAGGAGTTCGCCGGGAGCCAGCTCCAGGCCCGCGTCCTCGATGCTCTGGCGCTGGCGGTCCAGGCCCGCCCACATGAGGACGTCCAGGCCCGCCGAGCGCAGCGCGCCCCCCAGATCCACCACCCAGGGATCGCCGCCGACGAGCAGCGGCCGCGAGCGTGCCGAACGACGGACGTTGAGGAACCGTGCGGCGGGAACGGCGGTCAGGCCGTAGAGCATGACGGTGGCGACGATCACGATGAAGGTGGCCGGAAGGATCTCGTCCGCGCCTTCGATGCCGGCCTGTACGAGCGCGGCGGAGAAGGTGGCCGCGGTGGCCGCGGCGACGATGCCGCGCGGCGCCATCCAACCGATGAACCATCTCTCCCGGTAGGGAACATCGGTGCGGAGGGTCGACAGGAGCGCCACCAGGGGCCTGACCACGAGAACGAGGACACCGGCGAGGCCCAGGGCCGGCAGCACGACGTGGCGCAGCGACTGAGGGGTGACGGTGGCGGAGATTCCGATGAACAGCAGCCCGATGATCAGCGAGACCAGGGTTTCGAAGAACGGCCGGCGTGCCGGCATGTCCAGCCCCGGCAGATTGGCCAGGGCCATGCCCATCACGACGGCGGCGATGAGGCCGGTGTCGTCCCGCAGGGCGTCGCAGCCGGCCGCCACCGCGATCACGGCCGCGAACTGCGTGGTCGTGCCGAGCACCTCGTCGAGGGTGAGGAAGCGGAGCAGCAGCCAGAGCACCGCCGCGCCGATGGCGCCGCCGATCAACCCGATCGCCGCGCTGACGCCGAACGCGCCCAGTTGGGCGGCCAGACCGGGCTGTCCACCGGCCAGCACTCCGTGGAAGACGAGCGCGCCGAGGATGCCGCCGACCGGGTCGATCAGGGAACCCTCCCAGACGAGGACGCGTTGCAGCCGTTCGGTCGGGCGGACGAACTTGAGCAGCGGTCCGACGACGGTCGGGCCGCTGACCACGAGGATCGCGCCCAGCATCACGGCCGCGCCCAGGGACATGCTCATGATGGGGACGGCGAGCAGCGCCGCCGACACGAAGGTGACCAGGGCGCCCAGCCAGATGAGCCGCACCACGACCGTGCGGGTGTGGCCCTTGAGATGGCGCAGGTCCAGGCCGAGTCCGGCGTCGTAGAGGATCACCGCGACGGCGAGCGAGACCAGCGGCGAGAACGCGTCGCCCAGCAGTTTCTCGGGATCGACGTCGTCGGTCAGGACGCCGGCGACGAACCCGGCCGGCAGCAGCAGGAGGATCGCCGGCACCCGCAGCAGGTTCGCCAGCAGTTGGCAGCCGACGGCGAGGGCCACGATGAGCCCGACGCCGATCAGTACCTGGCTCGATGTCATTGCGGCCCTCCTGGGATCCGTGCCGGCCCGGACTAACCCGCGACCCGAACGACGCCGCGGCCGACACGAACCGACCCCGGCCGCTCGACGCGGCGGAGCGTCACTCCGCCACGTCCTCGTCGGTGAGGGGTTCCAGCACCCCGTGGGTGTCCAGGCGGTACAGGACGACCAGCGCGGGGCCGATGAACACCAGGGCGACGACCGCCACGACGAGCATCCACTGCAACGGCGCGCTCGCACCGGCGCCCTGCTGAACCGTCAGCGAGGTGGGCACCAGGTAGGGCCGCTGGGCGAACCCCCAGGCGGCGACGAGCAGTGCCACCACGGCGACCGAGGAGTACCGCGCCCACCCCGCCGCCTTGCCGGAGATCAGCCAGGCGGTGACCGCCAGAGCCACCACGGCGATCAGCAGGAGGACGAGCCCGGCGCCGTGGGTGAGTCCGTGATGGACGTACGAGGCATGGGGGTCGGTCACGGTCAGGCCGAGCACGCCGACGATCAACAGCGCGCCGCAGCCGATCCATGCCCGGAGACGGAAGTACCCCATCAGGTCGGGGGCGTCGAACCGGCGGGCGTCCACGGTGAGGAACACCGCGCCGAGGAAGGCGGTGGAGGCCACCGCGACGAGCCCGGCCATGATCGAGGTGGTGTTCGCCCAGGCGTGGGCGGTGGCAGGGGTTCCGGGAGCGACACGCCCGGAGGCCACCGAGCCGATGGCCGTGCCCAGGAAGAACGGCGTGAGCAGGGACGAGACGGCGAACATGGCGCCGTAGATCCGGCGTCCGGCGAGCCCCTGGGTGGGCTTGCGCAGCGCGAACCCGGCGCCGCGCAGGACCATCCCGATGGCGGCGAGTGCAAGGGGGAGCCAGAGCGCGGTGAACACCGTCTGGAAGAAGACGGGGAACCCCGTCCACATCAGGATGAACGCGAAGATCAGCCAGACGTTGTTGACCTCCCAGACCGGGGCCATGGCATGGTCGATCAGCCAGCGGGGTCGTTTGCCGCGCTCGGCCCCACCGGCCAACAGATCCCAGAAGCCGGCGCCGTAGTCGACCCCGCCGCCACAGGCGTAGGCGGCGATCACGAGCAGCAGGATCCAGGCGACGATGCTCGCGGTCACAGTTCGCTCCCGGGGTCTCGACGGGTACCCGGTGCGCCGGCGACCGTCTCCGGGCGGGGACCGTACGGCGTGTCCGTCTCCGGGTCGTCGGAGAGCAGGCGCGCGGATCCGGCGTCCGCGAGCCGCCAACGGGTGCGCATCTTGAGCAGCACGCCGAGGAATGAGCCGAAGATCAGGACGTAGATCACGACGACGAGGCCGAACATGATCCACAGGGAGGAGGCGGGGGTACCGGTCACCGCCTCGGAGACCCGCATGTTCTGGTAGACGATCCAGGGCTGGCGCCCCACCTCGGTCATGATCCAGCCGCACTCCACGGTCACGAGGCTCGCGGCGCCGGCCACGGCCGCGCACCGGAAGAACCACCGCGACTTCGGCAGGTCGCGGTGTTTCCACCAGCACCAGGCGTACCAGAGCGCGAGCAGGATCAGCACGCTCCCGATGGTCGCCATGATGTCGAAGGCCCAGTGCGCGATGGTCGCCTGGGTGGCGGTGGGGCGGTCGGACGCCGGTACCGAACTCAGCCCGGTGACCTTCGTGTCGGGGCTGAAGCCGGCCAGGATGGAGTCCAGCCACGGGATCTTGATCCCGCCCTTGACGCTGCCGTCCTCCTGGAGCCGGCCGAACAGGTACTCGGGCACGTGGGTGTCCGTCGTCCAGACCAGCTCCGCGGCGGCGAACTTGATCGGCTGCTTCAGGAAGACCTGCCGGGCGATGTTGTCGCCCAGGATGAACTGCACGGGGGTGAGGATCGTGGCGAGGGTGAACGGCACGGTGAAGCCGAGGCGGTGATAGCGGTCGCGACGTCCGCGCAGCCAGCCGACCGCGTACACGCCGGCCACCACGTAGCCCGCGGTGAGGAACATGGCGACCACGAAGTGCCAGTACTGCGGGCCGAACATGGGCGTGAAGATGGCCTGTTGGACGCTGACGTTCACGGGCCGGCCGTCGGCGTCGAGGGTGAAGCCCTGGGGGGTGTTCATCCACGAGTTGGCGGCGATGATGCCGAACGCGCCCATCAACGCCGCCAGCGGCATCGGGACGCCCAGCCAGAAGTGCGTCTTCGGCTTCAGGCGGCGCCAGCCGTAGAGGTAGATGGCGATCAGGATCGCCTCCAGGAAGAAGGCCCACGCCTCGATCCCGAAGCCGAGACCGAAGACATCGCCCCACCGGCCCATCATGCCCGGCCAGAGCAGCCCGAACTCGAAGGACAGCACGGTGCCGGTGATGATGCCGATGGCGAACTGGACGGCCATCACCGCGGACCAGCGACGGGCCAGCAGCAGCGCCACCGGGTCGGACGTGCGCAGGCCCCGGTAGTGCATGACCAGGGTGATGAACGGCAGCGCCACTCCCAGTGGCACCAGGAGGATGTGCGAAGCCAGGGTGAAGGCCATCATCTCCCGTGCGGGCAGCAGTTGCGCGGGGGCATCCGCCAAGAGGTGTGCCGTGGTGCTCATACGGGTCTCCGTGGCTCGTTCCGGGCGACCGAGGGGTCGGCCGGTGGGCTGGACGGGGAATGGGGCGCGGCAGCCGTGACGTCCGGGCCCGCCGCGGTGAAGGCGCGCTCGCGACGCGAGCCGGAGGCGAAGACCACGGCCCAGCTGAGCAGGGCGCCCGCCCGGCTGCGGAATCCGGTGAGGAAGACGATGTGGATGAACAGCCAGATGAGCCAGCCGATCAGCCCGGAGGCGTGGAAACGGCCCATCTTCACGACGGCCCTGCCCCGCGAGATGTACGCCGCACTGCCGAGGTCCAGGTACCGGAAGGGGCGGGGCTCACGGGTCCGGCCCTCGACGAAGTGGCGGATCCGGCGGCCCGCGTAGGCACCGCTCTGCATCGCGACCTCGGCGAGGCCGGGCAGCTTGTCCAGGCTCATCAGGTCGCCGACCACCCGGATCTCCGGATGGCCGGCGATGCTGAGGTCGGGCAGGACACGGATGCGGCCCGCCCGGTCCTGCTCGGCGCCCGTCGCCCGCGCCAGCGCCGTCGCCAGCGGCGGCGCCTCGACCCCGGCGGTCCAGAGCACCGTGCGCGCCTCCACCCGGTCGCTGCCGCCGTCCTTGCGGCTCACCGTCAGGCCCCTGTCGTCGACCTGGGTGACGATCGACCGGAGGTGGACCTCGACGCCGAGGTCGTCCAGGGTCCGGGCGGCGCGGCGGGACAGCACCGGCCCGAAGGCGCCCAGTACTCCGTCCGATCCGTCGAAGAGCAGGACCCGGGCCTGGCCGGGGTCGATGGTGGAGAACTCCCGCTCCAGCGTGTGGCCGGCGATCTCCCGGATCTGCCCGGCCAACTCGACCCCGGTGGGGCCGCCGCCCACCAGGGCGAAGGTGAGCCACTGCGCGCGCTCCAGCGGGTCCGTGCTCGCCTCGGCCATCTCGAACGCCTGGTAGATCTTGGTCCGTACGGCCAGCGCGTCCTTCAGGGTCTTCATCCCGGGGGCGAACGGCGCGAACTCGTCGTGCCCGAAGTAGGACTGCCGGACCCCGACCCCCACGATCAGATCGTCGTAGGGCAGTTCGAGCACGGCGCCGTCCGGACGGGTCGCTCGGACGACCCGGCGGGCCACGTCCACGTCATCGGCCGTCGCCTGGAGACAACGGACCCGGGGATGGCGGCGCAGGACGGCCCGCAACGGTTGGGCGATCTGGCCCTCGGAGAGGATGCCCGAGGCGCACTGGTACAGGAGCGGCTGGAAGAGGTGGTGGGCGCAGCGGTCGACGAGGGTCACCTCCACGGGGGCGCTGCGCAGGGCCCGTACGGCGAACAGGCCGGCGAAGCCGCCGCCGAGGATGACCACCCGGCGGTGTGTGACGTGGTCGTCCACGGTCGGGTCAGCCTCCGGTGGCGAAGCCGGGGAAGAGCGTCATTCCGCCGTCGACGTAGAGGGTGGTGCCGACGACGTAGTCCATCAGATCGGAGGCCAGGACCGTCACGGCGTTGGCGATGTCCTCGGGGTCGCCCACGCGCCGGTAGGGAACCAGGCGCAGGAGATCCGCCTCGGCCTCGGGCGTGTCCCAGGCGCTGCGGTTGATGGGTGTGCGGATCGCGCCGGGCGCGACCGCGTTGACCCGGATACCGCTGGGCGCGAGTTCCTGCGCCAACGTCTGCATCAGCATCAGCACGCCACCCTTGGAGGAGGCGTAGTTCACGTGGCCGGACCACGGGATGATCTGATGCACCGAACTCATGCAGACGATCTTCCCGGCCGAGCGGGAGACCTCCGGTACGACGCCCCGACGGATGAACTCCTTGGCCGCCTCCCGGGCGCAGAGGAACTGCCCCGTGAGGTTGACGTCCAGTACCTTCTGCCATTGGGCGAGGGTCATCTCGGTGACGGGGGCGTCGCGCTGCAGCCCCGCATTGGCCACCATGATGTCGATGGTGCCGAACTCCTCGACCATGCGGTCGACCATCGCGACGACCTGGTCCTCCTGGGAGACGTCCGCCTGGTGCGCGTACGCCCGCACCCCGAACGACTTGATCTCCTCGACCACTTCCTCCGCCGTTTCCGGCCCGAAGACGTAGTTCACGACGACATCGGCGCCCGCCTGGCCCAGACGGATCGCGGTCGCCTTGCCGATGCCCGAGTTCGCGCCGGTCACCAGGGCCTTCTGCCCTCTGACGATCTGCGGCCCCCGCTCCCGCCCCTTGTCCACAGCTGAGGTCACTGATCTCTCCCGTCCTTGGCCGCACACAGGTACCGGCCCACCCTTCTCGGCGGCTCCCGCGCGATCGGGAGCGGCTCGCCCCCCTCGGCCGTTCGGGGGGCGATCTCCCCTCGAACGGTGCAACCAGAGCCCTGGCCCGGCGGTCGCGTGCGGACCGGCACGGCGCGCACGCCTTCACAAGCGACGGGTGGACGAGCGCGGACGGCGTTGGACACTCCCCGCCCCGGTCAGGCCTGGAATGTGGACACGGCCCGGCCCGAGTCTGTGCCCCATGAACGTTCCACGCACACAGCGGAAGGGACGGCCCCCGCCCGCCGACGCTCTCGGCCGGGAACGGCTCCTCCGCTCGTCCGGGACCCCGCGGCCCGGTGCCGGCCGGGGCCCGCCGCCCTCACCGGCAGCGCCGTCCGGCCCCGACACACCTTCCCGACCGCCCACCGCGGTCGGTTCGTGGCGGGCCACCACCGGCCGCGCCCCACACCCAGACCCCACCCACGTCCCAAGGAGCACCACCATGACCTCGACCACCCGCCCGTCCCGCGCCACGACCGTGCTGGTCGCCGCCGCGGCCCTCTGCGCCACGACCGCCACCACCGCCCACGCCGCCCACCCCGCAGGTGCCGACCGGCGGCCGCCGAGGATCGTCACGGAGTGGGCCCGCGCCTGGAACGGCACCGACCCGCAGGCGCTCGGCGCCCTGTTCACCGGCGACGGCACCTACACGGACCTGGCGGTGGGCGTCACCTTCCGCGGCCGTCAGGAGATCGCCGGGTGGAAGGCCCGTGCCGACAGCCTCATCGACAACGTCCACGTCACCGTGCGCGCCACCCGTCGCGAGGGCGACCGCGTCACCGTCGACGCCGTCTACTCCGGCCACCTCAAGGGCGCACCCAAGCCCTTCGCGGTGCCGATGACCACCCTCCTCGACCTCGACGGGAACCGCTGCCGGATCACCTCCGACGAGGACCACTACAGCCTCGGTACCGTCCTCGCCCAGTCCGGCCTGCCCGCGGACTGGACCCCGCCCGGCAACTGACCGGCCGCGGAGGCCCGTTGTCCGGTGGCTCTTGGGTGGCTCTTGGTACCCGGTGTGTCCTCTCCGCTCCCTGGAGGGGGCACACCCCCACGGACGGGGGCGGCCATCCAGCGCACCCTCAAGGCGGTATGGCCTGCCGGGCGGCTTCTGTTCCGCGGATCGAGCTCAGGTGTTGAGATGCCAGATGGCCGCATTGAGGGCGGTCGCGAACGCCACCCACAGGAGGTAGGGGGTCAGCAGGAGCGCCGCCGCGCGGCTCAGCCGCCGGAAGAGGACCAGGGTGATCGTGAGAGCGGCCAACAGCAGGCCGATGTCCAGCAGGGCGAGTCCGTACTCGCGCGCGCCGAAGAACAGGGGTGTCCAGGCCAGGTTGAGGAGCAACTGCGCGGACCACCATACGAGGGCGGTCCTCGCGCGGGAGCGGTCCGGATGGCGCCACACCAGCCAGGCCGCCAGCGCGATCGCGGTGTACAGGACGCTCCAGACGGGACCGAAAAGCCAGGCGGGTGGCGCCCAGTCCGGTCGTTCCAGTGATCCGTACACCTCGCCCGCGTCGGCGGACGCGAGCGCGCCCAGAGCCGCGACGCAGTAGGTCACGGCGAGGAACGCGGCGAGGGCCGCCCAGGCCCCGACCCCTCGCCGTCGTGTCGGTGTCGGTGTCGCGGATGCTGCCACGGCGGACTCCCGGTGGTTTCGACGGACTGCCACGTGCACACCTCCTCTTCCGTCCCGGCACGGCTACCGGATTCGCCTGAGCGCGAGTCGCGCGCCCGGGGCGCCCCGCACCCCTTCCGGGAAGGGGGGCGCGATACCCGGCATCGGGCAGCGGCCCCTGCGTCGGATCGATTTCCTCATGCTCAAGCATGGGAAAATCTGCATGGGCGAGAGTAGGCATACGGCCCCGATTCGCCCGCCGGAACGTGCCGGACGCCCCGAATCCCGAGCCTGCCGCTCGGCGCATCGCGGCCGAGGGGAGAGCCGACTCAATCGCGAGCCGGGTCGAGGAGGGTGTGGGTACCGGTGATCTGGAAGAGCCTGGCGACCTGGGGGCGGCAGGGGCCGACGACGATGAGGCGTTGTCGGCGGTACGCCTGTACCAGGGTGTTCAGCAGGGCGGAATCGGCGAAGGACACCGCGGCCAGGTCGACGACCGTCTTGTGGATCCCGTCGTGCTCGGCCTCCCTCAGGGCCTCCCGCAGGGGTCCCGTGGTGGCGGAGTCCAATTCGCCCGAGCACACGATCACGCGAGTGCCGTCAAGGTCGGGCAGCGTACGCACCCACGTCGCCTCTCCCACAGCTCCTCCTCGATTCTCGTACGGCCATCGTGAACCTCGACTCGGCTGCCTGGGCAGCCTCCGGCCCGGGCGGGCACTACACAAAAGGGTACCTTCACCCGAGGGAAAAGCTAACCTGGCGAAAGGAGAAAAGATGTGGGTGCGCAGCAACGATTAATGGCCTGGTCGGGTTGGCTGTGCGAGGCCTTCGGGGCGACCCGTCGTCCGGGGCGGGAGCGCCGGCCGCCAGGCCGCAGGCGTACCGCCGGCGAAGCGGGGAGGCTCAGCGGGCGAGAGCGGCAATGATCGCTTTCCCCCCGCCGGGGCGCGCCGGGACGATGGTCAGGCTCTGGGCGAGACGCTCGATCATGGGCCAGCCGAAGCCGCCGGCAAGGCCCGTCCAGTCGGGGGCGCGGCCCCGGGGGTGGGCGGGGTTGGGATCCTCGACGGTCACCTGGATGCGGAGGTGGTCGGCGCGCAGCTTCAGCGAAGTCACCGCGCCGGCGTGCCGAAGCGCGTTCGTGACCAGCTCGGAGACGAGAAGGAGTACGTTCTGGGCGGTGCTCTCGGCCGTCGGCGGGTCGAGAGAGGTGAGGAACTCCGATGCGGCATCACGCGCCTGGTCGGGACGGAGAGGCCGGCCGGTGTACTGCGCCGAACTGCCGGTACGGCTCTCGGACGTGATCGGACTCTGCATGGCACTCTCCGTTCCGCGAGGACCTCTGTGCGGTCGCCGCTCTCCGCGCCTACCCCGCCGGAGCGTGGCTATCGGATGTCCTCCGTGAGACGACCATGACGGTGAAGTCCCGAACTCTCCAAGTGCCGGCGTGCGAGCTCGTCCACGGGGATCGCACCCACCGCGCCTGTCCCGGGTCGCACCACGCGGCCCATCCGGTTGCCCGCCTGCGGTGATAAGAAACAGGTAAATCCGGGGCGCATGGCTTGGGGGTGTGGGGGCATTCGACCGTTCGGAGGTTGATAATCATGGTTCCCCTGCTTCTTGTTCTTCTGCTCGCTTTGATTCTTTTCGGTGCCGGTTTCGCGGTGAAGATCCTTTGGTGGGTCGCCATCGCGGTGTTGGTGCTGTGGCTCGTCGGGTTCGTGGCCCGTCCGAAGGGTGGGAGTGGCCGCTGGTACCGCTGGTAGACGGGTGTTCCGTCTGTGGTGAACGCGTGGTGGGGTCCGTCCTTCCGGGGGCGGGCCCCACCGTCGTGTTGAGGGGGCGCTTTGTCGCTCGCGGGTGTGTGGGCTGCTCTTTCGGGTCAATCGAGAAAAGAGTGTTTCGGGTGTGTGGGTGCGGTGGTCGGGGGCAGGCGGCGTGGTGGCGGAAGGCGCCTTGCCGGTGGTGAATGTGCCGGGAGAAAGCCTCCGTTGATTTCGAGTGGTGAGGGAGTTCTTCGTATGACTGAGAATGTGTGGGGTTACCGCGAGACGTCCGGTCGTCTGGCCGGTGCGGATCTGACGGGCTACAAGGTCGAGGCGACGGACGGCTCCATCGGCAAGGTCGACAAGCATTCCGACGAGGTCGGGTCGGCGTACATCGTGGTGGACACCGGTCCGTGGATCTTCGGCAAGGAAGTGCTGCTGCCGGCCGGGACGGTCGTTCGGATCGACGCGGACGACGAGAGGATCCATGTCGACCGTACGAAGGAGCAGATCAAGAACGCTCCGGAGTTCGACAAGGACAAGCACCTCGGCAACGCGGACTACCACCGTCAGGTGGGCGGCTACTACGACGGGCCGCACCGCGTCTGACCGACGCGCGCACACCCCGGGGCGGGGGCGGCAGCCGGACGGCTGCCGCCCCCGCCCCGCGTCATGACGTCCTGCTGCCCGGTGTAACCGGGAACAGCGCGGGCACGCGGCTCCAGGAACCCGGCTCCAGGCAACCATTCGTTCGGGAGGACAGCTCTCATGCCTCACCCCCCGGCCGTCGACTCTCGGCGCGAGACGGCCAGGGAGGCCCCGGATCGGCGCGCGTGCCAGGTCATCCGGTCGGAAGGGAGCCTGCCCCGGATCGACGAGCCCCTCCAGGTGGCGCCCGCCGACGCGCGTGAGCTGTCACGTCTGTTCCTGATCCGGCTGAGGTCGTCGGAGGAGGGAACACACGAGTACCACTACGCCCGCAACACCCTCATCCAGATGAATGTCTCGCTGGTCCGCTACGCGGCAGGGCCCTTTCGCGCCCAGGCCAACGGATGCGTCGAGATCGAGGATCTCATCCAGGTCGGCACCATCGGCCTCATCAAGGCCGTCGACCGCTTCGACCCGGGCCGGCACGTGGAGTTCTCCACCCTCGCCCTGCCCTTCATCACGGGCGAGATCAAACGGTACTTCCGTGACACGACCTGGGCCGTACACGTCCCGCGCCGCCTCCGGGAACTGCGCGCCGAACTCGCCAGGTGCCAGGAGGCCCTGACCGACGCCCTGGGCAGGGCGCCGGCGGTGAGGGAAGTCGCCGAGTACCTCGGGCTTCCCGAAAGGGAAGTCATCGAGGGGCTGGTGGCGGCCAACGCGTACAACAGCGCTTCCCTCGACGCCGCCGGCACCGCAGAGGAGCGGTCCGCCGCGGGCACCGACAGCCGGGCGCCTGCCGACACGGTCGGCGACATCGATCCCGCCATGGACCGTTTCGAGGACTTCCACACCCTCGCCCCACTCCTGCGGACGCTCCGCGAACGCGACCGACGGATCCTGCGGATGCGCTTCGCCGAGGAGCTGACACAGGCCGAGATCGGCGCCGAACTCGGCATTTCCCAGATGCAGGTATCGCGCCTCCTCTCCCGGACCCTGGCCCGCCTGCGCAGCGGCATGCTCGCCGACTGAGAACGCGGGCGTGCGGGGGCTCGGCCGTCAACGCCTTTCGGAACGGTGTGGCAGGCGTGCCGCGCGCGTGGCGGTTCCGGCCGCGGCCACCAGCGTCGCGGAGGCGAGGACGGCGAGGACGGGGTTCACGTATCCGGGGACGAGATCGACGTCCGCGTTGCAGGTCTTCGACAGCGGGAGCAGCGTTTCGACGTGATGGTCGGGGTCGAAGCGCGTGTGCAGGGTGAGTTCGCACATCTCACCCATGTCCAGGACCAGCAGGTGCGTCAGGCCCACGAGGTACTGAATGCCGGTCAACACGGCCAGAAGCAGGGTCCAGAGCATCCAGCGGTCACCGCGGGCCGCGCGTCTGACGGCCGCCACGAGGCACCAGATGATCGCCACGAAGGCGCCCGCCCACAGGAGTTCGCTCAGCATGCCGGAATCGTATGCCGACCGAGCGAGCCCCCTTCGGGCGCTCCGACAGCGGCCCTGTCCGATGACGCGAGCCCGTGCGCTCGGCTCGTGCGTCGTCCGGTCGGGTTCCGGACACCGGCTCACGCAGCCCCGGCCATCCGACCCGCCCATTGGACACGGCCCGCACGGTTTCCGGCCAAGTCGCCTCCGGGTGCATCCCGCGCCGCCTGCGCCTTCACTGTTCTCGATTCCCTGAAAGTGGCGGAAACCAGATGGGCTTCCCATCCGACTACCGGGGAGAGGCAGCCGGACCCGGCGTCCGGCGCCTCGTCATCCGGACAGGAACGACGGCGGGGACACGAGGTGATGGGCATGCGCGGCGGTCGGCGCGACCGGGGGCGAACACGGTTCGCCCGATCCGTCCGGAACCCTCGCGGCTCCCGCCTCGCCGCCGATCCCGTCACCCTTTCAGGCACCGCCGCACCCATGGGGGAACGCACGTGACATCAACCACCGATCACGAACCGCTCAGACCGGCAGCGCCGGCGCAGGATCCGTCCCCCGGGCGTTCCCGGCAGGGCGTGCGCGCCCTGTTGGTGAGGATGCACTTCTACGCCGGGGTGTTCGTCGCCCCCTTCCTGCTCGTCGCGGCCCTCACCGGGCTGATCTACACCTTCACCCCGCAGCTCGACCAGCTCGTCTACGGCAGCCGGCTCCAGGTCGAGGAGGTCGGCGAGCAGGCCCGACCGCTGTCCGCGCAGATCGCCGCGGCGCGTGCCGCGCACCCGGAGGGCTCGCTCGCTTCCGTCACCACCCCGGCGGAACCCGAAAACACCACACGCGTCGTGCTGTCCCTGCCCGAGCTGGGCGAGAAGCAGCGCACCGTCTTCGTCGACCCCTACACCGCGAAGGTCCAAGGCGAACTCACCACCTGGTTCGGGTCGACGCCGCTGACCACCTGGCTCGACGACCTGCACCGCAACCTGCACCTCGGCGAGACGGGCCGCCTCTACTCCGAAGTCGCGGCCAGCTGGCTCTGGGTGGTCGTCGCCGGCGGCCTCGTGCTGTGGATCGGTCGCAGCCGGGGACAACGTGCCCGGTCCACCCGTGGCGTGCTGCTCCCGGACCGGGCCGCACGCGGAGTGCGCCGCACCCGCGGCTTCCACGCCGCCACCGGCGTCTGGCTCGCGCTCGGCCTGTTCTTCCTCAGCGCCACCGGCCTGACCTGGTCCCACTACGCGGGCGAGCGTTTCGGGCAACTGCTCGACGCCACCAAGGGGCACGCCCCCGAACTCGACACGACGCTGCCCGGGACCCGACCGCCGGCCGGGGGCGAAGGCGGGGAACACGCCGGCCACGGCGGCGATCCCGGCAGCGAGAAGAGCGCGGAGCCGGATCCGGCCGCTTTCGAAGCGGCACTCGCCGCGGCCCGGGACGCCGGGCTGGGCGGCACCGTCGAGGTGAAGCCCGCGGCGGACGCCTCCAGCGCCTGGGTCGTGGCGCAGAAGGACAACGTCTGGCCGGTGCACTACGACCAGGTCGCGGTGGACGCCGGTACGGGCAAGGTCACCTCGCACAGCCGGTGGGCCGACTATCCGCTGCCGGCGAAGCTCAGCAAGCTCGGCGTGCAGGGGCACATGGGTGTCCTGTTCGGCGTCCTCAACCAGATCGTGCTGGCCGTCATCGCGCTCGGTCTGGTTCTGGTGATCGTGTGGGGCTACCGCATGTGGTGGCAGCGCCGACCCACCCGCGCGGACGGCAAGGCCGCCCTGGGCCGAGCCCCGGTCCGCGGCACGTGGCGCCGCCTGCCGATTCCCGTGCTGGTGGTGGGAGTTCCGCTGGTGGCCGCCCTGGGTTGGGCGATGCCGGTGCTGGGAGTGACACTGCTCGCCTTCATGCTGGGCGACCTGGCGGTGGGCCTGGTCCGCCGGGTACGGACCGCCCGGCCGACACCCTGACGAGACCGTCCATCGGCGGTCCGCTCACCGGACGGGCCCCGGCGGCGCACCGCTGCCGGGACCTCGTTCGGTTCAGAGCGGCCTCGCTCTGCTCCCGGATGCCCGGATGTCGGAGCCGGGGGAGTGGCGGGTGCTTTCGGGGCCCTGGGTCGGCCGCGGCTCGGGCGGAGCTGATTGAGCTACTTGACGGCTCTGCGGAGGGCCACCGGTACGCCGGTCGGGCAGGCTGGGTGCGGAGGTGATCGCGGTGACGCACGAGGATCCGTCCCGTCAAGCACGGCGGAGTGTTCCCGGGGACGTGGACCTGGCGGTGCTGGACGCCCTGTTCACCCAGTCACCGGTAGGGCTCCACGTCCTGGACACGGAGCTGAGGCTGGTGCGGATCAACACCGCCACGCGGACCATGCACGGCGTTCCCGTCGAGGGACTGCTGGGGCGTCCCTTCACCGATGTCTTCCCCGGCCTGACCGCGATCGGGGAGGTGACGCAGATGATCCGCGGTGTGTTGAAGACCGGAGTGCCGGTGCGAGAGCACCTGGTGCGTTCGCGGCTGGACCCGGATCAGGGACGGGAGAGGACGCGCTCGGTTTCCGTCTTCCGACTCAGCGACGAGCGGGGAACGATTCTGGGGGTGGCGGTCGCGGCGGTCGACGTCACGGAACCGCAGGAGGCGCGGGCCCGACTGGGGGTCCTCGACGGGGTTCGTGAGCGCGTGGGGCAGACCCTCGACGTCATCGCCACCTGTCAGGAGCTGGCAGACGCCCTGGTGCCGGCCTTCGCCGACATCGCCGTGGTGGAGGTGGTGGAGGCGGTGGTGCGCGGTGAGGAGCCCCCGACGGGCCCGCTCGCCCAGGACGTGCCGCTGCGCCGCGCCGCCTTCCAGGCACGTGGCGAACGCCGACAGGCTCAGGCCCACCCCGTGGGCGACGTGCGGAGTCTGGGCAACCCCACTCCCTACAGTCAGACCCTGATCGACCTCAGGCCCCGGATCGTTTCCCTGGGCGATGACAGCCCGTGGCTGGGGGCCGACCCCAAGAGGGCGGGCGCCATTCGTTCCGCGGGAGCCCACAGCCTGCTCGTGGCCCCTCTGGCCCTGCGGGGCAGGGTTCTGGGCCTGGTGAGCCTCTATCGCACCGACGGGTCCGATCCCTTCGACAAGGGCGATCTCGATCTCCTGCGGCAGGTGAGCGCCCATACCGCCCTCTGCATCGACAACGCCCGCCGATACACCCGCGAGCACACCATCGCGGCCACGGTCCAACGCCATCTGCTGCCGCGCCATCCCATGGGGCAGAGCACCGTCGAAACGGCCCACCTGCACGTTCCCGGTGACAACGGGGGCGGCGGCTGGTTCGACGCGATCCCCCTGTCGGGCGCGCGCACCGCCCTGGTCGTGGGCAACGTCGCCGGACACGGCATTCACACCGCGACCACCATGGGACAGTTGCGCACCGTCATCCACTCGCTGGCCGCGTTGGACCTGGAACCGGACGAGCTCCTCGCCCGCCTCAATGACACGGCCCGCTTCCTGGCGGCGGAACGCGCGGCCCAACCGACCGGTGACCCGATGTACGAACAGCCGCTCTCCGCGAGCTGTCTCTACGCGGTCTACGACCCCTTCGCCCGCACCTGTACGTTCGCGTGCGCCGGCCAACCGACGCCACCGCTGATCGTCCGTCCCGACGGCGGCACCGACACGGTGGAGCCGGCCATCGGGCCCGCACTGGGCGGCGAAGGCTGGCCCTTCGCCACCACGACCGTCGCACTCGACGAGGGCACCACCCTCGCCCTCTACACCCCCGGGCTCCTCACCACGGCCCAAGCCGAAACGGGGGACGCCACCGGCCCGGGCCTTCTCGGCGATGTCCTCGCCCATCCGGGCCGATCCCTGCAGGATCTGTGCGACGAAGCCCTGTACGCACTGGGGCCCGGCAGCCGCGACGGTGACGCGGTACTCCTGCTCGCCCGCACCCACGCCTTCCCCACCCACGCCACGGCCACCTGGGACCTGGCCGACGAGTTCACCGAGGCTGCCGCCGCCCGCGGGCACACACGCCGCACGCTCAAGGGCTGGAACGTGGACGACGACACGGCGGCCGCCACCGAACTGATCGTCAGCGAACTGGTCACCAACGCTCTCCGCCACGGCAACCCGCCCCTGCGGCTACGCCTCATCAAGGACCGCACCCTCACCTGCGAAGTCCACGACACGAGCACCACCAGCCCCCACCTGCGCCACGCCCGCGCCATCGACGAAGGCGGCCGCGGACTGTTCATCGTCGCCCAGCTCGCCCAGCGCTGGGGCACCCGCCACACCCCCGGAGGAAAGACCGTCTGGACCGAACAGGACCTGACGCCCTGACCCCGGCAGGACATGAACGCAGTTCCGGGCCGCCACCGGGTGCACGCGCAGAACTCCCGCCCATGGGGCCGCCCTACGGACGCGATTCACGCCAGCCCGCGCAGGAGGAGGTCCAGGCCGCCGCGGAACTCGCGGTCGGGAGTGAGGGAGCGGGCGTCACGAGCGGTCGCGGTCATGTGCGGGAAATCGTCTTCGGGGAGCGCGGCGATGGCGGCGGTGCCCGCGCCCGCGAGGGGGCCGAGGTGTTCCTGCTGGATCGCGCCGACCACGTAGGCGAGGAGCGCCCGCAGGGCGATGACCCGGTCCTCGGCCTGGATGCCCGCTTCACCCAGTACCCCGAGCACCGTCTCGGACCAGCGCAGCACGCTCGGGGAGCGGTGTCGGTGGGTGGGGGTGAGCGGCAGGACCGCCGGGTGGGCGGCGACGGTGTCGCGCAGCCGGGTGACGAGGACGGTGATCCGGTCGTGCCAGGCGTCGGCGGGCGGCGGGGGAGTGCTGTCGACGCCGCTGAGGACGAGTTCGACGACGAGGGCTTCGAGTTCCTCGCGGTCGCGGACGTACCGGTACAGGGCCATGGTGCTCATGTCGAGTTCGGCGGCGACGGCGCGCATGGACAGGCCGGGGAGACCGTCGCGGTCGATGACGGCGAGTGCGGCGGCGGCCGCCTGGTCCGGAGTGAGCGAGCGGGGACGTGGCATGACGGTTGACAGCGTACGGGATACACCTACGCTGATATGTAGGCGTACGGCATACGCCTACGCCTGTCGAGGGAGGGGTTTCCCATGCTCGAACCCGGTTCCACCGTGGACGCCCACCGCCTCACGGCCGTCTCCGGGGAGCGGGTCGCTCTGCCGCCGGAGCCCGGGCGGCTCGTCCACCTGCAGTTCCGGCGCTTCGCCGGATGCCCCGTCTGCCACCTCCACCTGCGCTCGATCGTCCGGCGGCACGAGGAGATCGAGGCCGCCGGGATCCGCGAGGTGGTGCTCTTCCACTCGCCCGTCCATGAACTCCTGCCGCACGTGGCCGACTTCCCCTTCGCGGTGATCGCCGACCCGGAGCAGCGGCTGTATCGGGAGTTCGGCGTCGAAGCCTCGCCGCGCTCGCTCCTGGACCCGCGAGCCTGGTGGCCGGTGCTGCGCTCCCTGACCCGTGCGTCCTTCGCCGTCCTGCGCGGCCGGGAGCACCTGCCGTCGCCGCGTCCGGCCGGTGGCCGCCTCGGGTTGCCTGCGGACCTGCTCATCGGCCCGGACGGACGGGTGCTCGCGGCCAAGTACGGGGAACACGTCTACGACCAGTGGACGGTGGACGAACTGTTGGAACTCGCCACCCGGGCGGGCGACGACCGAGACGCGGTGGGCACCGCGTAAGGGGCCCTTGGGGCAGGGGTGTTGATCGGGCGGATCGATTACGCACCGAGGTGGGGCAGTGGGCCCGCCGGGTAGGGGGTCTCCGCCGGAATGAGGGCCCGCGCCGCCGCGTCCTCGCCGGCTCGGACCAGGCCGTGGATCTCCCGGACCTGCGGGGTGACGTCGCGGATGGCGACCGTCCACTCGTCGGCGTACGCGCGCGAGAGGGGCCCGGACAGACCCAGTTGGAGCGAGCGGTGGCGCAGCGGGTTCAGGTGCAGGTCGCGTTCCGGGTCCCACTGGACGCGGGCGGAGCTCTCCCGCAGGGCCCGCTTCCAGGTCGCCACGTCGGGATGGGTGCCGTGTTCGTGGTGCGAGAGGCAGGCGTGGCGCAGCGCGCGGTCGAACCCCTCGCGGGTGATCTCGACGGCCAGGACCGTCTCCTGGTCGGTCTTGCCGCCCCAGCCGCAGCGGTACATCATCCACAGGAACGACGGCTTGATCCACGTCATCCGTTCCCGCTTCCAGGCCGGCGGGAATCGTCCCTCGCGGGCGGCCGGAACCCCCAACAGGGGGGAGTACGCCTGGTAGACGGTGACGGTGTCGGCGGTGTGTGCCGCGCGGATCTGGCGGTTCGGAACGTCGTGCATGCCCCCAGGATGCCTGGCGCGTACGGCCTCCGGCCGGCGGATTTCCCCCCGGGGCGGCGGGCCGCGCCCCTCCTCCGCTCCTCCGCGTGCGGTCGATGGAGCCGGGTTACCCCAGCCAGGTTCCCTCGCGCATGAGCACCCTGCCGCGCAGTTCCGCCTCGCCTCGCCAGGCACGCACGGTCCTGGGCGTCACGCGCACATACAGACAAGACTCGTTCTCCGTCCGCGGGTCCCACCCGAACTTGCCGGTGAACGCGTCGGCCGCGTCTGCGGGCACGTCCTGGTCGGTGAACCACTCCGCCTCACCCTGGAGCAGCAACACGTCGAAGGTGTCCGGCAGTGACAAGCGCACCCGTGGTTCCCTGCGAACGTTCCGCGCGGTCGCGGAAGTCGCGGCGGTGCACATCCACACCGCCTGGCCGTCCCAGGCGAACCACAACGGCACCTGGTGCGGCCCGTGATCGGGGTGGGCTGTCGACACCCATACGTCCCGCTCCGCGACGAGCCGTTCCACCGTACCGCGCCACCCCCTCCCTGACCGCCGCCCCCGAGGACCGGCGGGACCTCGCCGTCTCCGTTCCGGCGAGGGAAGCGGCCATCGCCGCGATCACCACCGACACCGCCACGGGACCCGGCCCGGCCGACCCGTGTCCTCGGGGCCGATGCGCGGCTCCGACCGGGTGACAGCGCGGCAGCCCTGCCGTGGAGTGCCGCGGCTCGGCCGCCCGCGCCCGGCACACTGCGCAGGGCCCGTCGCCCCCGGATCCCGGAGCCCGTCATGCCCCAGCCCTCCACCGGACCGATCGAAGCGACGCGGTCACCGAGGCGGAACTGCGTACGCAGGACCCGGCGGGCCCCATTCTCGCGGTCCCGGCGCACACCACCGGCGCCGGCAACCCCATCGACGACCGCACCTGGAGGATCCGGGAGTTCACCCCGGCGGGAGACGAAGTCGAGCTGACGATCGGTGGCCACGCCCAGGGCCTTCGCAGAGGGCGCCCGGCCCGTGCCTCGCCCCGACACCCGGGCGCCGTGTCACACGGCGAAGGTCCGGCGCCGGCGGTGGTCCGCCGCCAGGTCGGCCGCGGCGTGGCGGGCGGCCGTCGCGTGGTGCGGAGCGTTCCAGGCGTGGGCGACACGTTCGGCGAGGGCGTAGGCATCGGCCGCCGCCCGGGGATCGCCGAGGAGGCGGTGGAGGTCACCCAGCGGGTGGGCGAGGGGGCGGGTGGCGTAGGCCGCGTTGGCCGCGCCGCCGAACTGGTCGCGCATCGGCAGCAGGTGCTCGATCAGCATGCCGGCGGCCTCGGTATCGGCGTGCAGGACCGCGAGTTCGCTGCGGTAGTCGAGTTCGACACCGTAGAGGTGGTCCGTCACCGGTCGCGGGGGGAAACGAACCTCCCGTGCCTCGTCCAGCCGTCCCCGGCGAGCCAGGACCAGCGAGTGTGCCACCGCGACGGGCGCGCCGACGGCCTCGTGTACCTCGCGGACGCTGCGCTCGATGTCGGCTGTCCGCCCCTGGGTGAAGCGGATGGTCCACAGGCCGAGCGTGCGCGGGCCCGTCGCGTGGTGCGCCCCGACCCGCTGGAACAGTTCGTCCGCCTGCGCGTACCGCTCCTCCGCCTCCGTGAACCGTCCCGCGATGGCGGCCAGCATGGCACGGGTGGTGGCGTTGATGCCCCGCGCCCACAGCATTCCGTAACGGTGCGCGAGGTCCAGGCCCTCGGTCGTGTGTCGGTGGACCGCGGCGGGATCGTTGCGGGCGGCGGCCGTCATGGCGTCGAGGTGTTCGCACACCCAACGGTGGGCGGGCAGGTCGTGGTCCTCGGCCAGCTCGCGCAGTTCGGCGACGAGAGGTGGGCGGGCCGCGCTCTTCAGCTCATGCGGCGGCAACTTGGCCGAGGTCATCAAGGCCGAGGCGAGCAGCCGCGGTTCGCCGATGGAACGGGCCAGGGCCAACTGCACGTCGTCCGCATCGCGGGCGCGCGGCGCGTCCTCGCCCGCCACCGCGTCCGCGAGGACCTGGAGCACGCGGGCGCGGGTCGCCCCGTTCAGGGCGGGGTCCCGGGCGAGCCGCTCCAGGCGGGCCAGCGCGGTCCGGTCGAAGAGGCCCGCCAGCCGACTGCGCCACGGCGAGGGCTCGGTCCAGGCTCCGTAGACCGCGGCGACCAGGTCGTCGCGGTTGGCCCGTACCGCGAGATCCACCGCCCGTTGACGGGTGTGCCGGGCGGCGTCCGTGGCGCCGGCGCGGACCTGCGCGCCGAGCAGACGCATCAGGAGCGCGAGGGTGACGTCGGGGTCCGCGTACGGATCGGCGGTGGCCGCGCCGTGCACGTCCAGCGCCTGCGCGATCAGACCGACCGCCACGTCGTGCGCGTATCTGAGTTCCGCCAGCTCTGCGGCGCGCAGGGCGTAGTCGACGGCCAGCGGGGCGTTCGCGACCCTGCCCGAGCGGGCGAAGTGGTGGGCGAGCGCGGCCAGGTCCTCGGGCCGGTGGCGGTGCAGCGTCCGGGCGATACGGTCGTGCAGGCGCGATCGTCGTACGCCGGACAGGTCGGTGTAGACGGTGTCGCGGACCAGGGCGTGCACGAAGCCGACCCGGCCGGGCGCCGGCTCGGTCAGCAGGTCCGCGGCGAGTGCGGCGTCGAGCCCTTCGAGCACGGTCTCCTCGTCGGCATCGGCCGCCTCGACCAGCAGGGCGACATCGGTCTCCAGGCCGACGACGGCGACGAGGCGCACGACGGCCAGCCCGGCTTCGGGAAGCAGCGCCAATCGCCTGCGCAGAACGTCCCGGACACCCTGGGGGACCTCGGAGAGCGCCACCAGAGCGCCTTCGCGGTCGAGCAGCCGTGCGCTCTCCCAGACGTAGAACGGGTTGCCGCCGGTCCGCGCGGTGATCGTGTCGACCGTGGCCCTGTCCACGGGCTCGCGGCAGACGGCGTCGACGACGGTCGCGACGTCGCGCGCCGGGAGCCCGCCGAGCGAGATCCGGTGCGGAAGGCGGCCGGCGAGCCGGGCGAGGCTGGTGACCAGCCGGCCGGTCACCTCGGCGGGGCGGTAGCAGGCAACGGTGAACAGGGGCACTCCGGTGACCGCCGCCGCCGCTTCGAGCAGGGCCAACGTCTCCCCGTCGGCCCGGTGCAGGTCTTCGAGCAGCACGGCGAGCGGTCGCCCGGTGGAGGCGGCGGCAAGCCACGCCGTGAACGCGCGGTGCGTACGGAAGCGGTCGGCGGTCGCCTCGTCCCGCGTGGTCGCGGCCGTTCCCTCCGGCTGGTGCAGGAGCACGGCGAGTTCCCCCGAGTGCGCGGGAGGTACCTCGCGCGCCAGGGCGCCGAGTGCCTCCACCCAGGCCCACGCCGGCGGCGCGCCCTCGTGCTCGGGGCAGCGGCCGATCACCACCGTCCAGCCCTCGCCCCGCAGCCGGTCCGCGAACCGGGCGAGGAACGCCGACTTCCCGGCTCCCGCCTCGCCGGTGACCAGCAGCATGCCGCCGGTGCCACGGGCGGCCAGCGCCGCCGTGTCGGCGGCGCCGAGTTCCTCGCTCCGGCCGAGGAACAGGGCCGGCCGCCCGGCGGGCGCGGGGTCGGGGTCCTGCGCGGGCGGGCCGATCACCCGCGGCGGCTCCGCCACGGCCCCTGCGGGCGGCCGCTCGGGCGCGTGGGCGTGCAGTACCTCCATCCGCTGGTCGAGGAGGGCGTGCTCCAGCCCGACCAGGGCGGGAGAGGGATCACAACCCAGCTCATCGCGCAGCACCGCCTTGGCGCGGCGCAGGGCGGCGAGTGCGTCGGCGCGCCGCCCGCAGGCCCAGTGGGCGAGCGCCAGCAGGCGCCAGCCCTCCTCCCGCAGGGGGTGCTCGCCCACCAGCGCCTCGGCGGCCGAAGCCGCCTCCGCGGTGTGCCCGGTGCGGAGGTCGGCCGCGACGGCCAACTCGCGGGCGTCCGCCCGAAGGTTCGCCAGGCGCGCCGCTTCGGGCAGGGCCCACGCCTCGTCGGCGTACTCCTGGAAGGCCGGGCCCCGCCACCAGGCCAGTGCCTCGGCCAGCAACTCCCGTCTCTGCGCGGCCGGGGCACGCCGTGCCCGGTCCAGCCGTGCCTCGAAGCGCCATGCGTCCACCGCGTCCCGGGGGAGGTGCAGGGCGTACCCCGGCGCGGAGGTGACCAGGACGGTGGCGGGGGCGCGCGGCGGCCGCCGGGGCTCCAGCAGGCGACGCAGGTTGGACACGTAGGCGTGCAACGACACGGTGGCCTTGGCCGGCGGGGTGCCGCGCCACAGGTCTTCGGCGAGGCGGTCCACGGACACCACCGCACCGCGGGCCGCGAGGAGACAGGCGAGCACGGCCCGCTGCCGCGGTGCTCCCAGGGGGACCGGCGTTCCTCTCGTCTCGGCGTCCAGGGAGCCCAGCACTCGTATTCGCAGCACGTCCGGAAATCTACCGGAGGCGGCGAAAACGTTACGTCGACGAAGGATGAACGCCCAGGTCAGGCGAGTGGGGAGGAGGATCACGGGGGTCGGGCGGTACGCCAAGTCAACGCCAAGTCAACACCAAGTGACAACAGGCACCTTGGTCACATCCACCGTCCGCATTCGATCCACGGAGCAACCCGGCGTGTCCCCCAGCACTACCTCCGAACGTCCCCACACCCACGAAATGGTCGTGGTCCACCGAGTCTTCCGTCGTGAGTCGGCCCTGCTTCCGCGCCTGGTCCGAGCCGTCCCGGACGGCGAGACCACCCGTGCCACCCAGATCGCAACCCACGTGGCCGAGTACATGACCGGGCTGCACCACCACCACACCGTCGAGGACGAGACGATCTGGCCGCTGCTGCGCGAGCGCGCGGCGGACGAGGAACTGATCGCGCGGATGGAGGAGCAGCACTCCCGGATCGACCGGAGCCTGGCCGCTGTCACCGATCGCGTACCCGGGTGGCTGCGGACCGTCGACCGCGAGGCGGGGGAGGATCTCGCGCAGGCCCTGGACGAGCACCACTCGGCCCTGCTGGAACACCTCGACGACGAGGAGCGGACGATCCTGCCCCTGGTGGCCGACCACCTCACCGTCGCCGAGTGGGACGCGGTCGGACGACGCGGCCTGGAGACCGTCCCCAGGAACAAGCTCATGCTCGCGCTCGGCGCGCTCCTCGAGGACGCGACCCCGCGGGAACAGGCGTACTTCCTGGGTAGGGCCCCACTCATCGGGCGACTGTTGTGGAAGGCGGTCGGACGCCGGCGGTACGCCGCCTCCTGCCGCGCGCTGCGGGCCCCGCTGGACGGCGGGACGGGACGATGACCGTACTCGACTCCGCCCCCCTCGACGCCCTGGACGCCTACCGGACCTGCGAGTTCGTCACCCTCGGCAGGAACGGGACCCCGCAGGCCTGGCCCACGGCGGTGGCACGGCGCGAGGACGGAACCCTCCTGCTGACCACCTCCCTCGCGTTCGCGCAGAAGGCGCTGAACGTGCGCCGCGACGCCCGGGTCGCGCTGCTCTTCTCGGACCCCACGGGCAGCGGACTCGACCCCGCCCCGCAGCTCTTCGTCGCCGGCAGGGCCGAGTGCCCCGAGGAGATCATGACCGGCCCGGAAGGAGCCGAGGCGTACTGGCAGAGGCTCTTCGAGCGCCAGCCCCACAGCCGTGCGTACCTCTCGCCTGCCCTGCGGCCCCTGATGCACTGGTACTATCTGCGGCTCCACATCACCGTCGAACCCGAGCGCGTACTCGTACGGCCGCCACTGGCCACGCTGTTCGAACCGGGCGCGCCGGCGGCCGTGACCGGGACGGAAGCGCTGCCCGGAGCCGCGCAGCTGAGCCGCTTCCCCACGGCGGTACTGGCCGCCCGGGACGCGTCGGGGGCACCGCTGCTCGCCCGGACCCGGCCGAGGCCCACCCCGGCCGGATACCTGGTCGAGGTGCCGTCCGACTGCGCCGTCCAACGGGGCCCGGCCACGCTGCTGGTGCACCGTCACGACGAGCGGCTCAACCGCATGTACAACGCATCCGTCCGAGGGGACCTGCGGCGGACCACGGACGGCTGGATCCTCGTCCCGGCGGCCGTCGTGGAACCGATGGGCTCGGGGCGGGCGACCGACGCGCTTCGCGTCCTGCGCCACACCAAGCGGGCCACCGACCGCTACCTGGAGCGTCGGGGTCTGGGCCGGCCGAAGGTGCGGTGGGACGGGTTCCGTGGCCTCGCAAGGTCCGCCGTGCACGGGGAGCGGACCACGTGAGCGCCCTGATGGCCCACCTCGTCACCGCGCTCACGGGCGTCCGCCGGCTCGCCGGACGGCACCGCCCCCGTCCGGCATCGGTGGGCGATGCCCGGATGGGGCGGGTGATGCGCTCACCGCACCACTGACCCCTGACCCGGTTCAACCAGGGTGCCAAGGTCCGCGGTCGGTCCGCGGTCGGTCCGCGGGGCGGCAGCGCCGCCCCCGCCCTGGCGCGGCGGGTTCGCCTTTCACGCGGACTCGTCGCGGATGGTGTTCCGGTGTTCCTCGTAGACGAGCCGCGCGTCGTCGCTCGGGAGCGCGTCGGTGGCGAGGCCGCAGGCACACGTGACGACGGTGAGCTCGGACGGAGTGCGCAGGGTGTGCCCCTCGGGGCTGGTCCAGGCCTTGCCGGCCGGGTTCTCGTACCGGAGGTTGTGGCGGTACCGAGGCCGGAGGGCGGGGCTCGGGGCGCAGCCGGTGCCGGACTGGTCAGGGGTGAAGCGGTGCTCGCTCATGGCTCCATTGTGGCCGTCCGTGACCGCGGGAATGCCCTCGAAGGGGCGGCGGCACCGGATCCGGCCGCAGGAGTACTCCGACTGCGGCGAGGCGACCGCCGACGAGGGCCGGCAGGGGGAGGGCGCGTGTCCGGCGTGTCGGGTGCAGCCGCTCGTCGGTGGCCGACGAGGAAGGCGCGGTACGACGGCGGAACCAGGGGGGAATCCACACTGCTCCGTCAGAGGTTCGCGAGGACCTGCGGCATGACTCGCTCCACCTCGTCCGCGAGACGGTTGAACTCCTTTCCGAGGAACGGAGCGGCGAGCTTGAACAGCCCTTTGAAGTCCAATCGGGCCCGGTAGGTGAGCGCCGTCCCGCCCGGGACGGTGGTCAGCAGGAGGTCGTCGGTCGTGGTGACCGTCGAGTTGTCGCCGACGAAGGTCAGGCGGTCCTCGTCCAGGCGGACCAGCTGGTACGTGAGCCGGGTCTCCCGTCCACGGAACTCGGACACGTTGCTCCAGGTGGAGCCGACCCGCACGGGCCCGTCGTCGAGGCGTTCGCAGGTCTTGGTGCCGGGGTCCCACTCCCGCGCCCGGCCGAAGTCCTTCAGATAGTCGATCAGGACCGCTTGGGGCCTGGGGATCGTGAACGAGCGCTCTACGAAGACCACGGCGGAACTTCCTCTCGTGGAACCGACCGGAACCGGCACCTCTGCTTCGGGGTGTACTTCTTCCTTCCCCCGAGGAAGCCGCCTCGGATGCAGGTACGTGCACGAGTGAGCGAGCCGGCGGAGCAGCGGCCGTGGCCTGTGAGAGGGGCGTGCGCGCGGGAGGCCTCACGCCCCGGTCGGCGCCTGGGCGCCTCACAGCCGAACTGTCAGTGGGGTGCGCGAGGATCGGACCCACCGCACGTCAACGACATGTCACGGGACGGAAGCCTCATGCCGCAGCTCACCAACCAGCAGATCATCAACCGAGCCTTCCTCCGGCCGCTGTACGCGGACACCTACTTCCCGAACCACGTTCTCGATCTGGGCAGGGAGATTCTGCTGAGACTGTGCGAGCGGATCGAGGCCGAGAAGCCGTCGGACCTGACCGCCCTCTACGCCCTCACCCACGCGGCCACGGAGGAGTTCAACGAGCTGGAGACGGAGCTCGAGAAGGCGGGAAGCGCGATCGAGACCGTCGCGCGCGAGGAGATCGCCGGGGACTTCTGGTACATCGCTTCGGCCTACGGCTTCGCGGACGCGGACGTCGAGAAGCTGATCGCCACCCGCGATTGGTGAGCGGCCGTGAGTCCGCGGCGGCGTCGACGGGCTCCCTCATCGAGACCGGGCAGAGCCCTGCCGGCGCTCCGCGACCGGGAGCCCGAGCCGAGCGGGAAGGCGGCCGCGCGAGCCGCTCACCGGACCCCTGCCCGGACGCCGCGGTGCCGGGCGCGCCATGGCGCAGGATGAGGCCATGGAATTCACGGAGCTGGAGGGGCGGGCGCGCAGGCTCGCGGCGTCGGGGGACAGGCGGATCCTGGGAATCGCCGGGCCGCCCGGCGCGGGGAAGTCCACCCTCGCCGAGCGCCTCGCCCTGACCCTGGGACCCGGGCAGGCCGTGGTGGTGCCGATGGACGGGTTCCACCTGGCCCAGGCCGAGTTGGAGCGCCTGGGCCGGGCCGGCCGCAAGGGCGCCCCGGACACCTTCGACGCCGTCGGATACACGGCGCTGCTGGGCCGGCTGCGGTCACCCGGGGGCGGCGCGGTCTACGCCCCGGCCTTCGACCGGTCGCTGGAGGAACCGATCGCCGGGAGCATCCGGGTGGACGCCTCCGTACCCCTGGTCGTCACCGAGGGGAACTACCTGCTGTACGGGGCGGGGGAGTGGGCGGCGGTACGGCCGCTCCTCGACGAGGCCTGGTTCCTCGCCCCGGACGACGCGCTGCGTGTCCGGCGGCTCGTCGACCGCCACGTTCGCCACGGCAGGGAGCCGGAGGCCGCCACGGAATGGGTCTCGCGTTCCGACGAGGCGAACGCCCGGCTGATCGCCCCGGGGCGGGCCCGGGCGGACCTGGTGGTGGAGTGACGCCCGGCCCGTGAGGCCGGGCTCTCACGGCCAGGACCCCTTAAGGGCGGAACAACGGCGCCTTAAGCCCTCCTTAGGCCGCCTTGGGTCAGCGCCGATCGAGGCCGCCGGCGCGAGTGGGGTACCCACGTCGACCACTCGGCCGCCAGGCCTTCCACCTGCTCCTTTGCCCGTACTCCATGGCACCCCGACCCACCGTGGCACGCCACGCGGCGCTTGGACCTCCCCACGGCCGGATCAATCGGCCGGAGACAGGAGTGAACTCGCGCGCGACGTCGGCCGTATGCAGGACGGGAGGACAGCATCCATCGAGTCGAGGAGTGTCAATGTCCCGTAAAAGGACCATGAGTCGTACGAAGAAGCTCGTGCTTTCCGGTGTGACCGGAGCACTGGTGGTGGGAGGAGCCGTCGCCACGATGGCGACCGGCAACGCCGCCGCGCCCGACGTGGTGTGCAAGGGGTCGACGGTGACCTTGTCGGGTGAGGCGGGTGCGCCGGCGGCGAGTAGTGGGACGTTTCCGGTGGGTACGAAGTTGAAGGTGACGAATCTGGACAACGGGCAGGCGACGACGGTGACGGTGAATGGCCCTTCGGGTAGTTGTGTCTTGTTGAACAACGCGGCGTTCGAGAAGGTGCGTGAGCCGGGCAAGAACCTGATCCGTCGGGCCCGCATCGAACGCGTGGGGGGTGGGAGTGCGGCGCCGTCCGGAGCGGCGGGTGCGGCGGCACCCGCGCCGGCCGGTGCGGCGGGTGCGCAGGTGCCTCCGGCTACCGGCGACGTGGTGTGCAAGGGGTCGACGGTGACTTTGTCGGGTGAGGCGGGTGCGCCGGCGGCGAGTAGTGGGACGTTTCCGGTGGGTACGAAGTTGAAGGTGACGAATCTGGACAACGGGCAGGCGACGACGGTGACGGTGAATGGTCCTTCGGGTAGTTGTGTCTTGTTGAACAACGCGGCGTTCGAGAAGGTGCGTGAGCCGGGCAAGAACCTGATCCGTCGGGCCCGCATCGAACGCGTGGGCTGAGCCACCAGAGCCCGATCGCAGTAGTCGGAGCCATGGCGGGGGCGCGGACCCATCGCCCCCGCCATGGCGGCCCGGTACGGGCCGATCACGTCAGGGTCGGCCGCCTACCCGGCGGGACGCCACCGAGGGTTGTGTCACGCCGACCGGGCTCCCTCCGGCGCAACTCCGGTGAATCCGTGGGCACTCCGCCGGTCTGCGGCTCGCCCGAACCGGCTCGCCCGAACCGGCTCGCCCGAACCGGCTCGCCCGAACCGGCTCGCCCGAACCGGCTCGCCCGAACCGGCTCGCCCGAACCGGCTCGCCCGAACCGGCTCGCCCGAACCGGCTCGCCCGAACCGGCTCGCCCGAACCGGCTCGCCCGAACCGGCTCGCCCGAACCGGCTCGCCGGTCCCGGCCGGGACCTGGCAGGGTCGGGTCGCATGGACTGCGTCTTCTGCACGCTCATTCGTGAAGACAGCGCGGGCTGGGTCGCTCGTGGCCCCGTGGCCTGTGCCTTCACTCCGTTGAACCCGCTGGCACCGGGCCACACCCTGGTGGTCCCGACGTTCCATTACGCGGACATCTTCGGTACCCCGCCCGAGGTCCTCGCCACGACGATGGCACTGGTCCAGCGCGTGGCCGAGGCGACTAGGACCGCTGTGGACGCCTCGGGTGTGAACATCCTCAGCGCCAACGGCCCAGGGTCGCAACAGTCGGTTCCCCACCTGCACTTCCACGTCGTTCCGCGGTGGGTGGACGATGGAATCTCGACCTGGCCGGCCGGACGGTCCGAGCGCCGCGTTCCCGGCGACCCGAGGCTGCTGCTCGCCGATGCTCTGACTTCGGACGGCGGGTTCCTCGGAGGCCGGTGGACGCTGAGGACAGGAGTCCACCGGTCCCGGGGATCGGTGCCTTGACAGCAGAAGTGATTAGCCGCCATATTATCTGCATGACGGGGAATGACATCGACGGCGAGGCGCCTACGCTCGACCAGGCCAGGCGCCAGGTCCGGCACTATGGCCTGGAGGTCGATCCGCAGGCGGTGCTGGTCGCGGTGCGGCTGATCTCGGCCGGTGCGAGGGTCGGCCGGATGGCCGAGGCGCACTTCGCCAAGTTCGGCCTGTCGACGGGGCGCTACCGTCTGCTCGCCGACCTGGAGGACCACGGCGGGGAGAAGTCCCCCTCGCGCCTCGCGGTCGACCTCGATGTCTCCAGGGCCACGGTCACCGGCCTGCTGGACGGTCTTGAGCGCGAGGGTCTGATCGCCCGCCGCCCGTCCACGGAGGACGGGCGGGGTACGGTGGCCGTCCTGACCGCACGCGGTGCGCAACGCCTGCGCGACATGGCGCCCGATCATTTCGGGCGGCTTGAGGCGATGGTGGGTGGGCTTTCCGTCGAGGAGCGTGCGGTGTTCCTCGATCTGCTCGCCCGCGTCGTGCGTGGCAGTTCGGCCTTGGTCGCCGACTGACCCGGCTCCCGGTCGCCTTGGCCCCGCCTTTTCGGGCAGGGCCCTTTTTTCGACGCAATAGTTAGCTGCCTAATTATTTTGCGAAGGCTGTCGCCCCGGCGCCCCCTTCGCCTCCCGCACACACGACGGAAAGAGGTCGGCATGCCCGCAACGAAGGACAGAACCAGCCGCAGCCGAGCGGCCTCCCGGCCATCGCGACCATCTCGGCCATTCACCTTGTGGCGCGAGGTGCTGACCGCCTACGTCGCCCCCGCGCTGACGGCCGGTGCCGCCGGACTCGCCACCGGGCAGCAGGACCTGGCCGTGGCCGCCCTCACCTCCATCGCGGGAACCTCCGCCGTGGTGGCGCTCCTGGTCGGCACCTGGCTGCGCCACGGCGGGCAGCCCCGACGGTGGACCACCACCATGCCGCGCACCGCCCTGACCCTGGGGCTCGTGATCACCGCCGCGGGTGCGGCGGCCGCGCTGGGATGGTTCACCGCCCAATGGCTACCCACCCACACCCCGATCCCCGCCACCCCGTGGCTGGAGCGCCTGCGCATCGACCTGCCCGTTTCCGCAGCCCTCGCCACCACCATCGTCACCCTTCGCTGGCGTGCCACCACACCCGCGGCGCGGCCCACCCCGACACCAGGCCCACCCGCTTCGCGATCCCGGGCCTGACCGAGCCCAAGCACGACCGAGCCCGCCCCGGCGGCACCGCCAGCCGGGAAGTCACCAAGAAATGAGCACACGATGATCGTTGTCATGGGAGCGACCGGAGCAACCGGAAACGCACTGCTCCACAGCCTCCTCGCACTGGGCGCGCCCGTCCGCGCGTTGACCCGCACTCCGCACAACCCGATCCCCGGCACCGCCGGTACCCGTCAACCCGTCGACGTCCGGTACGCCGACGCCAACGACCCCCAGTCGCTGCACACCGCATTCGAGGGTGCCGACCAGCTCTTCCTCGCCATGGCCAACAGCCCCGAACAGGTCGTACTCGAAACCCGCGTCATCGACATCGCCGCGCACGCCGGCATCGAACACATCGTCAAGATCTCCGCACCCGCCGCCGAACCCGACTCCCCGGTCGCCATCTCCCGCGGACACCACGCCGTGGAGGAACACCTGCGCGCCCGCGGGCTCACCCACACCATCCTGCGCCCCTACGCGTTCATGCAGAACCTCCTGCGCCTGGCCCCCACGGTCGCCCAGGGCGTCATCCTCGGCACGGCGGGCGACGCGCCCTTCAACCACATCGACTGCCGCGACATCGGCGACGTCGCCGCCGCCGCCCTCACGAGGCCACACATAGCCGGCGGCACCTACTCCCTGACCGGCCCCGAAGCGGTCTCCCATCCCGAAATCGCGTCTCGGATCGGCGCTCTGATCGGGCATCAAGTCCGCTACGTCAACCTCACCCCGGACGAACTGCGCGACGACCTCATCCACCACGCCCACATGCCCACCTGGCTCGCCGACCACGTGACGGAGATCCAGCAACTCGCCGTCACCCGGCCCGAGACCCCCGACAGCACCGTCACGGACATCCTCGGCCGCCCGCCCCGCACCCTCGACGCGTTCCTGCGCGAACACCGCGCGGTCTTCAGCGGATAGGGCGCTGACTCACACTCCTTCACGAAGCCGCGTCGCGCCACCCCAAGCGGCCTGGTCACCGACGGACGCGGATCCGGCACGTGCGTGCCGGTGCCCGGTCACGGGGGGAGGATCTCGTCGAAGTAGCCGGGGCCCGTACGGGGAAGGACCTGGAGCGCGCCGGTGTAGCGGCGGGTCCGGGTCTGCCAGGCGTGGTACCCGCTCATCCACCACGCCATGACCTCGACGTACGTCCGGACATGGGCCGACTCCCGTCCGGTCAGCCCGAGTCGCGTGCACATCTGCGGCACCTGCGCCGCGAGTTCCGCGAAGCGTCGTGTGCGTCGGGAGACCTCCTCCCGGGCCGCGGCAACGGCCTCCTCGCGGGTGCCGCCGCCCGCATGCTGGAGGACGAGGACGAGGTTGTCGACGTCGCCGCGCGCCTCCTCCTTCTCCAGTGAGTACACGTCGTTGCACATCATGCTGACGTCGACCGCGATGTCCCGCATGAGCCGCAACTGCGGACTGTGGAAAGCGGCCGCGGGGACGCCGAGGCCGGCGGCGCGCTCGCCGAGGGAGAGGGGGACGGCGGTGCCGGCGATGCCGCGGCGGACCTGGAGGTAGGTCTCCAGATCCCCTGGCGTGCCCCGGATCCGTCCGATGGCCTCGTGGGCCTGGGTGGCGAAGTAGTACTCCCACTCGTGCGCCGAGCGGGCCGCCCAGCCGGAGTGGGAGCCGCGAAGGCTTCGGGTCCAGATGTCGGAGAACGCGCGGGAGCAGGCGTCGGCGCCCGGTCCGGCCGGTGCCCCGTGGACGATGTCGATCAGCTTCCGGCAGACGGCCACGACACGTGCGGGATCCCGGCCCAAGGGTCCGTCGAACTGGTCGTCGAAGACGAAGAAGAACGCCATCGCGTCCGTACACAGGTCCAGGGCCGCCCCGCGCGCGTAGGGCATGCCGTGGGCGGCCAACAGCGGCATGTCCCATGACGCGTACCAGTCAAGGGACCGGCCGTACCCGACCAGTCCCAAGCGGTGCACCCATGCCAGGTTGCGCTGCCGGGCACCCTGAAGGTCGGGGCTCAGCGCGATAGGGAAGGGCAGATCGAAGGTGACGTCCTGCGGCACGTGATTCTCCGTGAGGTAGCAGACCCGGCGGCTCCCGGATCAGGACACTTGGGGTGGGGTTCCACGGTCTCGCGGAAGCCGGCCCTGTCCGAGGCGTCGCCCGGACACCTCGCGGCCGATATCCGCCGTCTCGGTGCGTCGTCGGACACCCGGGAACCGCGAATCGGCAGTGCTCGGACCGACGCGTTCCCGTGCCGGCAGCCCGGCCGCGAGCCGCAGATCCACGGCAGCGCCCGGCCGGCACAGCCCTTGCCGGCCGCCGGCCCGATCGACGGACTGCGCCTGGTGATCGCCCCGCGGGCCGTGGACGGCCCGCCACGGCGGCAATCGCGGGGTGGGCTTGTCGTGTGGGCCGGGAACCGTCGGCCCGGTGTGCTTCGTGGAGGGGGAGAGGACACGGCCGGTGAAGGGAGAGGCGATGCCAGGGACACCACGTCGCACGCCAGGACTGAGATGCGAGGACGCGCGGCTGATCGCCCGGGACGTCCTGTCGACCCACCACGTGGGGACGCCTCTCGTGGACGACGTGCTGTTGGTGGTCTCGGAGCTGGTCTCCAACGCGATCCGCCACGCCGGCGGCGTGACCGCCTTCCGCGTGTGGTGTCCCCCGGGCTCGGTCGCGGTCGAGGTGTCGGACGGATCCACGCTCTGCCCGTGCCCGCCGGGTACGCCGGTCGAGTCACCCGGGGGGTTCGGTTGGCTCCTGGTCAACCGGATCGCCGACCGTACGGAGATTCGGTCCGACCACGCCGGAAAGACGATCACGGCGTTCCTCTCGCTCACCCCCGTCGCCTGAACCGCGGGAGTCGGCCCCTCCCGGCAGCCCGCCGGCGGGTGGCCGTGCGCGATCGGTGCCCCAGCCGACAGGGGCAACGCGCGAGAGCCGGCGACCTCGCGACAGACCCGGGCCCTGCCCCGCATCCACGGGGTGGGCCGTATGGAGGCTCAGGCAAGGCGAAGGGTTTCGGACCGCCCCATCGCGGCTAGGCGGTGCGTATGGTGCGAATCGGATACACGATGATGACCGAACAGGCCGGGCCGCGTGAGCTGGTGTCCCACGTGGTGGGGGCGGAGCGGGCGGGGTTCGACTTCTCCGTCACCTCGGACCACTCGTTCCCGTGGCTGGAGTCCCAGGGACACGCCCCGTACGCGTGGAGCGTCCTGGGCGCGGCGGCGCAGGCTACCTCCCGCATCCCGCTCATGACCTACGTGACCTGCCCGACCTTCCGCTATCACCCGGCCGTCATCGCTCAGAAGGCGGCCACGATGCAGATCCTCTCGGAAGGCCGGTTCCGCCTCGGGCTGGGCTCCGGCGAGAACCTCAACGAACACATCGTGGGCGCCGGCTGGCCCGCCGCCCACGTACGCCTGGAGATGCTGGAAGAGGCCGTCGACATCATCCGCCGCATGTTCACCGGCGAGTACGTGAGCCACCACGGTGCCCACTTCGACGTGGAGAACGCGAAACTGTGGGACCTGCCCGATCAAGCGCCTCCGCTCGGCATCGCCGTCTCGGGCCCCCGCTCCTGCGCGCTCGCCGGACGGTACGCGGACCTCGTCATCGCGACCGAACCGAAGCCCGAACTCCTGGAGGCGTTCGACGCGCACGGCGGCGCCGGCAAGCCCAGGGTCGGCCAGCTTCCCGTCTGCTACGACACCGACCGGGACACGGCCGTGGCCCGGGCCCACGACCAGTTCCGTTGGGCGCTCGGCGGCTGGAAGGTCAACTCCGAACTCCCCGGCCCGGCCGGCTTCGACCAGGCCGCCCGGCACACCCGCCCCGAGGACGTCGCCGACGCCATCCCGTGCGGCAACGACGTGGAGGCCTTCGTGGAGGCGGTGCGCCCCTACGCGGAGGCGGGCTTCACCGAAGTCGCCCTCGTACAGATCGGTGGCGGGCACCAGGAACCGTTCCTGGAGTGGGCCGAGGCGAAACTGCTGCCCGCCCTGCGGAACCTGTGAAGGGCGCCCGAGGCATGAGCACGGACCGCGCCGCCCTCTTCGACGTCGACGGCACCCTCACGGACACCAACCACCTCCACGTCGTCTCCTGGTGGGAAGCGCTGCGCCAAGCCGGGCACCACGTGCCCGCACACGCCGTCCACCGGGCCCTCGGCCTGCCCGGAGAGGACCTCCTCGACCACCTCCTTGGCGAGGGGCGCGACCGCTCCGGAGACGACGGGCTCAGTGCCGCGCACGACACCCTCTACGCCACGTACTTCGAACGGATCCCGTCCTTCGACGCGGCCGCCGATCTGCTGCGCGCACTGGCGACGGACGGATGGAAGGTCCTGTTGGTCACCTCGGCCAAGGACCGGGAACTCCAGGCCCTGCGCAAGGCCATCGACGCGGACGACGCCATCACCGACACCGCGACCTCCGAGGACGTCGACCGGGGAAAGCCCGCACCCGACCAGGTCCGGCACGCCCTCGGCCTGGCGGGGGTACCGGCCGAGCGGGCGGTGTTCGTCGGCGATTCGGTCTGGGACATGCGGGCCGCCACCCGGGCCGGCGTGACCGCAGTGGGCCTCCTGTGCGGAGGCATTCCGCGCGAAGACCTGGAGGAGGCAGGAGCGGTCGCCGTCTACCGAGACCCGGCCGATCTGCTGGCCGGCCTCGCCGGCAGCCCGTTCCCCCGGGTACCCGCGACGGCCGGGGATGGTGACACGGCCCGGTAGCGGCACCGGAGCCCCGCCGCGGCCCTGAGTGCGGCGGGCGGGGGATTCCGGACGGTCCGACGCGCCGTGCGGCGTGCCGGCCGCGGCGTGGCGCGGCGCGAGGCGTACACATGGGAAGCGGCGTCAGCCGTACAGCCTCTGTTGGATCCAGAGTTGATGGGGTGCGCGATGGTGACGTCGGTCGAACCGGTCACGCCGATCCCGGTTGCGGGTCGGACTCCAGGTCAGGTGATCGTGTCGTGGTTGACGACGACGGACCACAAGAAGATCGGACACCTCTATCTGATCGCGTCGTTCGGATTCTTCCTGGTCGGCGGCGTACTGGCGTTGCTGTTGCGCGCCGAACTGGCCCGACCGGGCATGCAGATCCTGTCGAACGAGCAGTACAACCAGATCTTCACCCTGCACGGCACCATCATGCTGCTGCTCTTTGCGACCCCGACCTTCGCCGGATTCGCCAACGCGATCATGCCGTTGCAGATCGGGGCTCCCGACGTGGCGTTCCCGCGTCTGAACATGCTGTCGTTCTGGCTGTTCCTCTTCGGCGGACTGATCGTGCTGGGCGCCCTGCTGACTCCCCAGGGCGCCGCGGACTTCGGCTGGACCGCCTACACACCGCTGAGCAGTTCGGACCACACCCCGTACATCGGCGGCGACATGTGGATCATGGGCCTGGCTCTGGCCGGCTTCGGCACGATCCTGGGATCGGTCAACTTCGTCACCACGATCATCTGCATGCGCGGTCCGGGCATGACGATGTTCCGGATGCCGATCTTCACCTGGAACATCCTGCTCACCTCGGTTCTGGTGCTGTTCGCCTTCCCCGTCCTCGCGGCGGCCCTGCTCGTGTTGGAGGCGGACCGCAAGTTCGGCGCTCACGTCTTCGACCCGTCCAACGGCGGCGCCCTGCTGTGGCAGCACCTGTTCTGGTTCTTCGGGCACCCCGAGGTCTACATCATCGCCCTGCCGTTCTTCGGGATCGTGACCGAGATCTTCCCCGTCTTCTCCCGCAAGCCCGTCTTCGGATACCTCGGCCTGGTCGGCGCCACGATCGCCATCGCGGGACTGTCGCTCACGGTGTGGGCCCACCACATGTTCGCCACCGGCGCGGTCCTCCTGCCGTTCTTCTCGTTCATGACGTTCCTGATCGCGGTGCCCACGGGGGTGAAGTTCTTCAACTGGATCGGCACGATGTGGAAGGGATCGATCTCCTTCGAGACGCCGATGCTGTGGTCCATCGGCTTCCTGGTCACCTTCCTCTTCGGCGGACTGACCGGGATCATCCTGGCCTCCCCGCCGATGGACTTCCAGGTCACCGACTCCTACTTCGTCGTCGCACACTTCCATTACGTGGTCTTCGGCACCGTGGTCTTCGCCACGTTCGCCGGCTTCTACTACTGGTGGCCGAAGATGACCGGCACCATGCTCGACGAACGCCTCGGGAAGATCCACTTCTGGACCCTGTTCATCGGCTTCCACACCACGTTCCTCGTCCAACACTGGCTCGGCGCCGAAGGCATGCCCCGCCGCTACGCCGACTACCTGAACTCGGACGGGTTCACCGCCCTCAACACGTTCTCGACCATCGGCGCGTTCCTCCTGGGCCTGTCCACCCTGCCGTTCCTCTACAACGTGTGGAAGACGGCCACCACCGCTCCCAGGATCACCGTCGACGACCCGTGGGGCTTCGGCCGCTCGTTGGAGTGGGCCACCTCCTGCCCGCCGCCCCGGCACAACTTCGTCACCCTGCCGCGCATCCGCTCCGAATCCCCGGCCTTCGACCTGCACTACCCCGAGGTGGCCGCGCTGGACGACGCGGTCCATCACGGCAAGCGCGACGCGCTGGACGATCCCGGCAACCGAGAGACGCCCGGATCCGACCGCGGCATCGCGGGCCGGTAGGGGGTGTGACCGTGAGGGATCAGAACGAGGCGGCAGCGGGCCTGGCCCAACTGGAGGGCTACCTGATGAGCCGCGCCGCGCACCACACCGCCGCCATGGAAGCCGACGCCTTCGCCGACGAACTTCCCTGGCTCGGGCGGGCGGAGCGCGAGGACGTCGTCCACCTCTACACGGCCCGTCACCTCGCGCGGACCCGCGACGTCCTGTACGAGATCGCCGGCCGCAGCCACGAACTGAGGGAGGAGTACGCCCACCGCTACCAGCTCCTGCGCCGCCGTTTCGTGGCCCTCGCCCTGCTCGGCGGCACGACCGTCCTCGCCGCCACCGTCCTGGCCGTCCTCGGCATCGGCCTGGAGCCGCGTTAGGGGGACGGGACGATCCGACGGCGGGCCCGGGCCCCGGTCAGCCCACGAGATCCGGGGCCCGCAGCATGGCGGACGGGATGCCCCACGCGTCGACGAGGTCGACCGCGAGGGGACGCACCTTGCGGCAGAGGTCGTTCACCTCGCGGCTGATCGCCTTGGACCGCTGGATGGTCAACCGCCCGTGCTCCATGAACCAGGCCCGGTCCGCCTCGATCGTCGACAGGGCGAACAGGTCGCACAGGAGGGCGAGCGCCGCCTTCTCGCCCCCTTCGGGCAACGCGCGCACCTTGTCGACGAATGCCTCCGTCACCAGCCGCTCGACGTGCGCGCGCGCGAGCGCGATGACGTGGTCCTGCACCCGCGAGAAGACGGCGCCCGGATCGCGCTTCTCGTCGATCCCGCGTTTGATCCGCCGGGCCAGGCCGGCGAGCATGTGCTCCTCGCGGAAACGGACCATGGCGAGCTGGTACTCCGAGTCGAGCAGGCCGGCCTCCCGGTCCCACTCGTCACCGCCGGGCAGCAGGTCGCGTACCCGTTCGAGCAGTTTGTGGGCCGAGGTCCGCTCGATGACGGTCTCGACGGCGAGGTTGGTGACGTACCGGACCATGCCGAGCTGGTCGAGGTCCTCGAACTCGCTCGCGTGATCGGTGAGCAGTCCCTTGGCCACGAGTTGCAGCAGGACGTGATTGTCGCCCTCGAAGGTGGTGAAGACATCGCTGTCGCTCTTGAGGGCGGCGAACCGGTTGACGGCGAGATAGCCGGCGCCGCCGCACGCCTCACGGCACTCCTGGACGACGCGGGTGGCGTGCCAGGTGCCGAGCGCCTTGATGCCCGCGGCCTGCGATTCGAGCCGGCGCCGCGCCTGCGCGTCGTCCTCGATGCCGGAGAAGACCTCGTGCAGCTGTGTGCGCACACCGTCCTGCGCGACGTGCAAGGCGTACGTCCGGGCGATGAGCGGCAGCAGCCGGCGCTGGTGCAGACCGTAGTCGAGGAGCACCTGCTCCCCGGTGTCCGAGGCCGCCTGGAACTGCCTGCGCCGCACGGCGTACTTCGTGGCGATCGTCAGGGCGACCTTGGCGACGCTGATCCCGGCGCCCGCGACGCTGACCCGGCCCTGCACCAGGGTGCCGAGCATGGTGAAGAAACGCCGGTTGGGGTTCTCGATCGCACTCTCGTAGACGCCCTCGGGGGTGACCTCGGCGAACCTGTTCAGGAGCGCCTCGCGCGGCACCCGCACCCCGTCGAACCAGATCCGGCCGTTGTCCACGCCGTTGAGCCCCATCTTGCGGCCGTCGTCCTCGATCCGGACGCCGGGTGCCGTCCGGCCGTCGACCCGCAGGGGGACCACGAAGGCGTGCACGCCCCGGGACCGGCCGTCCACCTCCAACTGGGCGAAGACGACGCCGAGTTCCGCATGGCGGGCCGCGTTGCCGATGTAGTCCTTGCGCGCCTGGTCGTCGGGGGTGGTGATGACGAATTCCCCGCTCGCCGCGTCGTACCTCGCGACGGTGCCGAGTGCCTGCACGTTGGAGCCGTGCCCGGTCTCGGTCATCGCGAAGCAGCCCATGAGCTCCCCGGTGATCAGGTCCGGGAGGTAGGCGTCGTGGTGGCGTTCGGTGCCCAGGTGCAGGATCGCACCGCCGAAGAGCCCGAACTGCACGCCGACCTTCACCAGGACCGAAAGGTCGCCGAAGGCCAGCGTCTCGAACGCGGCGATCGAGGCACCGACGTCGCCGCCCCCGCCGTACTCGGTGGGGAAGCCCATGCCGGTCTGGCCCGTCGCGGCCATCTTGACGACGATCTCGCGCACCCGCTCGCGAAACGCGTCGATGCCGAGCTCATCGGCCTCTTCGAGGACGGAGGAGTACGTCGCCAGGTTGGTACGGACAAGGTCGCGGATCCCGGCGTACTCGCCGTCGAGCACCTCGGTCAGCGCAGAGACGTCGATCTCGGGTTGCACGTAACCGGTCGCGGTGGTGGAAGCGTTCTCGGTGGCCATGCCGCTCCGCTACCCCGCCGCGAGACGATCAACCGGGCACGAACGCGGAAGACCCGTGTGCGGCGCACCGTTTCACGCGAGGCCTGTCGGTCGCGGCGGACGGCACATGGCAAAGGCAAGGAGATGTCTCTCCTTGCCTCTCCCAAGGTATAGCGCACCGGGGGGCTTGCGGCAAGCCCCCGGTCACGGCGCAGAATCGTCCGTCGAGGCCACAACCTGCGGAAATGAGGGCACGACATGCGGGTGATCTCGACAGGGCCACAGGCGCCGGCGACTCGGCCGGCCATCACGGTGCAACAGGACACGAACGCCTCGGAGGCATGGCAGTGATCGAGCAGTACGTGTGTGATCTCCAGGAGACCGACGAGACGCGGGTCGCGGTCGTCGGCGGCAAGGGCGCGCACCTGGGCGGGCTGTCGCGGATCGAAGGCATTCGCGTACCGGGTGGCTTCTGCGTGACGACGGACGCCTTCCGGCGGATCATGGCGGAAGCGCTGTCGATCGACGATCGGCTCGATGAACTGTCGCGCCTGAACCCGGACGACCGGGAGGCGGTCCGCGCGCTGAGCTCGCGGATTCGCCGAACCATCGAAGGGATCGCGATCCCTGACGACATCGCGAAGGCGATCACCCGCGAGCTCGCCCGGCTCGGCGAGCATGCCGCCTACGCCGTCCGTTCCAGCGCGACGGCGGAGGACCTGCCGACGGCCTCCTTCGCGGGCCAGCAGGACACCTACCTGAACGTCGTGGGCGAGACGGAGATCCTGCGGCACATCAGCCGGTGTTGGGCCTCGCTGTTCACCGAGCGGGCCGTGACCTATCGCCGGCGCAACGGCATCGACGACGGTGCGGTGCACATGGCCGTGGTCGTGCAGCGGATGGTCTTTCCACACGCGGCCGGCGTCCTGTTCACGGCCGACCCCGTCACGGGCAACCGGAAGGTCGCCACCGTGGACGCCGGCTTCGGCCTCGGCGAGGCCCTGGTCTCCGGCCTGGTGAATCCGGACGTCTTCACGGTGCGGGACGGCGAAGTCGTCGCCAGGACGATCGCCGCCAAACAGCGTGCCGTTCACGCCCTCCCGGCCGGCGGTACGCGGGAAGTGGCGATCGACCCGCGGCAGCAGGAGCAGCCGGCGCTGACGGACGCACAGGCCGTGCGGCTGGTGAAGCTCGGGCGGCGGATCGAATCGCACTTCGGCCGCCCGCAGGACATCGAATGGTGCCTGGTCGACGACGGCTTCCAGATCGTTCAGAGCCGGCCGATCACGACGCTGTTCCCCATCCCCGAGTCGGGCGACCAGGAGAATCACGTCTACGTCTCCGTCGGCCATCAGCAGATGATGACCGACCCCATGAAGCCCTTGGGGTTCTCCATGTGGCAGCTGACGGCCATGG